>CAYODK010000050.1:0-20844 GCA_964402695.1 uncultured Verrucomicrobiota bacterium
AACAGGCCGCGCGTGGTCACCTCCCGTGGATACAGCAGCTCGCATTCCGCGAGCGACTGCGGCTTGCCTGGCTCAATCGTCACCACGCGGCCGTCCGGACTCCGAATCGTGGGATCCGGAAGCGGGTCGTCATCGGGCAGTTGGGGGAAGGCCAGGACGGCGATATCGCGGTAGTAGTCCAGTCGGGTGATCGGCTGAGGCAGGTCCTGCTCGACAGCCTTTCCCCCGTCGACCACCGCTTCGCTCCACACCAGCTCCTGCATTCCGAATTCCGGGGTGATCCATGGTCCACCGCTTGCCGACCACCCCGGGGAGTGGAAGCCGAACCGGATGTCCCGTTTCGCCGCCTCGGAAACCGCCAGCTTGAACAAGTCCCACCAAGCCTCGCTCCCATACCGAACATCCCCCTCCGGGATATTGGGTTCTCCCCCGATGTTCATCAGATACACCCCGCCAATCCCGGCGTTCGCCATGCCATCCAAGTCCGCGATGATTCCCTCCCGACTGATATTCTTATTGAACCAATACCAATAGCACCACGGACCCGCCGCGGCGGGGGGCGAGACAAAGGACTTCGCCAAGGCGGCTGGCGTCATGGGGCCGGACTCTTGTGCTGCGCCAGCGCAACAAGGGTTCGCCAACATCATGAGGAGTATCAGGACTCTTGTCATAACCCTGTTGTCCTATCGGCTGGAATCAGCAGCGCCGGCCAGGACAGGCCAGACAGGAATCAATCCCCACGTTGGGCCGAACTGGCCCCGGCGGTCGCGATCGTAGCAGGCCGCCTTCTCCGGACGCCGGAGATGAGTGGCCAGCTTCGCCCGGACCTCCTCGGCCTTCTTTCGCCACTCGGCGGCCTTGCCATCGCCCATCCACTTCATGGCGCGGCCCCCTCCGGCGTCTCCCGCCGCACATGCCGGACGTTCGGCGGCCCGCCGCGGCCGGCCGGCACGAAGGCGAGGTCGGTCGTGAGCAGCAGACGGTCGCACCGCGCGTGGTAGCGGGATGTGTCGATCAGCCCGATCGCGACGGGGCCGGCCGGGAGGTCGAACGTGCCGCCGTCCTGCCATGCGTAGCCCTCCTGCCCGTGCGTCCCGAACAGCGCCCCCGCCCGCGTTCCGTTCACGGTGACCGCAAAGGACCGGCGCCCGGGGGAGGAGGTCTTGAAGTCGCGGGCGCGCACCCACAGCCGGTAGAGGCCCGGAGTTGCGACCTCGACGGTCGTGCGGGCGATGCGGTCCTCGGCGGACTCCGGCCCCTTGTTCGACAACCCTTCGAGGACGAGCGGCCCCTCGCGGGCGACGCGCCAGGTCGCGCGCTCCGCGAAGTCCTCCGCCTCGATCCAGAGATCGGTCCCTTTCGACGCCAACGCGACGCCCTCGGCCGCCGCCCACTGCGCGAACACGGCCGCCCGCCGCTCCGCGCGGCGCGCCGGATCGAGGGCGTAGCAGCGGAGGTAGTCGAACAGCATCGCGCCGTTCTTCGCCTTCGCGTCCGGACGCGTCGCGATGCAGGTCAGCCAGAGCGCAAACTCGCCCTGTTCGGCGCCGCGCAGGTCGTCCGCCCCGATCCATTGCCCGTCGAAGTAGTATGCGACGAAGTCCGCGTCCACCTCGAATCCGTACACGTGGAATCCGGCCGAAAGATCGTCCTGCGCGGCGTGGACGGCGCGCCCGATGCCGCCCCGGAGTGGATGCCACTGGATCGACCCGAAGGAGAACCGGTTGGATTCGAGCGTCCCGTACTGCTCGAAGCAGTCGATCTCGATGCGCGGCCGATCGAGGTACTTCTTCGCCGCCAGGTCGGCCATGCCGGAGGCCCACGTCGTCCAGAACGCCTCGTGCCAGCCGGGACCACCGTCCATCCGCGCCGCCACCTCGAAGTAGCCGGTCCGGTACCGGCGCCGCGTGATGAGACCGCCGCCACTGAAGGCCCCGCCGTCCGGCGCCAGTTCGATCCGCATCGCGCCGTTCGTCAGGGACACCCATTTCCGGTCGCACCGGGAGAGGTGCGCCTTGCCCTCGCGGTGGTTCCATTCGTTCGTGTTCACGGCCGGCCCGTCGAACTCGTCGGCCCAGGCAAGTTCGTAGCCCGGCGGCGGCGCCGCCGCGACGACGCAGGCGACCGCCACGCAGCCCGCCGTCAGCACCGCTCCGCCCCCTGGTGGTCTCACGTCCATATCAGCTCCCATGCGCCCGGTTCCCGCGCATGCTACTCGGTTTCCCGCAGCCCGGGAACACGCCGGCCTATCCCGGCCATGCCCCCGTCACGGCGGACCCGCGGTTCACCAAGCGCCTCTCATGGCCTCTTCAGGAGTCTCTCGACCACCGGCTTCAGGCGGCGCGCGTAGAGCACGTATCCGCCATCCTGCGTGAGGTGGATGTTGTCCGGCGTGAACAGACCGGCCTTCAGTGTGCCGTCGGCGTTGGTGAAGTCGCTCCACAGGTCGAGGACGGTCACCTTCGGGTCGCTGTCGAGCTTCAGCGCGTCGAGCGCGAGGTTGGTCTTCCGGATGTCCTCGTAGAACCGGACGCCGGGCGCGTGGCAGGGCAGGATCTTCGCAACGACCACCGGTGCGGCCGGGAACACCCCTCGCAAGTTGTCCACACAGGCCTTGATGCCCATTGCGACCGGCTCGATGCCGGTTTCGAGCGTGAAGAACATGTTGTTGTTGCCGATCATGAGGACGACGACGCGAGGATCGAGGCCGGCGACACCGCCATGGTCCAGACGCCAGAGGACGTTCTGCGTCTTGTCGCCCCCGATGCCGAGGTTGACCGTCTTCAACCCCGGGAAGTGTTTCTCCCACGCCGGCCCCCATTGCTGCGTGATGCTGTCGCCCACGAGCAGCACATCGACCGGACCCTTCGCCGCCTGCGCAACCTCCACAAGCTTCGCGTGCGTGTCGAGCCAGCTCGTCCCGCCCCAGAAGCCGGCGGACGGCACGACCGGCCACAGCTCGGGCCTGTGCTGATTCGCCTCGCGGCCCGGACGGCGTTCATGTTCCGGCCGGAGAACGTACGCCCGCTCCTCCTCCGTCAGCGGCCAGCCCGAGGGCTGCGGTTCGGCCGCCGTGCACGTAACGAGCACGACGGCAGCCCACGCCATCCATCCCATCGCGCGCATCGATCCCCTCCCCCCCATTCCTCCGTCCGGACGACCGCCGCCGCCGCGATTGCGACGGCGGCGGCATCCTCCCCGGGACCGGGCAGGCCGGACCAGGCCGCTACAGCGACTGCTTCGACAGGAACTCGTAGCTCGCGCGGGTGTAGTCGAAGGGCGAGCCCTCGCCGTTGTCCTGCTCGTAGACGTACCACTCGATGCCTGCCTCGCGGCCGGCGGCGAAGACCTGGGGCCACGGCACCGAGCCCTGGCCGAGGGGGACGAGCTTCTTCTTCGTTCCGTCGAGCAGCACGTCCTTCGCATGCACGACGGGGCATCGGTTCTTCAGCGTGGACCGCATGTAGGCCGGCACGTCGACGCCCGCCGCGTGCGCCCACGCGATGTCGAGCTCGGCGTAGAGGTTCTCCGGCTTGGTCTCGTCCATCAGGATCTGGTGCTTCGTGCGCGGATCGCCGGGGAACTTGTCGAATTCCATGCCGTGGTTGTGGAAGCCGAGGCGGATGCCTTCGGCGCGCAGCTTCGCGCCGATCGCGTCGAGGCGCTTGCAGCCCTTGATCCACGCCTCGAGACTGCCGGTGCAGTCCTTCATCATGCCGCCCGGCGCGATGTCGGGGCAGCCGACCGTCTTCCAGAACGCGAGCTCCTTCTCGAAGCTCTTCTCAAAGGCCTCCATACCGGTGTGCGCGGCGATGCACTTGAGGCCCGCCTTGTCGAGCGCGGCGCGGACCTGGTCCGCAGGCAGGCTCGGCATGCCGCTCCACTGGACGTATTTCCAGCCCATGTCGGCGCACTTCTTCAGCGTGCCCGCGAGATCCTTCTTCGCCGGCTCGCGCATGGTGTACATCTGCAGCGCAATGCCCGCCTTCTTCGCCGCCGCTCCCGCAAACGGCCCGACCGCGCCGGACAGCGCCATCACGCCCAGCGTCCCGAGCATCTCCCGCCGCGACATCCCGCCCTGAATCGTCTTCATGCCAACTCTCCTCGCCGAATGATCGGTCCCGCGCGCCGGCTCCGGCGGTCTTCGCCGGCCCGGCCACACCGGGTCACGGTAGGACAATGCTCCGAAACGATCAACGGGTTTCCGGTTCGGACGGCGGGATGGACGGCGGACATCCCGGGGAAGTCCCCGGCCCGCGAGCCGCGGTCGCGGCGGAAGCGATCCACTCCATGCGGTGGTCTTCTGTAGCCGCGACGGTCCGTCGCGGCAATGCGCACGGGAACGCAGGGCCGACCGCGACCATCCGCCTTCGCGCAGACGCTACGGCGGGACAGGCCGGTCGCGGCTGCAGCCGTCCCCAAGGATGGCTTCCCGGCAGCGCCGCTGCGATCCGGTCGGGGCGCCGTGCAATAGGTCCGCCCGCGCACCGTTGAATGGGAACCGGCGACCACGCCGGAAGGAGACGGACCATGAGCGCGATGGGGAGGCGGGATTTCCTGAGAGCGGGGTTCATGGCTGGGGCGGCGCTGTGGGCGGGGCGCGGGGCGGCGGCGGACAAGGACCGCCCGAACATCGTGTTCATCCTCTCCGACGACCACGGGCTCGACGGCGTCGGGTGCTACGGCTCCGACCGCCACAAGAACCGCACGCCGAACCTCGATGCGCTCGCCGGCGGCGGGATCCGCTTCGAGCGGTGCTACTCGACCCCGCTCTGCGGCCCCACGCGCTGCCAGATCATGACCGGGCGCTACCCGTTCCGCACCGGCGGGCTGACCAACGGCAGCGCCGGGCAGCCGAAGGCGGCGGACGAGGTCCCGCTGGCGCGCATCCTGACGGAAGCCGGCTACGCCACGTGCCATGTCGGCAAGTGGCGGCAGGTCGGCGGGACGCCGGCCGACTGGGGCTTCGCGGACTACGTCACCGACCCCACCGCCGGTGGCTACTTCTGGGAGAAGACCTGCACGCGCAACGGCGAAACGGTGGACCTCAAGGGCCGGTACTACCCGGACTTCTGCCACGATCACGCGCTGGAGTTCCTGCGGAAGAACAAGGACAAGCCCTTCTTCCTCTACTACGCCTCCCACCTCGTCCACGGCCCGATCCTGCGCACACCGGACACGAAGCCGGGTACGACCGACGGCGAGGCGCTGTACGACGACAACATCGCCTACCTTGACAAGCAGGTCGGCTCGCTCGTCGCGGAACTCGACAAGCTCGGCCTGCGCGAGAAGACCGTGATCGTCTTCTCCGGCGACAACGGCACCGCCCGGAAGTCCGGCACCATCAGCGGAAGGCAAATCCACGGTCAGAAGGGCACCATGCTCGAGGGCGGCGCCCGCGTGCCGCTGATCGCCAACTGGAAGGGCACCGCCCCAGCAGGGAAGGTCCACAACGACCTGATTGACTTCAGCGACATCCTGCCGACATTTGCCGACCTCGCCGGCGCCAGGCCTCCGGCGAGCATGAAGTACGACGGGCGCAGCTTCGCGCCGCGCCTCCGGGGCGCGGAGTTCAAGCCGCGCGAGTGGATCTACGTGCAACTCGGCCGCAAGTGGTACGCGCGCAACGACGGCTGGAAGCTGACCGAGTCCGGCGAGCTCTTCGACATGAAGGACGCGCCATTCGTCGAGGCGTTGGTGGCGGCCGATTCAAAGGATGACGCGGCGCTTGCGGCGCGAAAGCGGCTTCAGGCGGTCCTCGCCGAACTCAATCCCGCCGGCGGCAAGACGATCTCCGAAGCCGCCGTGGCCGTCGAAAAGGAGCGCTTCCGCAAGCGGCTCCAGAAGAAGAAGGCCCGCTGACGGACATCAACAT
The DNA here is from genome assembly GCA_964402695.1 of uncultured Verrucomicrobiota bacterium. GTDB lineage: Bacteria > Verrucomicrobiota > Kiritimatiellia > PWTM01 > PWTM01 > VGWF01. The sequence continues at coordinate 5,876 of CAYODK010000050.1, forward strand.
CCAACAGCCAACGTCCAACGTCCAACATCCAATCGGGCCGAGCTACGCAAGACCGGGGGGGGAGGAACTGCGAAGGCTTGGCGTGCGGGCTCGCAGTAGCTCGCCCCTCCATCACACAACAATCGCTCGCCGGTTCCTTCGGGAATCCAGGGAACGCGGCGGGGGCGCCGCGTCTACGGCTGTCACTTCGGCAACCGATCGCGCGCGGCGGGGGCGCCGCGTCTACGGCTGTCGCTTCGGGGATCCACTGTCCTCTTCGCGTCCTTTGCGCCTTCGTGTTGCCTTCCGTCCGTCGTGGGGCAGGCACTCCTGCCTGCCTTGCTCTCTTTCGCGCCTTTCGCGCATTTCGTAGTTCCGCCGGCTTCTACGGCCGTATCCGCACGGGCTTTCCGGGCTCGAGCGCGCGCGTCTCCTCGCGGCCGGAATGACGCACGCGGACCGTGACCGGCCTGGCCGCCGTCAGCGTCGCCGACGCGAGCCTACCCTTCGACCACGCCATGTCGACGCTCACGGTCCCGCGCGCCCGCAGCCCCCGCACCTCGCCCTCGGGCCAGGCGGAGGGAAGCGCGGGGAGGAGGTGGACGAATACAGGGTCGAGGGTCGAGGGTCGAGGGACGGGCCGGTCGCCAGCCTGCAGCCCCCCTCGTCCCTCGCCCCCCGCCCCTCGTTCGTCTTCCTCCCGGCTCTGCACCAGCATCTCCGCGATGCCCGCGGCGCCGCCGAAGTTGCCGTCGATCTGGAACGGCGGATGGAAGCAGAACAGGTTGGCCGACGAGCCGCCGCCGCCCATGTAACGCATGCCCTCCGTGTGCGCAGGCCGCAGCAACATCGCGAGCAGTTTGTGCGCGCGGTCGCCATCGCCGAGCCGCGCCCAGAAATTGATCTTCCACGCGAGCGACCAGCCGGTTCCCTCGTCCCCGCGGCCCTCGAGCGAGGCGCGGACGGCCTTCGCGAGATCCGGCGTGCCGTCGGGCGTGATCTCGCTGCCCGGATGCAGCCCGTAGAGGTGGGACACGTGGCGGTGCTTCGGCTCCGCCTCGACGTAGGGCTCGAGCCACTCCTGCAGCCGGCCGTCCGGGCCGACCTGGTTCGGCGCAAGCCGCGCGCGCTTCGCCAGCAACTCGCCGCGCAGGTCGGCGTCGAGGCCGAGGATCTCCGCCGCGCGCGCCGTGTTGCCAAAGAGCTCGCGGAGCTGCTGCATGTCGATGGTCGGGCCGAGACACACGTTTGCAGCGCGGCCGTCGGCCAACTTGAAGCGGTTCTCCGGCGAATTGGACGGCCCGGTGACCAGCCAGCCACGCTTCGGCTCCTCGATCAGGTTGTCGAGGTAGAACAGCGACGACCCCTTCAGGACCGGATAGGCCCACGCGAGGAAGTCCCGGTCGAGCGTGTACGCGTAGTGGGTCCAGAGATGCTGGCACAGCCACGCGGACCCGCCGGTCGTCGCGCCCCACGACGCGCGCTCGCCGGGCGCCGTGAAGCCCCAGGGGTTCGTGATCACGTGGGCGACCCAGCCGCGCGAGGCGTAGTAGGCCTTCGCGGTCTTCGCGCCGGGTTCGACGAGCGACGCGATCAGTTGGTGCAGCGGCTCCTGCAGATCCGACAGCCCGCAGACCGGCGCGGGCCAGTAGTTCATCTGCACGTTGATGTCGAGGTGCCAGTCGCCGTTCCACGGCGTCTGCACCTCCTCCGCCCAGATCCCCTGCAGGTTCGCCGGCAGCCCGCCCGGCCGCGACGAGCCGATCAGCAGGTAGCGCCCGAAGTTGAAGTAGAGCGCGGCCAGCGCGGGATCGGGCGCGCCCTTCGCAAAGGCGGCCAGGCGACGATCGGTGGCCTCCGGCGGACCGGACGGAGCCGGCAGGCGCAACGCCACCCTGCCGAACCACCGGGCGTGGTCCGCCTCGTGCGCGGCCGCAAGCGCATCGAACGTCTTCGCGCCGGCGCGGTCGAGGTCGGCGGCCGTTGCGGCCGCTGGGTTCGCGATCTGCCGGCCCGCGAAGCCGCGGTAGTCCGTCGCCGCGGCCAGCAGGAGCACCGCCTCATCGGCACCCTCGACTCGCAGTCCGGCGCCGTCGGCCCGGACCGTCCCGCCCTTCGTCGCGACCCGCAGGCGCGCGACGTACGTGACGCCGGTTCCCCCGAGCCCGTCGTTCAGCGCGCCGGCCATGACGAGTTCGTTCGACGCCGCTGTGGTCGCGAAGCGCTCGGGACGGTCGAGGGCGATCTCGAACGACAGCGCACCGGGGCGGTCGGCGGTGAGGCGGCTCGCGAAGACCTCGTCCGGCGCCGAGATGAAGTGCTCCCGAGTGAACGCGACGCCGTCGCGGCGGAACGTCACCCGCGCCCGCGCCGTGGCGAGATCGAGTTCGCGGCGGTAGTCCTCCGTCGCGGCTGTGCCCGCGAACTTCAGGCGGAGATTGCCGAGCACCTGGTAGCAGCCGAACGGGACATTCGCGCCGCGGCCGTGGCCGGAGCCCTTGCCGGCGCAGGTGAAGTTCGCGTTGACCAGGGCCTCGGCTTCGGGGTTCTTTCCCTCGAGCAGAAGACGGCGGATCTCGGGCAGGGCCTTGTGCGCGTCCGGACGGTCGGCCTCCTCGCGAGAGCCGGACCACATGGAGCTCTCGTTGAGGACGATCCGCTCCTCGTCGACGCCGCCGAAGACCATCGCGCCGAGCCGGCCGTTGCCGAGCGGGAGCGATTCGAAAAAGCGCACGGCGGGGCGTTCGTAGCGGAGCAGTTCCGAGGCCGCGTCGCCCGCCGGAGCGGCGGAGGCGGTCAGAAGGATTCCGGCGACGAACCGACCGATCAAACCGATCCGACGAATCCCCGATGTGAACGACCACTCGTTCTTCATGCCGCCCTCCCCCGCCCCCGAGGGGCGTGTGCGGGCATGAAACCCCGGCGGGGGCCGCACGTCAACCGCGCCTACGAAACCGCGAGCAGCTTGTACTCGTTCGTCTCGCCCGCGATGCGCATCTTCAGCTTGTCGCCCTGCTTGCGGCCGACGAGTTGCTCGCCGAGCGGCGACTGCGGGGTGATCACGAGGATCGACCGCCTGTCGTGGACGACCTCCGTGCCGCCGGCGCTCGGGCCGATGAAGTAGAGCGCGGGCTCCTCGCCCTTCGGCTGCAGGTCGACGAGGGCGCCGACGTCGATCGGATCCTTCGCCCCGAAGTCCCGCAGTTCGAGCGCGCGGAACTCGACGATCGCGCGCTCGGTCTCGGCGGTCTGCCGCGACTGGCCCGCCGCCAGGTACGACGCCTCCAGCCCGCGCGTGTCGTATTCGTCCTCGGCCTTGTTCTCCTCGTCCGTCGCCTCGGCATGCGCCGTGCGGGCGGCCTCCACGTGCAACGTCACACGGGCGGTGAGGTCGTCGATGATCTTCTGCAAAATGGCTTTCTTGTTCATGGCAAAGCCGGACAGGAAACTCGAACGCGGGCCGGCGTGCAATCCAAAAATGCAGGGCGCGAACCGGCGGCTACCGGACCGCGACCCGGTAGCGCAGCAGCGCCTCGAGGAGGTAGTAGTCGCCGTAGATCAGCGGAACGTCGATCTCCTTGCCGCCGGGCAGATGGCCGACGCAGTGCATCAGCAGGAAGTTCCCGTTCTCTCCGGTCTTCGCGAAGTAGGCGGGCGAGACGAGCGAGAGCAGTTGCCGGCGCGCGAAATCGAGCAGCGTCTTCCCCTCGTCGCCGCCGGCGAGCCCGCCAAGTTCGATCAGCGCCGAGGCCATGATCGCAGCGGCCGAGGCGTCGCGCGGGGCGTCCGGGATGCCGGGCGCGTCGAAGTCCCAGTACGGCACCGCGTCGGCCGGCAGGCGCGGGTGTTTCATCAGGAAGGCCGCGATCCGCCGCGCCTGCGCAAGGTAGGCCGGGGTCTTCGTCTCGCGGGCCATCATCGTGTAGCCGTAGAGCCCCCACGCCTGCCCGCGCGCCCACGCGGAGTCGTCGGCCGCGCCCTGGTGCGTCTGTTTCACCGCGGGCTTGCCGGTCTCCGGGTCGTAGCCGACCACATGCCACGTGCTTGCGTCGGGACGGAAATGGTTCGCCAGGGTCGTGTCGGCGTGGCGGACGGCGATGTCGCGGAACCGCGCGTCGCCGCTCTCGGCCGACGCCCATGTCAGCAGCTCGAGGTTCATCATGTTGTCGATGATGACGGGGTACTTCCACTTCGGGTTGTCCCACGACTTGATCGCGCCGACCGCCGGGTTGAACCGGGTCGAAAGGGCCTTGGCGCCGTCGAGCAGCACGTCCCGGTAGTCCGGCGTCTTCGTCAGCCGCCAGCCGTTGCCATAGCTGCAGTAGAGCATGAACCCGACGTCGTGGTTGCCGGTGTAGTGGCGGATGGAATCGAGCCGCCGGGAATAGACGTCCGCCGCCTCGCGCCAGCGCGGGGCCTTCGTCGCCTCGTGCAGGTACCAGAGCGCCCCGGGGAAGAAACCGCTCGTCCAGTCCTTCGGGCCGACCATCACCCGCTTCCCGCCCGCCGTCGTCCGCGGCAGGCCGGGGTCGTCCTTGATCGCGGCCAGCATACCCTCGTACTGCGCGCCCGCCGCCTCGAACACCGCCGGGATCTTCGCCAACAATTCGTCCGCCGCCGGCGCAACCACCGCCAGCCCCAGCACCCCCCCGCACGCCGCCGCAATCCGCACGTTCATGAACGTCTCCCCGCGTGACGCGCGATCATCCCCGCCACGCCCCGCCATCATGCCCGATCGATCAACATCCAACAACCAACACCCAACATCGAACTTCCAACGTAGCGCGGCACCCCCGCCGCGTGCGATCGGTCCGTGAACGCGGGGCCGGAACTCGCGGCCGATCGTCGGATGTTGGAGGGGCGAGCTACCGCGAGCCCGGACGCCACGCCCGCGAAGGATCATCCCTCCCCCGGCCTCGCATAGCTCGGCCCTCCATCGCGGTTCGTACGATGCGTGCCCGGCACGGTCGAGCGATGGACGCCCCGCGTCGTCCGATCGATCGCGCACATTGCCCCGCGCCACCGGCGAAGCTACAGTCGGCACCCGCATGCCCGCCCAACACCGGAGCCAGCGCCGATGAACCGACGATCCTCGACCCACGCCGCCCTCGCCGCCCTCGCGCTCGCCTCCGTATCACACGCCGCGGAGCCCCCGGCATCCGCCCTCCCCGACTGGACCTGGGCCGGCTGGGGCGGCGGAGGCTACTTCTTCGCCGCGGCCTATCACCCCGCGCGCAACGGCGTCCTCTACATGGGCGGCGACGTCGCCGGTGTCTACAAGACGGAGGACCACGGCCTCCACTGGCGGCTCGTCAACGACGGCCTCGCCAACTATGCCGTCTACTCCCTTGCCACCGACCCCACCGCGCCCGACACCGTCTACGCGGCGACCGAGGGCGGATTGTGCAAGAGCACCGACGGCGGCGCGCACTGGCGCCTGCTTCCGAAGACCGGCCCGAAGGAACTCCGCATCACCGGCGAGCGCATGCGCAGCGTCCGCTGCATCGCTGTCGACCCGTCCGATGGCCGCACCCTCTACGCCGCAAGTCCCTCCGGCCGGGTCTTCAAGAGCGTCGACGGCGGCGAGACGTGGACCGCCGCCTACGAGAAGGCTTCCGAGCCCGAACCGCCCGGCACGTTGATGCTCCAGTTCGGAAAGGCCAACGATGCCTGGCACGGCGGCTTCTGGTTCCCCGTCGCCTTCCCCACCGGCGCCGCCGCGTCGGCCTGCACCGGACTGGGCTTCGGCTTCAAGGGCGACGGCACGCTGCCGAGGGACGGCTTCCTCACGCTCAAGACCTCCGGCGGCGCGGCCTACCGAAGCCGCAACCTGCGCGAGTTGTTCGGGCAGACGAACTGGGGCGACGTCGTGCTCGGCGCCGCGGACTTCAGCCTCGACCCCGACTACGCCAAGTCGAACCCCGCGCAGGCTGCCGCGTACACGGGAACACCGGACTGGGCCTCCATCTCGCGGCTGGACTTCGTCTGCGTGGGCCCACTCATGGATGTCGCCCCGGTGGGCAAATTCTCGCGCTTCCACTTCACCTTCGCCGGCAACCCGCCCGCGACGCGTGCGATTCGCGAGTTCACCGCCGGCGCGCCTCCGCCGACGTACGGGAACATCCGCCCCGGCGCACCGCAGGGCGGCACGGTCTATAGCGTCGCGGTCGCGCCGAAGAACCCGGCGCTCGTGCTCGCCGCGACCGATGGCTCGGGCCTCCTCATCAGCCGCGACGCCGGCCGCACGTGGACCGCGGCGCCCACGCCGCCGTCCGTCGCCGCCGCCGCCTTCGCGGCCTCCGACCCCGCCGTCATGTTCGCCGCCTGCTTCAAGGACGGCATTTGGAAGTCCGCCGACACCGGGCGGACGTGGAAGCAGGTCACGCACGACCTGCCCGCGGACTGCTCGATCCTCGATGTCGCCGTGAGCCCCGCGAATCCGGCCGACGTCTACGCCATCGGAACCGTTGGCTGGAACGGACGCTTCTTCCTCTCGAACGACGGCGGCACCACGTGGACGACCCTCTCGAAGCTCACGCCCGACCTCGACGCCAACCCGACGCTCGCCAACGAGTTCCAGTCCGGCACCGCCGGCCTCAGTTCGCCCCGCAATCTCGTCATCAATCCGCTCGACCCCCGGGAGTTGTTCATTGCCGCCAACTGGCGCCCCTGCCTGAGCACGGACGGCGGCCGCACGTGGACCGAGCGGTCGCGCGGGGCGGACATCTCCTGCGTTTACGACCTGCGTTTCCACGAGGGCCGGACCTACGCCTCCGCGATGGACGAGGGCGTGCTGGTCAGCGAGGACCACGGCGGCCGCTGGCGCGCGCTGTGGCCGCGAAAGTACGACACCGAGATCAGCGGCCATCACTGGCGGCTGGCGATCTCCGACGGCGCGGGCGCGGACCGCATCGTCAGCACCTGCAGTCCGTGGGACTCGAAGGGCCCGAACCGCGTCGTGATGAGCGAGGACGGCGGGAAGACCTTCTCGCATTCATTCGCCGGCCTGCCGGCGAAGAACCCGCAGGCCAACACGATGTGGGGCACCAGCCATCCGCGCGCTCTGGCGGCGGACCCGAAGGATCCCAGGACGCTCTACCTCGGCCTTGACGGCGATCCCGCGGACGGCCGCGAGGGCGGCGGCGCGTTCAAGTCGACCGACGGCGGCCGCACGTGGGCCCCCCTGCCTGCCCAGCCCGGCAGCCGCCGCGTGTTCTTCGGCTTCGCGGTCGATCCGACCGAGCCGTGCCGTCTTTACTGGGCCGGCTGCGCCTCCGGTGGCGGCCTTTACCGCAGCGAGGATGGCGGCACGTCCTGGCAGCACATCTTCAAGAACGAGACCTGGTGTTTCAACGTCCACGTCGCGCCCGACGGCACCGTCTACTGCCCCGGCAACAACCTCTGGCGCAGCGCGGACCACGGGAAGAGCTGGGAGAAACTCACGAACTTCCCGTTCAGCGAGCGCATCGTCGTCGCCATCGAGACCGACCCGGGCGACCCGAAGCGCCTCTGGTTCGCCGCCACCACCTGGGGCAACGCCCCGAACGGCGGCGTCTACGAATCGCGCGACAGCGGCGCCACGTGGGACGAGATCACCGGCAACCTTCCGTACAGGAAGCCGCTCGTTCTCCGATACAACCCCGAGACCCGCGAACTCTGGTCCGCCGGCGTCTGCCTCTTCAAGTGCCGGCGGTGAAATGAGGACGGGGGCGAGTGGCAAGTGGCGGCTGCCGGTGAGCGACAGGATTACAGGATGAACGGGATGGGCCGAAACGGCGATGCCAAGGGCATCTCGCTCAGCCCCCCCATCCTGTTCATCCTGTAATCCTGTCCAAGCGCCTTCCGGTTTTCTCGCCGCATGGAGAGGCGAGCTACCGCGTGCCCGAACGACACGCCCACGGAGGATCATCTCCCCCGCGCCTCGCACAGCCCGGTCCTCCATCGAGGCCTGCTCGACGCGTCCGGCACGGCCGGCGTGGGGCAGGCACTCCTGCCGACCGATCGGGAGGGACAGAGAATCGGACGCGCCCGTCGGTCCAACCCTTGGACCGTTGCCGCCCAAGAAGTTCCAATCATTGGAGGCCACGCGGCATGCCGCAGCCTGCCCCGAAAGAAGCGGCGAGGGCGCCGCTTCCACGAATGCCGGCCGGAACGCACATCCGATCGTCGGGTATTGGAGGGGCGAGCTACCGCGAGCCCGAACGCCACGCCCGCTGACGATCAATCTCTCCCCCGGCCTTGCATAGCTCGGCCCTCCATCGTCGTCCGCTCGATGCGCGCCCGGCTCGGTCGGCGATGGGCAGGCACTCCTGCCTGCTCATCGGGAGGGACAGTGAATCCGATGCCTACTCCATTCGATCGGTCTTGATGAAGAACACCTCGCCAACGCGCCGAAACGCAGTCTGAGATGCCGGGATTATCGGGTCGGACAGAATCACCCGATAGCCCCATCGATGTGCCAGCAGCAAGTGCACCTGATGAAGTGTTGTTCGTGACTCGGAGACTCCGACCGTCCTGATCTCCGCGTCGTCATTTACTCCGCAAACGGATCCCCCCGGCTGATGGCCATGTCGAAGGTCGGGACGGGGCGGAAGGCGGGGTGGGTCTTGTGGGCGAGGTTCTTGCGGCCGAAGTAGGTGCCGTAGAATTGCGCGTTGGTGTCGACCCAGTTGGTGACCTTGAGCAGTTCCTCCGGCGCAAGCTTCACGTCGCGATGGACCTCCGCCAGCCGGCGCGCGCGGGCCTCCTGCTCCGGATCGGCCAGGCGCACGGCCCCGCGCGCCAGCATCGCGACGAGCACGCTCGCGTGGGAGCCGAGCGACTTCGGCGGGAGGTAGTGGACATTTCCGGTCTTCGGATGGTTCTCGCCGATCACCGGGCCGAGCAGGCCGCGGTCGCGGCGCGGGGCGCGCCGGCGCTCGGGCACAAGCGACTCGTAGGACACGTTGAAGAGCGCCGTCGGCGCGCCGCTGAGATCGAGCGTCCCGCGCGGCTCGGCGCCGCCGTGGCACTTCACGCAGTGGCGGTCCCAGACCGGCTGCACGTCGAGCACGTAGTCCAACGGCCGGCGTCCGTCGCGCTCGCCGGGCTGCGGACCGGGAACCGACGGCGCGCGGCGCATCGCGAGCAGCGACGCCGACGGCGCGGCGGATGCGGCGATGCCGCCGGGCATCTCGTGGCATCCGACGCAGCTGCGCGTCTCGCCGGGCATGTAGTTGACGAACGTGCGCTCGGTCTGCACCGCCATGAAGTTCGCGTCGAGCGTCTGGAAGAACACGTTGGCGCCGGCGGGGACGACGAAGTGCGCGGAGCCGTCGGCCTCGACGGGCACGACACCATGCTGGACCTTGAGGCCGAGGTGGGTGTCCTTCGAGATCGTCGCGTGCTGCTGGTCGTAGCCGTCGCCGTCCCACCGCCGCCGCGCGGACCACGGCCGCGGAACCTGCTCGAGGATTCGCAGATGCTTCACCGTTCCGCGCTCGACGCCGCCCAGGCCCTGGTAGACGTCCGCCACGACGCACACGGCGCGGTTCGACGCGGCCAGCGAGGCATCGACCGGCGACTCCAGCACCGGCGGCACCGGCCGCGGCCGCAGCGGGACGGGCATCCAGCACGAGATCCCCTCCGCGCGGTGCAACAGCGCGACGCGGCCCGCCTCGTCGAGCAGGTTGAGGCCGTAGGCATCGGGATCCCTCCACCCCGGCCCGGCGGACTTGTGCGCGACGAGGAACAGCCGCGCCGACAGCGGGAACGGATCTTTGAAGAGCCGTCCGCACCCCGCCCCGTCCTGCCGCCACGATCCGTCGGGCTCGCGGAAGGCAAAGCCCGACTCGGCGCGGATGTCGACATCGGGCGTCATGGAGGTCATCGGCTCGCGTGTGCGGATGTCGCGGCTCGTGTCGAGGCGGATGACCGTGCCCATGCCGTTCTGGGGATAGTGCGGCGTGCCGAGGACGACGTAGCCGTCGGACGTGCCGGGGATCGGCCGGCCGTAGATCAGCGTGGGCGGAAGGTCGATGTCGTTGCCGTAGACCTCGGAGGAGGCGCTCCCGTCGGGCCGCATCGCCCAGAGGCACTTCACGCTGACGGCGCCCTTGTCGACGTATTCCCAGCGCGTGTAGAGCAGCCGGCCGTCAGGCATCAGCACGGGCGAGGCCTCGCTCAGGGAGCTGTTGCTCAGCCGCTTCAGGTTCCGGCCGTCGCCGTCCATGCGGTAAAGCACGGTCGTCGTGAAGTCGTCGGGAACGTCGCACAGGATGCCGTACTGGCAGCGCGTCGAGATGAACGCGATTCCGCCGTCGGCCAGGTAGCACGGCTGCATGTCGTCGGTGCCGTGATGGTAATGGGCGAAGACGCGGTACTTCGCGACCAGCTCCGCCTCGCCGGGCTCGGGAAACGTCAGCTGGCGGAGGCCGCTGCCGTCGACGCCGACCTCGTAGATGCGGTAGCCCTCCTGCGCGCCCGCCTTCCACGCGAAGACGATGCGGCGCGCGTCGAACGACAGGTCGAACCGCTCGAACACGCCGCCCTTCAACTGCGGGACGATCTCGCGGACCGAGCCGTCGCGCAGGTCGAGCACGCACAGGTTGCCGCCGGGCGTCCACGGGCTGTTGATGAACTCGGTGTAGTAGTGGTTCGCGCCGTAGGTCTTCCGGGTCACGAAGACGAGCTTGTCGAAGCCGGCGGCCGGGTTCTCCGTGACAAGCGCACACCGGCGCAGCGCCGCGACCTCGCCCGCCCAGCCGTCGAGCGCACCGCCGGCCTTCGCGAGCTCGGTGCCGCGCCTCTCCAGCGCGTCGAGCCGCGCGAGGTGCTCCGCCTGCGCGGGCGCCGCCAGCGCGGCGATCATTGCGCGCAGGCCGGGCAGGTCGTAGTCGGCGAGCGCATCGAGCGGATCGGCGGGCGGCGGATTCACGGCGGCGGACCCGCCGGCGAGTTTCACGGCCCGGCCGGCGCGGCCCGCGACGAACTCATGGCCGCCGTGCAGCACCACGGCATTGCCGGAGCCCGAGGCATCGTTTCCGTCGCCCTCGAACGGCCACCAGCCGGCGAGCGAGGGATCGGCCGCAGGTGCCGCGGCGGTCGCGAGCGCGCGGATCTCGTCCGCGGACAGCGCGCGGGAGTACAGCCGCACCTCGTCGAGCAGGCCGCGGAAATCGCCGCCGAATTTGTCGGCGGCGCGGCCGATCTTGAAGACCCACGCGGCGGCATCGGGCCGGGATGGGAGACGTCCCTTCTCATCCGCCGCGCCGTCGATGTAGATCGTCTGCCGCCCCGCGCCCTGGACCAGCGCGACGTGGTGCCACGCGTCGTCCGCAACGCCGCGGCGCGACGTGATGCAACCGACCCAGCCGATGTCGAAGACGACCCGCCCGTCGTCGATGAAGAGTGCCTTGCCCTGCGGCACCCACTTCCCCTTCGCGGGGGCCTTGGCGACGATCGTCCCGCCCTCGCGCGTGCGCACCCACGCCGACACGGTCCAGTCGCCCTGGCCGAGATCCGGCAGCGGCCGGCAGGCCGCCTCCCCCGCCGGCCGATCGAGACGCCCGGCGGGCGCCGCATCGGCACAGCCCTCCGCGGCTGCGGCGGACGCGACGGCCCCGCCCAGCAGGAATGCCGCGGCGCCGACCGCCATGGAATCCACCCGGAATCGATGCAGCGTATTCACGGCGGGGCGAAGCCTATCCCGGCCGGCGGCGCATGTCGATGGCGCAGGGGTGGCGCAGTGGCGCACGGGCGCATCTCCGTTCCGTTGCATCAAGGACGAAGAGGCTCGCGCGGGCTTCCCGTTCGGCCGGGCCCGCCTGTCCACCGTGGCGTCCTCGCGAAGGCGGGCGGCCCGGTGTCAGGGTTCGTTGCCGGCGGCCGGATTCCGCAGCCAGCCGACCGCCGCGCGCGGAGCGCGGAAGACGGTGCCGTGGCGCGGGTGCGGCGGCATACGGAGTTCGTCCGTGCGGTCGGTCCAGTGCTCGAGGTCGGGCGAACTGGCCATGGAGTAGTGCTTGTTCGCGAAGGCGTCCCAGTAGAGGTACCACGCATTCTTCCACCGCAGGAGCGACGGCCCTTCCGCCATCTCGTTCGGCCGCACGGAGGTGCCGGGGCCGACGATCGGCCGGGGGCCGGGCGACCACGGCTGCGAGAAGTCCGCCAGCGCGGTGGCAATATGCAGGTTCTTGCCGCCCTTCTCGACCGCTTCCTCGTTCTTGTAGACCATCACCCAGCGGGGCGGCGCCGCGCGGTCGTCGAGCGCCAGCATGGCGTCGATGCAGCCGAACGGCCGGTCGAGGAAGAGCCTCCCCTCGGAGAAGGATCCTCCGTCGGCCGTGCGCGTGACGAAGATCTGCTGGCCCCGCGGCCCGACCGTGGAGCTCCAGGCGATCAGGAAGTCCCCGCGGCCCGGATCCCGGCAGATCTCCGGCGCCCATGTATTGCGGGGCTTCAGGTCCGCGGGGTACGGCTGCACCCGGACGGGCTCGGACCAGGTCACGAGGTCCTTCGACTCGGCGTATCCGAAGCAATCGCCCTTCCAGCTTGTCGTCCACACGGCATCGAACCGGCCCTCGTGGAACACGATGGACGGGTCGCGCGTGAGCACCTGCCCCGCCCACGCGGCCGGCTTCATGACGGGCTTGTCGTCATTCAGGGGCTTGAACTGCAGGCCGTCCTCGCTGGCGGCCAGGAAGACCCCCGCCTGCCCGTTGTCGCGGAAGAACGAAAGCAGGAGGATCTCGTCGTCGCCGGCCGCGGCGGCGGGCCGCGGCACCGCGATGGACACCGCGAAGATGGCGAGCCCCGCGATGGAAACGTGCCTCGATTTCATGCGCTTCCCCTCCTCTTCACGGACCGGCCTGCGGTTCGATGACGAGATCGGCCCCCGCGTCGCGGGTGTCCACCGGAACGTAGCCCGGCATCGCGCGGAACGGCGCGGTGCGATCGTTGCCGAAGAACGTCGCGAGCCACCGGCCGGACTTGTCCCGGAATAGCGCGCCGTGGCCCGCGTGCGGCACCGCGACGCGGCGCGGTGCCCACGGCCCCTCGAGGCGCTTCGAGCAGGAGTACATCATGTCGTAGGTGCCGTCGGTGTGGTTTCCCCCGCCGTTCCATTCGGCACAGGTGAGGACGTACCACGCCCCGATCTTCACGAGCGTCGCGCCTTCGTAGCCGACGCGCTGGCCGTCGGACGGCAGGATCTTACGCTCGGGGCCGTCGAACCCGCTCATGTCGGCGTTGAGCCGGCGGATCAGGCCGTCCTGCCAGACGTAGTAGACGGCGCCGTCGGTGTCCTGGAAGAGCGAGGAGTCGATGCGCTGGTCGACGCCCCGGTTGCCGGGGAACGCGGGCTCGTACGGGCCCTCGGGCTTGCCGCTGACGCTCTTGAGCAGACCGTTCTTGCCCAGCTTCCCCGCGCTGAGGCAGTGCGCGAGCCAGTAGGTGCCGTTGACGTGGTGCAGCTCCGGTGCCCAGTGCAGGCGGTTGGGCGCGCTGTTGTACCACGAGGCGGGGTCCGCGGGAGGCGTCCACACCTGCTTCACAAACTCGAAGTGACAGAGGTCGGGCGACCGCCACAGGTTGATGCCGTCCATGTTGCCCGAGGTCCCGGTGAGATAGTAGACCCCGTCGTGGCCGAGCATGATGAACGTGTCGCGGATCCACGGCACCTCCGCGCGCTGGCCGGGGACCTTGTCGAGGGGCACGCCGCGGGCGGATCCCATGCCGCGCTCGTAGATGAGCGACGTGTCGGGACGAAGCATGAGCCCGAAGGGGAAGCGGTCGCCCTTTTCGCTTCCCGCGAAGCCGATGGTCCACGCGGGGCGCGTGGCGTCGACGGTCTCGACCCTGAAGGCGGCCGGCAGGCCGCGGACGATCGCCCGCCGGTCGCTGCCGGAGTACGTGGCCCACAGACCGCCGGACGGATCGCGGAAGAGCGTCGTCTGGCCGGCGTTGGGGAAGGCAACGTAGAAATCGGAGAAGCCGGTGTCGGGCCTCTCCGACGCCGCGACGAGGACGTCGTCCGCGCCGTCCGGAAGCCCGGTCCGCCCCAGACCGCTCCGGAAGATGCGGCCGGTGACGAAGAGGTGGTACTTCCCGCGGATCTTCTGGAGGAAGGCGCCGCGAAGGCCGCGCACGGTTTGATCCGCCTGCTGCGGCTTCGGGCCGGCGATCCGCACGGGGATCTCCGCGGCCGGAGCGGCGAGACCGTCCATCGGATCGGCCTTCATGCGCGTGATCGCGCCCGCACCGGTGACCCAGAAGAAGGCGCCATCGTCATCGAGGAACAGCGACGGATCCTCCCCGCTTTCCGTGATGCGCGCGCGGCGGAACGGGCTCGTCGCAAGGTCGGCGGTATCGAAGCGGATCAACTCGGTGCCCCCGCCCTCGCGGCCGAACGTGAGCCAGAACCGGCCGCCGAGAAACCGGATCTCCGGCGAGCGCGCCCTGGCGTCATTCAATTCCACCGTGCGCAGCGACGCCCATTGCGTCATGTCCGGGGATCGCCAGATGGCGATCCGGTCCGCGAAGGCGGCGCGATCCCCTTCCACGACCGAGCCGGTGAGGTAGAAGGCCTTGTCCGGCCCGACCGTGATGCTGCTGTCCGTCAGCGGCGCATCGAACAGCGGCCGGAGCGGGACGGCATCGGCCGTGGGCGCGAGCGCAGCGTACTCGCGGATGACGCCGTGCTGGGCGAGCGCCATCGGGTGCGGCAGCGCCGCGGCAAGCCCTGCGCAGAGCAACGTGCGGAGTCGAGTCGTCATCGGGCGCCTCCATCCTCGCGGACGTTCCCCGGAGGGCGATGCGGGACGGTGGTTCCGGATCATCAGGGCGCGCTCCGCGGGGCCGACCGGATGGCGTCGAGCCGCGCCTTCAGCCGCGCCACCACGTCGGGGTGCTCGTCGTGGACGTTCCGCGCCTGCGCCGGGTCCGCGGAGAGATCGTACAACTGGGCGGGCGGCGCGCCTGTGCGCAGCTTCCCGCCGACGATGTCGCTGTTC
>CAYODK010000050.1:20854-30686 GCA_964402695.1 uncultured Verrucomicrobiota bacterium
GTTCACCCCGCCCGTGAGCCGGGTCGCCGCGGGGCCCCCGAGCGCGTGCTCGCCGATCTTCTGCCCCGCAAACCCGCCGCCGCCCTGCGCGGAGATGTAGACCCAGCGTCCCTCGCGAATCGCAATGTTCGCCGGGCGCGACGGGCACAGGACCATGGCATCGCGGATCGGCTTCTCCGGGGTTCCCGTGAACGCAGGCAGGACATTGAAGCTGTCCGGTCCGTCGTCCGGCCCCAGCGTCCGCCCGACGAGCGCGGCCAGCGTGGCCAACAGGTCGACGTTGCCGATCAACTGGTCCGACGTGGTGCCCGCGGGAACGCGCCCGGGCCAGCGGACGATGAACGGCACGCGGTGACCGCCCTCCCATGCGTCGAACTTGAAACCGAACAGGTCCCCATTCAGCCGGTGTCCCGCCTTCCACGCGTCCTGCCCGCCCTGGTTCAGCATGCCGCCGTTATCGCTGGTGAAGATGACCATCGTGCGGTCCGCGAGACCGTGGGCCGCCAGCGCCGCGAGGACCTCGCCGACGATCCAGTCGAGTTCGTGAATGAAGTCGCCGTAGCGGCCGCATCCGCTGGTTCCGCGGAACCGCGGCGCGGGCGTGAAGGGATGATGGATGGCGGTCGTTGCGAGGTAGAGGAAGAACGGACGGTCCTTGTGCGAGCCGATCCACGCCACGGCCTTGTCCTTGAGCGTCGTCCCGACCTGCTCGTCGTCGTAGATCGCGTGCGCGGCCGTCGCGCCGCCGATGACCTCGAGGCCCATCTTCTCCTGGAACTCGCGGGTCCCCGCCTTGCGTCCCATCACGAACGGGTCGTCGGGCGTCCAGCCTGCCACGCGGTCGTCCTCGACGTAGACGAACGGCGGATGGCTGTTCACCACGGGGACGCCGAAGTAGTGGTCGAAGCCCAGTTCGAGCGGCCCGGGGCGCAGAGGCTTGTTCCAGTCAGTGGGCGGCGCGGCGCCGAACCCGAGGTGCCACTTGCCGAAACAGGCGGTCGCGTAGCCGGCGTCCTTCATCACCCGCGCCACGGTCAGGCGGTTGGTGTCGATGACCAGCGGACTCCTCAGCATCACCGGGCCCCAGAGATTGCCCTTGCGGAACGGGTACTGCCCGGTCAGCAGCGCGTAGCGCGACGGCGTGCAGACCGCGGACGCCGAGTGCGCGTCGGTGAACCGCCGCCCCTCCGCCGCGAGCCGGTCGATGTTCGGCGTGCGCACCTTCGTCGCGCCCTGGCAGCCGACGTCGCCGTAGCCGAGGTCGTCGGCGTTGATCAGCACGACGTTCGGCGGGGACGACGGGGCCGCCGGCGCGGCGGGCTGCGCGGCGAGGAAGGCGGCAGCGACCGGAACGAGGAGCGCGGGCCTCACGGACGGTTCCTGCCCTGCTTCGCGGCCTTCCCCGCCTTGGCTGCCCTGGGCTTGGGCGGCTCGTCGGCAGGCGGTGCGAGGCCGTCGTCGGGCTGGCTCCAGAGGCGGTAGGGGTCGTCGAGGCGGCGCATCTCGGCGAGCAGCAACGCCTCCATCTCCTTGAGCTTGTCCGCGTGCTTCGGATCGGCGGCGAGGTTGGTCTGCTCCGGCTTCGGCGTGCGGCCGGTCAGCGCGACAACCGCCGGGTCGGCGTGCTGCGGGAGGAACTCGTCCGGGTTTTCGGCGAGGTTGAAGAGCTGCGTCTCGCGGACCTGCCCGTCCATGACGTCGTACTTCACGAGCTTCCAGTCGCCCTTGCGCACGCTGCGCATCCCCGGCTTCGTGCCGCCGCAGTAGGCGCCGTAGAGCACCTCGCGGACGACCGGCGCGCGGCCCTCGAGCACGGGCTTGAAGCTCAACCCCTCGTTCGAAGGCGGCGGCGCGACGGCGGCAAGGTCGCAGAACGTCGCCAGGAGATCGAGCAGGTAGATGTTGCCCTGCGCGCGGGTGCCGGCCTTGACGGTCGGCCCCCAGGCGAGGAAGGGCACGCGCCAGGTGTGCTCGTAGAGGTTCTGCTTTCCCTGGAAGCCATGGCGGCCGATCGCGATGCCGTGGTCCGCGGTGTAGAAGATGTAGGTGTTCTCCAACTCGCCCATCGCCTTCAACTGCGCCAGCACGCGGCCGATCTGGATGTCGATGTTCTCGACGCAGGCGTACTCGCGGCCGACCTCGTTGCGGATGGTGCGCTCGTCGCGGTTGGTCCACACGCCGCTGACCGCCACCTCGTCGCGCAGGTTCGGATGGCCGTGGAAGAACGGCTGGGCCGGCAGCCAGTTCCCCGGCAGCGGCGGCTGCTTCGGATTCGCGGGCGGCAGCGTGTCGCGGTCGGTGTGGTTGACGGCGCCGTAATGCGCGAGCAGTTCCGGCTTGCCGTCGCGCGTGTCGTGCGGATGCGAGAAGCCGAAGTGGATGTAGAACGGGCGGGTGTCCTTTGACGCCTCGCGCTCCCGGAGGTACTCCAGCACCCGCTCCGCATGCCAGGCGCTGCCGGTCTCGTCGGTGTCGCCGCGCTTGCCTGCGTCGTGCCGCACGGCGAACTGCTTGTTGGCCCCCTCGTAGCTGTTCCCGGTCTTGCAGGTGCGCATCGTCGCGTAGCCGGCGCGGTTGAAGACGGCGGGGATGGTGTTGGTCTCGAGGTTCGGCGGACAGTGCGCCTTCGCGCCGGGGCCGATCGGCAGGTGCCAGACGGTGCGGCCGCTCATGATCATGTGACGCGACGGCGTGCAGACCGCGCCGGAGAACGACCCCATGTGGTAGGCGCCGTCGAAGACCATGCCCTCGGCGGCAAGCCGGTCGAGGTTCGGCGTCTTCAGCGGCGTCGACGGATCGTAGACCTTCAGGTCGAACGGCGACTCGTCGTCGACCAGGATGAACAGGATGTTCGGCCGCTTCGCCGCCTTCGGCTCTTCCGCCGCGGGCGCGGCGGCGGACAGGGCCACGGAGGCAACGGCTAGGATCGCCAGCGAGCGCATCATCGTTCGTTCTCCCCTCTCGCGGCCGCCGGCGGGCGCGCCGCCGTCCGTTTGTCCCACGGAAAGGCTCGCGTGGCCAGCGGGAAGTGACCCCGGAAGTTCCAAGATTCGGAAGCCCGCAGGTTCGGAGGTTCCAAGGGTTGGAGATTCCGCGCTGTGGAAGCGGCACCCCCGCCATCGACTACGATGTCTCCCACGGCAGGACGGATGCCGGTCGAATGGCCGACCCACGGAGCCTCACCGACTGGGAACGGGGACCCCTCCGGAGGCATCCCCGTCGGCAAGCTCCCATGTCTTTACCCAGTCATACTGGGTCGTTCGCTGCTCCCACGTGCCGGTTTCCACGAGGCCGCCATCCTCCGGCATCGGATTCCAATCGTACGTTTCGATCGCCATCTGGATGAAGGAGGGGGCATCCCACGCGACTTTCGGGCGGATGGAATACGTGTACTTGCCGTCGAGGTAGAACCGGACTTCGTCCGTTGACTTCCACCATGCGCCGTAGACGTAGAACCGTTCGCTGTTCTTCGTCGGGGTGGGGACGGAGCCCTGGAGTTGGACCTTCTGCGGCCTCGTCCAGTGGATCAGGTTCGAGTGAAAGATGCGGTCCCATTTCCTGGCCCACGGCTCGGTCTTCTCGGTGACGAGGCCGATGCACTCCTGAATGTCCAGTTCCAGTCCTCCCTTGCCCCCGCTGGGCTTGGTGATCAGCCAGAAGGTGGACGACATGACGGTTGCGTTGGCCTTCATCCGGCATTCGAAATACCAACCCGGCCGCCCCGGATGGACGGAGCGGACGATGGCGCCCTGGTGGGTGAAGGTCTTGCCGCCCCGAACGACCGGGGCGTCGAGCTTGCTGACCGTGACGCACATCCTGCCGTCCTTGAGCTTCACGTTCTCGGCCCGGAACAGCCCCGGCGCTCGGCCATACCAGCCCCAGCCGTTGGCGGTCGGATCATCCTGCCACTTGGTGCGGTCGAGGGTATCACCATCGAACTCGTCCGAGAGTAGCGCCACGGGTTTCCAGGCCCTCCCGGCCGGTTTCGGATCCTCCCCGGGGAGAAAGGTCGGCTGCGCCAGCGCCAGATCCGCAGCGGCGCAAGTCAGCAGGAACCTGATGACCAAACGCGCGGTCATGGTACCTCCCTCGGTCGGGCGTCCCTCTGCCTATGCTCCCGCTGCCGGCCATTGAGTCCCTGCGAGAAGTAGGCGTCGGGCTTCAGGAAGAGGTCCGTCTGCTTCATCGCAGGGTCATCCACATCCCGGCTCAGGTCGCAGTCGAACCGCGCGAGGATGCTGTGCCGCTTGTCGCGCTCGCCGACACCGGTGATGTGGCACAGGCCCCACGTGATGCCGCGCCCGTCCTTCGTGTCGGTGAACGCGTCCGGCACGTACGGCCCGGCGGCCACGGGCATCAGGCTCGATACCGCGGCGATCCGGAAGTTCACGCCGTCGGGGGCGTACTGAATCGTGTTGTGCTCGAGTCCGTTGTGGATGGCGAAGGCCGCGATACCCTCCATGAACGGGAACAGCGTCGTCTCGTGACCGGAGTTCATCACCGGGTTGAGGGGGTGCTTGGTGAACGGCCCCAGCGGGTCGGCGGCGATGGCTAACCCGTGCGCACGGACGTGGGGCCGCGCGTTGTTGAAGTCGGACTTGTAGTAGAGATGGATCCTTCCCTTGTAGACGAGCGGATACGGATCGTGGATGGAGTACTGATCCCACGCGCCGGGCGGGCCGTTGGGGACGATGATCTTGTTGCAGGGACGCCACGGACCGTCGGGAGAGTCGGCGATGGACGCCGTGACCGGACAATCGTCGCCGCGCTTGCCCGACATCTCCAGAAAGCCCTGGTAGTAGAGGTAGTACTTACCCTTCCAGGCCAGAATGTCGGCCGTGCTCACGGAGCGCCAGCCGACCTGGGGTTTCGGCGGACGCGGAACGGCCACACCCTGCTCCCGCCACGTGAAGCCGTCGTCGCTGGTGGCGTACCAGATCTCGGACAGGTCCCAGTCGGTGGAGGGGATCGCGTCGGTGCCCTGCGCCGCCCCGCGCGGTGGCGAGGCGGTCTGGCGATGCGTGTACCAAACGTAGTACTTGCCGTTGATCTGAATGACCTTGGACGGATCCCGCCGGGAGATCGTGCCGTCGCCGTCGTGATAATCCAACCCCTCCAGTTGCGTGAACTTGAACGTGGAGTACAGCTCGTTCGCCTCGGGCGTCGGCGCGAGGTAATCGTCGTAGAGCCGCTCCGTCGCCGCGCTCAACGGCCGGTCCGGTTTCCGCATCGGGAGTTCGTAGGGAAACGCCGCGGGCTCCGCGGCGCCCACCCGGAGGACAGACCCAGCAAGGAACGCCCCGAGGGCGGCCCTCGATCCATGATGCATGCTCATGTCAGGATTCTGGTCCCGCGCGCGGCCCCTGGCCATGCCCGGAATTGGCGGGCGCATGCCGATTATTGACCCGGGCGGACGGGCGGCGGCCCAGCGAAGGCGGCGCGGAGTCCGGCGAGTTCCTCCCGCGTCACGGCAACCATGCACCCGTGGCGGACGCCCGGCGGCGTGCGATACTCCGCGGCGGGAACCTCTGTCCACGGCCCCCCGAGCCCCGGCGCCGTGACCAGGCCGTACGAAATGCCGGGGTACTGCTCGAAGTAGAGGTACCAACCGCGGCCATCGGGACGCGGGATCAGCATCGGCGCTTCGCGGAAATTGGGAGTGAGCGACGGCCCCGGCGCGGACCAGGGGCCGGCCGGGCCGCCGGAGGACTCCGCGATGCGGATCGTCTTGCCCGTGGCGGCGCCGGAGTCGGGATGACGCTCGTCCTTCACGATCGCGAACCACCGTCCCGCATCGCGGCGGAGGATCACGTCGATCGTCGCGAAGTCCCAGTCGAACAGACGCCGTGCTGGGGTGAACGCCGCGAGATCAGGCGACGTCACGACGAAGGTGCGCATGCCGCTCCAGTAGTACTCGGGCTCCTCGCGCCGGCCGGGGCGGTTGGAGAAGTGAAACGTCATCACGTAGCGCCGCGCCTCGTCGTCGTAGACCATCTTCGGCGCGCCGTGCCATTTCCCGGGCGGCTCGAAGCCGGGGAAGGCGGACATGTCGGCCGTGAAGTCGCGCAGGTGGATCCAGTCGACCAGGTTCGACGACGTCCACATGCGCACGTCGCCGCGGTCCGGGTGGTTGCCGAGCAGCACCCAGCGTCCATCGGGCATGCGCGTGATGTCCGGGTGACCTCGATAGGACTCCAGCACGCGCCGCCCGCCGTTGAGCGGAGTCCAGTGAAGTCCGTTCGTGCTGGCCGCGTAGTGAAGGCGGCCGTAGTCCGCCCTCGTCATGTGCGCGAAGAGGTAACCGGCCGGCGGCTCCCCCGCGGAGGCGGCCGCGGCCGCGAGGGCGGCGGCGAGGAACACCGGCCCCGCCCGAACGCCGCGCAAAGGCACCCGACCGCTCATCGTCCCACCGGCCGGCCTACTTCGCCCTCGCGGGGCCGTAGTCGGCGCCGGCCAGGCTGTTCGTGACGGAGGCCTTCCAGGTTTCGAGGGCGGCGGTCATCTTCGCGACGCGCTCCGGCTCCTGTGCGGCGAGGTCGGTCGTCTCCTTCGGATCCTTGGCGACGTCGAAGAGCAGCACCGCGGAAGACGCCTCGACCTTCGTCTCGCCCTTCCTGCCCTTCCGGTCCTTCTTGCCTGCGTCCCCCGCCTCTCCCTTCCGGCCGCGGACGTCCGCGCCGGGATTCAGGTGCAGCTTGTACGGCCAGTCCAGCAGCGCGGCATGCCCGTGCATGTTGCGCGCGCTGCTCCAGAAGCCGATCGGTTTGGGGCGCGACTCCGTCGCGCGGTCGAACAACGGAAGGAGGCTGATGCCGTCGAGCGGCCGGTCCTGGTCTTTAGCCGCGACGCCCGTGGCTTCGAGGACGGTCGGGTAGATGTCGGACGTGGAACAGGGCGCCCCGCTGACGAACGGCTTCGCAATGCGCGCGGGCCACTCGACAAGGCCGGGCACGCGCAGGCCGCCCTCCCAGAGCGTGCCCTTCGAGCCGCGCAGATCGCCGGTGGACTTCGACCCCGCCGCCCCACCGTTGTCGCTGCAGTACCAGAACAGGGTATCTTCTGCGACTTTCAGCTCGCGCAGTGCCGCGCGCAGCCGGCCGACGCTTCGATCGATGGCCGTGATCTCGCCGTAGTAGTTCTGGTCCTTCTCCGGCAGCGATGCGTAGGGCGCCTTGTCGGCAGGCAGCGCCTCGTGCGGAGTGTGCGGATTGCCGAACCAGACCACGGCGAGAAACGGCTTGGACGCGGCGGCCTGCTTGCGGATGAACTTCAGCGCCTCCTCCGTGACGATATCCGAGCCGTCGCCGTGGAATTTCTCCGGCACGCCGTTGCGGCCGAGCACCGGGTCGAGGTCGAAGAAGTTGTCGGCGGAGACCCATTCGTCGAACCCGAGCTTCCCGGGCGAGAGCGCGTCGGCGGCGAGAATGGCGCGGCCCGGCATCTCCTTCGTGTTCCGGTCGCCGTTCTTGCCGTTGAGGTGCCACTTGCCGAAGTGGCCCGTCGCGTAGCCGGCCGACTGCAGGACCTTCGCCACCGTGATCTCCTGCGCGCGGATGGGCGAGCCGGGGCCGAAGGTGCCCATGCGGTGCGGATGACGTCCGGTCATCACGCTGGCTCGCGTCGGCGAGCAGTTGAAGTGCGCGGTGTAGAAGCGGTCCATGCGCAGGCCGGCAGCCGCAAGCGCGTCGAGGTTGGGGGTCTTGAGTTCCGGGTGCCCGTTGTAGCCCGTGTCGCCCCACCCTTGGTCGTCGGCCATGACCAGCACGACGTTCGGCCGCCCGGCGGCCAGCGCCGCCGCGGGTGCGAGCAGCATCGCAAGGACGATCGACAGTCTACTCATGGTACGGCTCCCCTCATCGCCGGATGGCGGTTCGCTGCCCGCGGCGACGGCTCTTTCTCCCACGGATCGGCGGGGGTATCAACATCCAACACCCAACGTCCAACAACCAACGTCCAACAACCAACAGCCAGCCGGAGGGGGAAGCACGAAATCTTAATTCCGAAGCACGAAACAAGCACCAAGCCCGGAAACGCGGCAATGCGGCAAACCCGGAGGCGGACGGGCGTCTTGTGATTTCCGCATTCGTTTGCCCCCATTCGCTTGCCATCCTCCGGGCCGGAAAAGCGGCGGGGGCGCCGCTTCTACTCCCGAAGCGACAGCCGTAGACGCGACGCCCCCGTCGCGTTCAGTGGACCCCCGAAGGACCCGGCGGGGCAACGGCGGGGTCGGCGGTGGCGGTCACCCAGGCGCGCAACGCGCCGTAGAGCCGCTCCAGATCGGCGCGGCACGCGGGATCGCCGGAGAGATCGCGCAACTCGTCGGGGTCGGCCTTGAGGTCGTAGAACTCGATCGCGGGCACGGGACCGCCGAGGGTCTGCGGGTCGAGGCCCTGCAGGACGCGGTAGGCGTCGGGGAAGCGGTCCTTCACGCGGACGGTCTCGGCGTAGGTCCGGTTGCCCCACTTCGGCCACTGCTTGCTGTCCGCCTGTACCTGCCGCCACGGCGGATCGGTCCGCTCGCGGTAGATCAGCTTCCATCGCCCGTCGAACACCGCGCGCTCCTGCATCCCGTCGTTCGGCAGGTTGCCCTTGTGCGAGATCTCGGCGAAGACGAACTCGCGCCCCTTCGCGTCGGGCCGACCCTCGAGAACCTGCCGCAGCGAGATTCCGTGCAGGCCGGCGGGCACCGGGATGCCGCACAGGTCGAGCAGCGTGGGCATCAGGTCGAGCGAGCTGGCGGGGGCGTCGGTGATGCCGCGGCGCAGGCCGGGCGCGGCGATCATGAAGGGGACGCGCAGGCCGAGGTCGTAGGGCGTCATCTTGCCGCGCTGGAAGGTCGGGCCGTGGTCTCCCATGAAGACGACGATCGTGCGGTCCGCCTGGCCGGACTCGCGCAGCACGTCGAGCGCCTGACCGGTCAGCGCATCGGCCTCCTCGATGCCCGCGAGGTACTCGGCCCAGTCCTTCCGCACGACGGGCGTGTCCGGCAGGAACCCCGGCAGCTTCACGGCGGCAGGGTTGACGCGGATCGGGACCTTGTCGCTGTCCGGGTAAGGCCGGTGCGTGTTGGGGATGTTGTAGAGCAGGAACCAAGGCTTGCCCGCGGCGGCGGCGCGGCCGAGGAAGGCCTTCATCAGCGGCCCGGTCGGGTTGGGCAGGAATTCGTCGTAGGGGAACTTCTCCACGGGTGCGACATGCAGCTTGTGCATCGTGCCCTGGTAATAGCCGTTCGTCCGGAGGATCTCCGTCAGCGTCGGGATCTCCGGGCGGATGCGGTTGGTCACGTAGAGCGGGAACTTCCGTTCGGCCGGCGTGAGCTTCTCCGCCGGCTTGTGCATGTTGACGGTGTTGTTGAGGATCCCGTTCGCGTGGTTATGGAGCGACGTGTAGAGCGCCGCCTTCGACGCCGAGCACACCGGATAGGCGATGAAGCCGTTGCGGAAGAGCATGCCGGTCGCGGCGAGGCCGTCCATGCGCGGCGTCTTCAGCCCCGGCGTCCCGAGGCAGCCCATGTGGGCGCCCTGGTCCTCCGTGAGGATGAAGAGGATGTTCGGCCGCTGGGCCGCGGACGCGACCGTCACCGCCAGCGACGCGGCGACAAGAACTCCATGCATGCGTTTCATCACCCGATCCCCCGGGCACGGAAGTGATGAATGATGAGTGATAAGTGATGAGTGTCGCAGAGCGCTTGATCGCTCATCACTCATCACTTATCGCTCATCACTTCCGCCTTGCGCCGTCGTCTACCCGTTCAGCGTCCACCCGTCGCGGTACTTCCGCTTCAGCAGCCCGTCGGCCTTGGCCATCGCCACGGCTGTCCCTAGCCAGCGGC
>CAYODK010000051.1:0-29958 GCA_964402695.1 uncultured Verrucomicrobiota bacterium
ACGCCCAGCGAATAGACATCGGCGGCGGGGGTCACCGGGGCGTCGCCGTGACGCGTCTGTTCGGGCGCCATGAACGCCGGTGTGCCGAGGCACATCCGCCCCTTGACGGCCGCGTCGTCCGCGGAGCAACTGCGGGCCAGGCCGAAGTCCAGCAGACGAACATCCCCGTGGCGGTCGATCATCAGGTTGCCCGGCTTGAGGTCCCGGTGGACCAGCTCGCGCTCGTGAAGCGTCTGCACCACGACGCAGATGCGACGGAAGACCTCGAGCCGCCGCGGCAGGTCCGGATGCTCCGACTCGACGAACTCGTCCAGCGACCGCCCCTCCACGAACGGCATGGTGTAGTAGGGCGTGCCGTCGTCGAACATCCCGGCCTCCAGCACGGGCACGATGCCGGCGTGATCCGCGGTCGCGGCCGCCGCGACCTCCTGCAGGAATCGTTCCCGGGCGTCGCGGGTGATCAGCTTTCCTCCCCGTGGGATCTTCAACGCCACCGTGCGGCGCGGGGTGTCCTGCTCGGCCTTGTAGACCAGGGCCATGGACGAGGAGACCAGATCCAGGATCCTGAACGGTCCCATCCGCTCCGGGATCGCATCCCCCGCGTCCGGAAGGATCCTCACCGTCCCTTCGTTTGACGATCGATCGGCCGGGTTCATCAAACTCCGCCATTCCCAAGGACCGCGGCGCGGGTGCTCCATCCGCGCGCCGCCTTATCCACCGTCGTCGACGGTCGCCACGGGGCGGGCCCCGGTGCGCCGACCACGGCAGGGGGAGACTACCCGGCGGGTCCGCCGGTGCCAAACGGAAACGGCCCGCGATGGGGGCCGCGGCGGGTGACGGGCGTCAGGGCCGCCGGCGCAGCGTGAGGCGGACCGTCAACCCGCGGCGCGTGGTCAGTACGCCGGAGACCTGGTCCGGGGTCTCGATCTTCCCGGCAAAGGAGTGGCCCTGGTGATGCTTGCCGACCACGCGATCGTCCTCGAGGATGAAGCCCCGGACGTGGTAGGTGCTGGTGCGGCCGAGCAGCGGAATGACGAGGGCCTTCCCGAAGACCTCCGCGTCATGCTGCTTGACCTCGACGGTGAACCGGATCAGCAGGAAACTGCCCTGCCACATCCCGGCGAGCTGCGGCACCGCCGGGCTGGTGCCGGTGAAGGACAACCACAACAGGATTGCCGCGATCCCATGTTTCATGCCGGTTCTCCAGGGCGGCTCCGCCGGGCGCCACGCGAGCTGGGGATGTGGTGGGTGATGCTCATGGGGTTGCGGGCGGGCGCGCGGCCGCGGCGGGCTGCAGGCCCGCGGCCAGTTCCTCGTCGGACGCCTGCAGGGCCTCCATGAGGCTCGCGTGGGCCTCGTGGCAGGACCGGTTCGCCGCGCGCATGCGGGCTCGATACTGCTCCCGCTGCATGCTGGCCGCTGCGAAGTCCGTCGCGGAGAGGGTCCCGTGCCGGTGCTGGACCTCCTTCTCGCGGAACGTCTCCTCCGGCTCGGTGTCCTGGCGGAGACGTTCCAGGTCATGTGCCGCCTGGCGCAGGCGGATGAAGGAATCGGTGACGGCCTCGGTGATCTCCGACTCCGTCTGGAGGATGCCGGCGGAGAGGGCGTCGAGCCGTGCCAGGGCCTGGGCCTTGCGCGCCCCCGACTCGCCCCCGTCCCACAGCGGGATCTCCAGGGCCAGCATCGCGAAGTTCCCGCGCGTGTCGTCCACGGAGCTGTCCCCGTTGTCGTAGCCGACCGAGAAGCGGGGCCGGGGCAGTCGTTCGAGTCCGGCGAGCCGGGCGGCCAGCGTCAGGACCTCCCGTTCCACCTGCAAGGCCGTCAGATCGCTGCGGTGGGCATGCGCCCACCGGAGACAGTCCGCCAGTTCCACGGAGGGGAACGCGTACCACGGCAGTTCCTCGACGGTGAAGGGGGTGGCCCCGAGACCGCACAGAAGCCCCAGTCGCTCATGTCCAGCCCGGGCCGCGGCCTCGGCGTCGCGACACTGCACGGCCTGCTGCTCGGCGGCCAGGCGGGCGGCCGCCGCGAGCCGGCGGAGTTTCTGGTCGTCGGCCGGAACGCCCTCGAGGGCCTTGCTGCGCTCCTCCGCCGCAGCCTGGCGGGCGCGGGCCAGCTCGGCCGTGTCGCGCGTCTCCAGGCATTTCGTGTAGGCCTTGCGGATCTGCACGGAGTACCGCAGGCTGTCCCGCAGGCCCCGCGCCTCGGCGATGCTCAGTTGTTTCCGGACCATTCTCCTCCGCACCATGTTCTGGGGGATCTCGAGAACGTGTTCCCCGAGGCTGACGGAGACGCCGTAGTCCTGGTCCCGTTCGCTGTCGGTATAGTACCGCGAGTCGACCGTGACGCTCAGCTGGGGACGGGTCTGCGCATCGGTCTCCCGGCGGAGGGCGTCTGCCAGCGCACGCTGGTTGTTCAGGATCCCGTCCTCATCGGCCTTCTGCATCGCTAGCCGCACGCAATCCGGAAGCGTGAGCCTCCTCGCTTCCGCTTGGGGCGCGACATCCGGAGCCGCGGTCCCGAGGTGCGGGAGGGCCAGCCCAAGCAGGGCGGCCATCGTCAGCGCCGGTCCGCGGGGCGCGAGATGCGCGTCACGGCTTCGGTTTCTGTCCCTTCGCGTGCTACTCATGGCGCAGAGCCTCCGTGGGTTCCAGCCGGGCGGCCACCAGGGCCGGGAAGAGCCCGGACACGAGGCCCACCACGACCGAGGTGCCCAGCGACAGCCAGAAGAAGACGGGCAGGAAGACGGGAGACCATCCGGACGTCTCCGCCACCGTATGGGCGACGTAGCCCGCCGCCTTGGAGGCCAGGAGGAGGCCCAGCAGGATGCCGAGGGCGCCGCCGATCGCGCACGTCAGCACGGACTCCGCCAGAAAGTGGGTGAGGACATCGTTGTCCGTGGCGCCCACGGCCTTCCAGATGCCGATCTCGCGCGTTCGCTCCCGCACGGAGACCAGCATGATGTTCATGATGCCGACCCCGCTGACCAGCAGCGAGAAGGCGGCCACCGAGATGGTCAGGAGCCGGAAGGTGCGCAGCATCGCGGCGTGCTGTTCGATGAGTTCCTGCTGGCAGAACACGCGGATTTCCTCCGGCTCGCGGCCGCGCAGGCGGTCCATGACCTTCCGGTGCAGCTTGTCCCTCAGGTCCAGCGCCGCCGCGTTGTCGCGGGCCTGCACCAGCAGCGCGTTGACCATCTCCAGGCCGGTTCGTTCATGCATCGAGGAGATCGGAACCTGGATCAGGCGGTCGTAGTCGAACCGCATCATGGTTCCCTTGGGGGCCAGGACCCCGACCACCCGCCACTGGCCGTTGAGGAGCGTGAGGCGCTGTCCGATCGCGGACGCGCCCTTGAACAACTCCTGGGCCATCCGCGCCCCGAGCACGCAGACCTGTTCCGTGCGTTCGATGTCCGAGGGCAGGAGATACCGGCCCTCGCCCACGACCAGGTTCCGGATCTCCGCGCCGCGCGCGGTCGCGCCCTCGACCGCCATCACGCGGGGCCGCATGCCCACGCGGCCCACCTCGGTATACTCGATGGCCACCGGCTCGATGAGGGCGGCTTCGGGGAGTTCCGTCCGCAGGGCCGCGACGTCCCTCATCCGCAGCACGCCCGGGGTGGGCACCACGTCGTCGGTCCCGCCGGTCTCGGTCATGACGCCCTGCGCCTCGCGCGATTTGGCGATGATCTTCTTCTCCACGTTGCTGGGGCGCGGATCCTCCACGGCGGACACCTGCTGTTGCTCGGTCTCGAAGACATCGTTGAACATCGGGACGGGCGGGGGGCGGAACCGGTCCTCCAGGAAGACCATGTTGACCCCCATCTTCTCGAGGTGGCGGCGCAGCTGCTCCCGCCCGCCCTCGACCACCGCCAGGCTGGAGATCACCGCGGCGGTGCCGATCACGACGCCGAGGATGGAGAGCAACCGGCGGACCCGGTTGGTGCGCAGGTCCCGCAGCAGCGTCCCGCCCATGTAGATCCAGTCCATGAGGCCTACTCCCCGGCCCGATCGGCCACGATCGCGCCATCGGACATCTCCACCACGCGCCCGGCCCGCGAGGCCACGCGCGGGTCGTGCGTGGCCATGACCACCGAGGTGCCGGACCGGCGGGCGAGATCGAGGATCAGATCCAGGACATCCCTGCCGGTCTTGCTGTCCAGGTTGCCCGTCGGCTCGTCGGCCAGAAGGAACCGCGGGCGGTTCACGAGCGCCCGCGCCACGGCCACCCGCTGCTGTTCGCCGCCCGACATCTGGGCCGGATGGTGGTGGGCCCGGTGCGCGAGGCCGACGGCCTCCAGGGCCTCCATCGCGCGCTGCCTGCGCGTGGCCCGCGTCTCGGCCCGGAAGGTCAGCGGGAACATCACGTTGCGCCAGGCCGGCTCCCGGGGCAGCAGGTTGTAGGCCTGGAAGATGAACCCGATGGAGGTGGCGCGATAGCGGGCCATCTCGCGCCGCGAGAACTCGCCGACCTCCTGCCCGTCGAGACGGTAGCTTCCCGAGGTCGGGGCCGTGAGAAGCCCGAGGATGGAGAGAAGCGTGGTCTTGCCGCACCCGGAGGGGCCCACCAGCGCGACGAGTTCACCGTCGCCGAGGCGGAGGTTGATGTCGCGCAGGGCCGGCACCCTCACCGTCTCCGACAGCCGGTAGGTCTTGCTGATGGCGTTCAGTTCGACGCGCATGACTCACTCCATGGCCACTTCGTCGCCTTCCTCGAGGCCCGAGACGATCTCGACGTGGGTTTCATCGGAGATGCCGGTCGTCACCCCGACGTGCTCGCGCTCCGAACCCCTGATGCGCCAGACCGCGTCGCGGTCGTTCCATCGATGAATGCAACGCAGGGGCAGGGCCAGGACGCCGGTCTTCCGCGCGATCACGATCTCGACCTCCGCGGTCAGGCCGTGCTTGAGCTGCCCCTCCGCGTTGTCGATCAGCGCCTCCACCACGACGGTGGAGTTCTGCCCGTGCGAGTAGCCCAACTGGCCGACGGAGGTCACGCGTCCCTTGAACTCGCGTCCGGGCACGTGCTCCGCGCGCACGATGGCCTCGTGGTCCGGGCGGATCATGGCGACGTCGCCCTCGAAGAACCGGGCCACGGCCCTCATCTCGCGGGTGTCCGCGAGGATCACCAGGGGGCCGCGGCTGGCCGGAAACCGCATCGCGAGCTTCTCGGGGTCGGGGCTGAACTCCTTGACGGCGTCGTTGATTCGGAGGATGCGGCCCGCAAACGGGGCCTTGCCCAGGCTGTCCTCGAGGCGCTTCTCCGCCCGGCGCAGGTCGGCCAGCGCCTGCAGGCGCCGGACTTCCAGCTCCTCCGTTTCCACCGATTCCGCCGGCGCACCGGTCACGCCCGGACGGATCAACTGCAGGGCGAGCGATGCGCGGGCCTCGGCGCGCTCGGCCTTCTCCCGGTCGGCCGCGCTGACGAGGCCCCGGGCGGCCAGGTCCCGCACCGTCGTCGCGGCCCGGGAGGCTTCCGCATGCGCGTCCTGGGTCGCGAGCCGCTCCTGTTCCGTCTGGATGCGCGCCCGCTCGATCTGCCGGGCCAGCACGTTGGTGCGCGCGTGGAGGATCTCGATGTCGCTGCGGGTCGGTACGGTGTCGAACGTGAAGAGGAGATGCCCCTCCGGAACGTCCTCTCCTTCGCGAACGTGGACGGCCTTGAGTTCCGCGTCGCCGACCTCGGGGAAGAAGCTGAAGATGCGGACCGCCTGCAGCCGGCCGTCCTCCCGCCTCGTCTCCATCAGGTCCCGCCGTTCGACCCGGCACGTCTGCGCCGGCGCCGGCCCCGGCGCCTCGGGTTTCGGGCTGCATCCGGTCAGGACCCATGCCGCGAAGGCGGCCCCTGCGAACCCCCATGCCGCACCGCTGTTACTGTGTCTCGTTGTCATGGCTTCCCGTCGTCGTTCGTGAAAACGAATACCCGGCCGCCGGCCTCGAGAATGTCGCCGTCGCAGAGCGCCCGGGTGTCTGTCTTCCGTTGGTTGACCTTCAACCCGTTGAGGGACTTCAGATCCTGGACGACGTGATCCTCGCCCTCGCGCCGGATCACGAAATGCTCGCGGGACAGCCTGGGATCGTCGATCCGGAGGCCGGCGCGGGCGTCACGGCCGACGATGAGGCCGGTCGGTCCGACCGGGTCGGCGCGAACGGCCCCGTCCTCGTCGCGCCAGAGGAGCCGGGCCCCGGCGCCGGCCGGCGCGGCGGCGACCAGTTCGGCCGCGAATCCCAATCGGTCGTACAGGCCGTCGGGCGCGTCGGGGGGGGCATCCATCGCGATCGTGCCCAGCCTTCTCAGCAGTTCGGTGTCGCCACTCATGGGTTCGCTCCCGTCCTGTATTGCCGGCGCCGGTGATTTCTTACGCGGGCGGTGCGGCGCCCTCCGGATCCGTCTCCTCGGACAGGCGGCTCACGACCACCTGGAGCTGCCGGAGAAGGCGGTTCCGGATCTGATAGACGGCGTTCTCCTGGATGCCGAAAGTCGCGGCGACCTCGGCACAGGGACGCGACCGGACGACATAAGCCTCGAAGACCGCCAGGGTCCGCTCCCCGAGGGCCGGGTTGCGGCGCAACTCGCCCAGGGCTTTCTCCACGATGGCCTGACGCCATCGCTCCCGGTCCGCCTCGCCGGGCTCCGCCGCCGGGGGGGCGGGGAGACGGTCGACCAGCGGCGTGCCGCCGTCCGGGCCCTCGGCGTCGAGGGAGATGGAGGGCCGCCGGGCCGCGCGGCGGAGCGCGGCGAGCGCCTTTCGATGCACGATGGTGAGCAGGAAGTTCCGAAAGCGCCCGCGGGCGGGATCGTAGCGGAAGCCCGGGAGGATCCGGACGAGTGCCACCATGGTCTCCTGAAGGACGTCATGGGCGTCGGCCTCGCTGAGCCCGAGCTTCCGGCCGTACCGGACCACGACCTCCCAGTAGACCTTGTAGAACTCCATCCACGTCGGGTGGTCGTCCGGATCCCGCAGCCGGTCGATCAGCGAACGATCAGTCTCCATTTCCCAAAAACCTCCGCGCTGCGGCGTCCCCCTGCCGGCCGTTCGCGATGCGCGTCAGACTACCTGTTGTGTTCCCGGGCCGCCAGATGGAAACGGTTCTCCCAGTCCTCGTCCAACCCCGGGGATCAGTGGCGAACGTTGCTCCGAGGGCCTGTTGCACAGCGCCGACCCTGCTGCGCGCGGACGCTTCGCAGGGCAGGCACCGTGGCGCCCTCCAGAGCCGTCCCCCCGCCTGCCTATTGGATGAGCACTGGAGGGCCGCGGCTCGGCCCGCTGAAGCGCCCGGACGAAGGCGGCTCCGCTTGCCAGTCGACGCGAAGCGGCGCGTGGTCGCGGCCGTGACCCTGTGCTCGTCCCGACGGTCCCTTTCGCGTGCGACCGGCTTGGCCGGGGACGTGGGCTGCACGTAAGAGCGCCGCCGCACCGGGCAATACCGGATCGAACCCAGCCGGGGACCGGGGAGGAAGCGGCAGGAGGAGGCATGGTCATGAAACCGATTCAGACGATCCCAACGACGGCGGCTGCGCGGGGCTTCATTCCGCGGACCCTGATTCCGATTCCGATCCTGGCGTTCCTGCTCGCCGCGGGGGATCCGTCCGATGCGCGAGGCGGGCAACTCGGCAGCGCCCGCAGGGAGATCCAGTCGCGATCTCGTTCCTCCGCTTCAAGCCCCGGCCTGTCGCGGTCCCCGGGGCGTCACGAGTCGCGGCCGCCGTGTCCGGGACCCCGGTACGAACGGAGGGCCACGCCGTCGCCGGCGAGTATCGTCGTCGGCCTGGCCGCCGACTGTCTCCGCAGCGTCCCGCACGCCGGCCCGGCCGCTTGCGAGACGTCCACCCCCCCGGTCTTCTGTCCGCCGGCCATTCCGGAGAGCCCCGGGGACTTCTTCGGCGCTGTGCGGGGCGAATACACGAGCGGAGGACACGGGCTGAACCGCTTCGCTATCTCGGTCACCCTGTCGATTCTGGAGACCGAGTGGCAGCACTACATCGAGCGACTTCCGGGGGGCGCGACCGACTCCATGACCCTGGGTACGATCGGGCTCGTTCTTCCCCTGCAACCCGACGAGCGCGTCACCTTCCTGTTGGGCGGTGGCTACTGCGGCTACCACGACCCATACCTCTCCGAGGGAGGCCTGTACTTCAAGGCCGGCATGGTGGTCTTCCCCGTTCGCCCCCTGGTCCTGCATGCCGAGGTGTGGTGCGGCGGTGTCGGTGGAGATGAGCACATCTCCAGCACCTTGGTCGGCGGCGCTCGCGCCACCGCGGGGCTCCTGTGGAATCGTTTCGAGGCATTTGGCGGCTGGCAGGCCACCTGGGTGGGCGACGTCACCCTCGGCGGCCCCACCGCGGGTGTGCGGCTGTGGTTCTGACGGAATCAGCAGGTCGCCGGCGGGTTCCCGGGACGCGTCGGCGCTGCAGTTCGAGGCAGGCGGCGGGGGCGGGCGACGTAGGCGATTCCCGGTTCGCGGGCGATCCATCGAATCGCCCTGGCGGTCGAGGGCCCGATCCCCGGGAGGGATGCGAGGGCAGACTCGTCGGCGGTGAAGACGCCTTCGACCGAGCCGAAGGCATCCAGCAGGCTGGCGGCGCGGGTGGGGCCGATCTTGGGCACCCCCTGCAGGACGTACAGTTGCCGGGCCCGCTTTCCCTTCGGCCTCCAGCCGGCCCGGGGCAGGGCGCCTGTCGCCTCGCGTCGCAGCTGGCCGGTCGCATAAACGATCAACCGGGCGGTCTCCTCCGCGTCGAGCGCGCGCAGGACCGGGATGCCGAGCACGACGGAGAGGGAGATCAACGCGCCCTGCAACGCCTCGCGGCTGACGCCGGTCTCCGCCAGGTCGGCCCCGCGTCCCTCGAGGACCAGCGCCGCGCGATCGCATCCGGCCCGGGTCAGCCGGACGGCTTGCCTGAACAGGCGGCCGTCGACGAGGGAGGCGGCAAAATCGCGCAGGGTCTTGCGCTCGACAAGCAGCCGGCCGTCCACGAGGTAGTCCCCTGCGGGCAGTCGCTTCACGCGCACCTCGACTCCCGGCATGGCCCTCAGCGCCTCGACCACGTCCGAACGGGTCTCACGGTCGTCCGCCACTACGATCAAGGGCTTCGCCGCCGTGCCCGTTCTGTCGTGCGGCGTCTCCACGGTCAGGTTGACGGCGCGGGACCGGCTTGGGTATCCGGCGCCCCCGCGGCCGGGGTGGCTCGGTCGTGCGGCAGGTCCGGGGTGGATCGATGCCGCGACGGCGCCGCCCCTTTCACGGCGACGTCCGGCGTGCGTTCGATCAGCAGCGGCAGAAGATCGGACGTTTCGCGGACGAAGAGGTAGTAGTACTCATTGGCTCTTGGGTTGTCCCATGCCGGGATTTTCCAGAGCAGCCGAAACCGGGCCGCCTCGGGATGGGAGAGAATCTGGTAGGACAGGTAGGGCGTGCTGTTGGCGGGCCGGGACAGCACCTTCGCGGCCTCCTCGCGGTTGAGTTCGAAGCGCCCGTCGCCTGTCGGATCGACCGCGACCGAGTGGGTGACGATGATCTCGGGGTTGTGCTCGTAGATCCACGTGGCATCCGTCAGGGAGCGGGAGCCCGCCCGCGACACGAGTCCGAGCAGATCGAGATGGTGGGCCCGGCTGTAGTACGGGATGGCTCCGGCTTCCCCCGTCACCAGCACGCGCGACTCCGCATTCGGCAGCCCCGCCAGTGCGCGCCCGATCAGGGGATTGATCTCGCGCGGCTTGAGGTAGTGGACGAGGTCCTTCCAATCCAGCACGGATCCGGCCAGGCCGGTCAGCGGCAGGATCACCCCGTAGGCCAGGGCCACGCGCCGCCGGTCCCCGGCCCACAGGCGGCCCGCCGCCCGGGACAGGACCAGCAGGAAGGAGGGAAGCAGGGGCACGAGGAAGCGGAAGCCCACGCCGACCTTGGGCTGGATCTCGACGTAGAAGAGGAGGGCGGCCGTCAGCGCGGCGAGGCACCAGAACTCCTCCCGGGCCAGGCGGCGCGTCCGCCAGAGCCAGGCGGCGAAGACGAAGGGGACCAGCAGGTGGTCGACCGCGAACTGGCGCACATACACGCGGCCCGGGAGAAACCCGGTGGCATCCGAAGACTTGAAATGGAAGGAGTTCGGAAGGAGCGCGCCGAAGTACGCCAGCTTGAACCCCGCGTAGAGGATGCCCGGTAGAAGCGTCCACAGGGCCAGGTGCTTCAGCAGCGGTCCGCGAAGCGCGGGGCGCAGGAACCAGAGGATGAGGAGATAGCCTGCGAAGAGGACCGCGCAGTCCGGGCGGGTCAGGGCGCCGGCCGTCAGCGTCAGGCAGAAGGCGGGGAGCCCGCCGCCCGTCCTGAGGATGCGGAACAGTTGGATGGTCGCGAAGGTCAGGACGGCGATGTAAAGGAACGTGTCCATCCCGGTCACCGCGTGGAATCCGAAGAGGTGTGTCGTTCCGATCGTGGCCGCCAGGGCCGCAAATGCGGGGAACCCGGAATCCTCCTCCCGGCAGAAGCGGGCCAGCAAGATCAGCAGGAGGAGGTTGAAGCCGATGCCGAGCACCTTGCTGCCCGTCGCCGGATCGATCCCGATGGCTTGAAGGCCCGCGGTGACCAGGACATGGCTGAAACTCGTGTACGCCTCGAACGCATGGTCGTCGGTCGGATTCCACTGCAGGCCGTGGCCCTCGACCAGGTTCCGGGCGTACCGGTAGGTGATCCAACTGTCGTCCAACGTGTAGGTGGCGAGGGCGAGGGACACCCCGAGCGTCGCCAGCCATGCCAGGGCGACGACGGCCCCCCAGCGGCGCGGGCCCCCGGAGGAGGAGGGGACGGCCGTGCGTGCGGGCAGCCCCTGTGTGCCCGGAGAAGCGTCGTCTGTCATGGCGGCACCGTGCCGAAAGGGGAAGATGAAATCAAGCCGGAAGGCGGGCGCCGCGCATCGGTTGCGAGGGTCGTCCGCCGCTGCCGTGTCTTCCGCCGCACTGTTTTCCGTTGCGCCGGACCCGCCGGAGGTTAGGATGGCGCGGCAATGGCGGGCCGGAACCAAGACCCCGCGGGGTGCGCATGATCGGACTCCTGGCCTGGTGTGGCCGGACGGAGGCCCCGGCTTCGTTTGATGCGGCCCTGACCGCGATGCGGGAGGACGGTTCCTGGGCGGTCCGTGACGATCCTCTCCCCTGCGGCCGGGTCGGGTCGGTGGGGCCGTCTCATGCCTCCTCCCTCGCCGAAGACGCCGGGACCGGGGCCCGGATCTGGATCGACGGCACCGCCTGCCGGTGGGACGGCCGCCCGTTGACCGGCGCCGACCGGCTTCGCGTGGCTTCGGAATCCTGCGCCGGCCACTTCGCCGCCATCGTCCACCGTCCCGGCCGCGCCGGCCTCGAGGTCATCACCGACCCGTGGGGCACGCGCCTGATCTACCAGGTCCGCACGGAGCACGGCTGGCTTCTGGCCTCGGACCTGGACGCCGCGTTCGCCGCCGGGCTGTGCAGGCGCCGGATCGATGTGGGCTACGTGAGCACGCTCCTGCGCTTCAACAAGTGCCGCCTCGGCGACCGCACCCTGCTCGACGGCGTCGAGGTCGTGCCGCCCGGCAGCCTCGTCCGCTACCGGCCCGACGGCCGCCGCGAGGTCCGCCCGCTGCCGCCGCCCGCGGTTGCTGCGGAGACGCGCGGCGAGAGCGAGTGGGTCGAGCGCCTCGTCCCGCTCGTCCGCGCCGCCGTCGCGCACAGCCTCGATCGCGTTCCGCGCGCCGCCCTCGCGCTGAGCGGGGGGCTCGACTCGCGGCTCCTGCTGGCGGCAATGGACCCTGCACGGCGACGGGAGGTGGCGTTGCTGTCGGCCGGGAATCCGCGCAGCCAGGAGGTGATGCTGGCCGTCGAGACCGCCCGCGTCGCGGGTTGCGACTGCGAGGTCGTCCCGCTCGGTCCGGCCGACTTCATCCGGAGCGAGGCGCTTTCGCGGCGACGCAACGAGGAGTTCGACATCTTCGTCCAGGGCGCCGCCGGGGCGATGCACCGCCGCGCCGCGGAGAGGGCCGACGGTCTGATGACCGGATGGGACGTCGACGTCGAACTGCGCGGCACCTACACGTCGCCCGCCACCGCGGCGATGGCCTCGCCCGACGACGTCCGCGCGCTGATCGAGAGGAAGTGGGGGCTGTGTTCGCCGGCCGATCTCGCCGCACTCCTCCGGCCGGAGTTCCTCGCCGCGGCGCCGGATCCCACGCCGGCCCTGCTCGACGACTGCCTCCGCGCCGCCGCCGCGCCGACGGCGGAAGCCACGTATCTCCGGTTCATCCAGTTGTTCGAGAAGCGGCGGCTCCTCATGCTGCGCGCCCGCATGATCCGCGGGCACCTCGAGACACTGCTCCCGTTCTACGACCCGGCCCTGCAACTCGCGATGCGCGCCATCCCCGAGGACCTCAAGCGCGGCAACCGCCTCTTCCGCGCCCTGCTGATCCGCCTCGATCCCGCGCTCGCCGCCGTGCCCTACCAGCGCACGATGCGCCCCGCCGCCGCGCCGCTCTCGGAGTGGGAGGCCGGGGCGCGCGAGGAGGCGGAGAGGGAACGGACCCTGCGCGCCGCCTGGCTGGGCCACCGCACCGGGGTCTCCTACGAGCGGCATTTCAGCAACTTCGACGAGTGGCTCCTCGCCGACCCGGACTGGGACGCGGCCGTCGTCCGGCTCCTGCTCGAAGCGGACTCGGCGTTCGTGCGCGAGGTGGTCCGTCCCGACGTGATCCGCGCGTGGGTCGGGGAGCATCGCGGCGGGGCCCGCAACCACATGTCGCGGCTCGTCTACCTGATGTCGCTGGCGTCGTACTGGAACGCCGCCTGACGGCGGGTGTCGCGCGGCCGCAACCGTCCGCCTTCGCGCTGGCGCTACGGCGGGACAAGCCGGTCGCGGCTGCAGCGGGCCATCTCCATGGGGCCGACTTCTGCAGCCGCGCCGGGCCGTCGCGGCCGGGCTTGCGCCCGTGTGCGGTCACTTCTTCGGCGGGGCGGCTTCGCGGACGACCGCGCCGAGCGCGTCGTGCAGCACGAGCACCGCGATCCGAGCCGCGTCGTCGAGTTCGTTGGTGTTCACCGACGCGTAGTCGAACCGCCCGCGCAGGTCGGTGTAGCCGTCCTTGAAGAACTTCACCTCGCCGCCCTTCGTCCGCAGGTAGGCCTTCACGTAGGCGCCGGCCACCGGCTTGTGCGTGTCGGCGTGCGTGACCACGACCTGGCCGTAGGTCTCGACCATCTGCACCTTGAGCGTGTTCGCATAGTAGGCCTGCGTCTTCCGCACGCCGCCCCCGAGCGCCTCGACCATCACGTTCTTCGCCTTGAACTGCGCCGGGAGGTCGACCGTCGTCGAGTCCTTCCCCGCCGCGAGCTCGATCGGCTGCGCGAGCACCGGCCGGATGTAGGAGAACTGCGCCGACCCCTCCTGCAGGAACGGGCTGCGCGAGAAGAGCAGCTCGATGTCCATCGGGTAGAAGTTCAGCGTCACCGCCTTCAGGTTGCGGTGGTCGAGGCGGATCTTCCCGCCCTCGACGAGCAGTTCCAGCGCCGGCTCGGTGGCGGCGAGCGCGCCCTGCGCCTGGTCGCGGTTCTCGGCGTCCGCCGCCGCCGCGGCCGCGCCGGCGGCCTCGTCGAGCTGCGCGAGCGCCTGCGCGAAGCGGACGCGCCAGCGGTCGACCGACTCCTCCGCCCGCGCCTTCGCGATCGCCCGCGCTCCGTCGAGGTCGCCGCGGTAGAACGCCAGGTACACCGCGAGGTAGTCGCACTGGATCTGTTCCGGCACCGCCTTGCGGTCGACCTTCGCAAACCACTCGAGGGCCTCCGCGACGCGGTCCTGCAGCGTCATGTAGTAGGCGACCGCCAGCTCGTCGACGTCCGCCAGTGCCGCCTTGTACGAGAGCACCTTCATCAGCCGCTGGTACTGCTCGCGGAACCGGTTGTTGAGGATCTTCCGCTTCTCGCCGACCGCGTGGGCGCGCGGGTTGACCAGCGGCGAGTACTCGAGGTGCTGGTAGTCCAGCCGCTCGACCGGGTCGAGCACGAGCAGCGGCGAGACGAGGTGCAGCCCGCAGCGGTCCGCGAACGGCGAGTGCGCCAGGTAGGCCTTCAGCGCCGCGGCGTCGTTGTGCAGGAAGGCGTAGGACCACAGGACGTGGTCGTAGACGTGCCGCGCGGCGAGCAGGTCGATCGCGGGACGGAAGAAGGCGGCGTCC
Organism: uncultured Verrucomicrobiota bacterium; assembly: GCA_964402695.1. Lineage (GTDB taxonomy): Bacteria > Verrucomicrobiota > Kiritimatiellia > PWTM01 > PWTM01 > VGWF01. Next base: position 14,194 of record CAYODK010000051.1, read on the forward strand.
TTCATGCGCCACGCCATCTCGACCAGCTTCAGCCGGTGCAGGTTGGCCTCGCGCAGGAAGGCGAGGACCTCCTCCGGGGTCCCGTTCTGCGACAGCCACGCCCACGAGGTCTTGTCGACCTTCGTGAGCTGTGCGACGACGTTGAACGTGAACGGCGCCGCGCCGGCAAGCACCTTGTCGTTGCGGGCGAGCGTGACCGGGTAGTGCGCGTAGCGGCCGACCGCCGGGAAGTAGAAGAAGTACTCGACGGTCTCCGTGCCGTGCGGCTCGAGGTCGACGTGGACGCCGCGCGTCGGCAGGCCGCCGGCGACGGCGATGGCGCCCGCCGGGATCTGGAGCAGCACCTGCAGCCTCTGCCGGTTGCCCGTCGGGTTCGTCAGGACCACCTGCGCGCCGTAGACGGTGCCCGGCAGGAACTCCTCGGTGACGAACTTGTCGAACTGCTCGTTGCCCTCGTGGCGGTAGCGGTCGTCGGCGCGGAAGAAGTTCTGCGCGACCAGCACGCCCGCGGGCTCGTCCGACCGCGCGGCCTCGCGGATCTCGCGGTGGAAGACGACCAGCGGCGTCGCCGCGTCGAGCACGTAGGCGAGGCCGTCGAGCTTCTCCGCGTGCGCGCCGGCCTTGAAGGGAAGGTCCAGCACCGAGAGCGCGAACATCAGCTCCGTGAAGTTGCGCGTCGCCAGCACGAATGACTTGGACAGGAACGGCGACTTGCCGTCGTGCGCCGCGTAGTCGGCCCAGAAGGCGTTGACCGTGACCAGGTCCGCGAGCTGTTTCTCGATCGGAAGCTTGTAGTAGTTGTTCTCGGCCCATTCCTTGGTCTGGTCGAGCTTCTGGAAGAACCGCCGCGTGGCGGCCTGGCGCTCGGCCTTCTCCTCGGCGAAGAACGCGAGTTCCTGGGCCTTGGCCTTCTTGTCGACCTGCAGTTCCCGACCGGCCGCGTCGGCATCCATGCGGGCAAGCCCCCGGCGCGCGCGCATCTCCATCGGCCTGTCGGCGGTGGCGTTGGCGACCAGCCCGTCCGCCTCGGCCAGCATGACGGCGCCGAACGCTGCGGCCGGGGCGGCCATCGGCCGCGGAGCCGGCGGCGAGGCGGGGGCGGCTGCGGCCGCGAAGCGTTCGCCGACCGCCATGTCCTTCAGAACGGCGGAGCCGCGCTCCACCTGCTTGCGGCTTTCCATCGCGATTTCCGCGCGCACGCCGCCCTCGTCCTCCAGGGCGCCGGCCTGAACCGCGGTGTCGAAGCGGCGGCTGAAGTCCTCGACGTCCGGCGGGATCAGGTCGGAACGTTCGCGGACGTCGCGGGCGACCGACGCCTCCTGCTCTGCGATGCGCTTGCCGAGCAGGATCTGCTCGACGGCGTTGAGCCGCGCGAAACGCCACGGGTCGAGGAACGGCTTCAGGTCGCCGCCCAGCAGCCAGAGGTCGAGGAAGGTCTTGTCCTTCTTGTTCTTCAGGTACGGCGCGACGACCGCCTTGAAGAACTCGGGGTCCTTGCGCGAGAGGAAGAAGTTCAGCTCGTGGCAGGCGTGTTTCGAGTAGAGCGAGCGCTTCTCCGCCGCCGGCAGGTCCGGCCAGCCGGCGACGAAGGAGAACTCCTCCAGCGTCTTGTTGCCGGCCAGGGTCGAGAGCAGGCGGAAGGCCTTCGCGACGGTGTCGATCGTCTCGAACCGCGCCGTGGTCGCATCGGCGATCGCGAGCTTCGCCTTCGCCTGGACGGGCGTCACGATCCGCTGCTCGGCGTAGGTCTTCGCGGTGTCGAGCGGAGTCACGAGGCGCAGTTCGCGGGTCTCGACCGGCGAATCCTCGAGCGCGAAGTTGCGGAGGACCGTGGCCGTCGGGTCGATGGCGACGACACGCACGAACGGACGGCCCGCCAGCGCCGCGCGGGGGATGGAGACCACGCCGTTGGCGTCCGGCTTCAGGTTGGCCAGGACGGCGGCGGGGGACTTCAGGAAGTCGAGGGAGGAGGACTGCTCGGGCGCCTCGGCGGCCAGCGCCAGGGCCTCGGCGGCCGGCGCGCCGGCGGCCCCGCCCATGCCGCCGCTGCGCCCGGCGTACGCGCCGCCGCCCTGGAGCGACTCGGCCTCGGTCTGCGTGTCGCGCAGTTCCCACGGGTTGAGCAGCAGGCCGGGGCGGTCGAGCATGGTGCCGGGGAACTTCTTCGCGGACTGGCGGTCGAGGATGTAGCGGTACTCGTCGCCGATGTCGCGGCCGGACTCGTAGAACGTGCGCGAGGGAGTCCACGGCTGCGCGCGCGGGCCGGGCATGCCGGAGAAGCCGAGGCTGCCGAAGACGTCGTAGGCGGGGAGATAGCGGGTGCCGAGGACGTGGAGGCGCGTGAACGGCGAGGCGTTGGCCAGCCGCACCGCGACCGCGTCGGCGCCGGGCTCGACGGCGGCGATCTGCAGCGGGGCCAGCCGCGGCAGCTCCAGCGCGCGGCGCGCGGAGAAGGCGAACCCGTCGCGCGCCTCGCCGGCCGTCACGTGGATCTCGATCTCGCGCGCCTCGGGCTTGAGGAGGAGCGAGTAGTCGCCCGCCGGCAGGCCGCGCAACTCGAGGAAGCCGTCTGCGATGGCGAGCGCCTCGCGCCAGTCCTTCACGAAAGCGCCGGCGCGGACCTCCAGCAGCGAGGCCTCCGCCGCGGCGTCCGCTCCGCCGGCCTCCGCCAGCGGCACGCGGATCACGTCGCCCGCGCGGCCGTGAAGGGCCGCCGGACGGACGCAGGCGCCGCGCACGACCGGCCACGTGCGCTCAAGGCCCGCGGGCTCGCGGACGCGGAACCACTCGAGGCCGTCCAGCGCGCCGAGCAGGGCGCGGCCCTGCGCGTCGGTCTTGAGCTCCGCGTTGACCTCGTCGCGGAAGAGGCGGTGCTTGAAGGTGCAGAAGAGCGGCTCGCCGGCGCGCGGCTCGCCGTTCTTGCCGCGGAGGTCGACCGCGTAGCCGGCCGCCGTCTTCGTCACGTGGAGATCCTGGACCGACTCGGTCTGGTCGATGCCGTTGAGGGCGAACGAGGCCGTGCTGGAGAGGTCCTCCTTCTTGTTGCGGCTGACGTTCTGGATCCTCGCCTTGAGCGTCAGGGCGAGGCTGACGGTCTGTTCGGGCACGAGGAAGTCAACCGTGGTCTCGGCGTCCTCGCGCAGCGCGACGGCGGGGATCTCCTTCTCCGTCGAGATGCCCTGCAGGTCCGTGGCGCTGATGGCGAGGCGGACGTCCTCCAGCAGCTTCAGGCTGACCGGCTGGCCGTTGACGCTGAGCACAGGCCGCAGCAGCGCGACCGCCTTCTCGCGGCGCAGGAGCGACTCGCGGTCGACGTAGAGCCCGGCGTGAAGGCTGTAGGCCTCGGCGAGGTGCTGGAAACGGACGGGCGAGGCGAAGCCGCCCTGCTGGACGACGAGCGTCTCGGTCTTCGGCGCGGTGCTGAACGGGACGACAATGCGACCGTCCTTGCCCGGCGCGAACTCGCGGCCGGCGAGCCATGCGCGTGCGTCGGGCACGCGGCGGCTGGCCTCGTCGAGGACCGTGAACGCGTGGCCGGAGGCCGTGACCTCCTGCAGCACGCCGAGGCGGCCCTTCTGCACCAGCGCGCGGCTGCTCTTGCCGTTGCCGATCAGCTCGATGACCCACGCGCCGCGGCGGTTGAGCTCGGGGAACTCGAAGGTGCGGGCGACGCGCCGCTCGGAGGTCTCCTTGTACTCGACGCGCTTCTCCGACGACGCGACGAGCCCGTCGAGGTTGATCGCCAGGTTCAGCGGGCTGCCGGTCTCGCGGTAGTAGTTCAGCGTGTTGATCTCGTAGACCTTCACGAGCAGCGCCGGGACGTTCTTGACGAAGGCGGCCAGCTTCACGGGCGCGTCGGGGGCGATCGTGTCGGCGTTGTCCGGCGCGAAATCGATGTCGACGCGCTCCTTCAGGCGGCGGAACTCGTCCGGGGCCAGCAGCGGCGCCCACTGCTGCGGGTCGCCGACGCCGTGGACGATCTTCGACTCGGCGAACGTGCGCTTGAGGAAATCGTCGCGGAGCCAGGGCTTGAACTCGTCGGAGTTCGGCGCGTCGCGGAAGAGGTCGAGCAGGATCGCGCGGACGAGCGGTTCCTCGTTGGCGATCGGCGGCAGGGCGGCGATCTGGAAGTCGCGGTCGAGCCGGGCGAGGTGGTCGCCGCGCGGCAGGCCCTGGCGGATCTCGTCGCGCAGGTACCAGACGTTGCGCGGCAGCTTGAGATACTCGATGAACCGGGCGCGGTCGAGGACGCCCGCCTTCCGGTCGTGGCGCAGGCGGTTGTAGAGGATGCAGGCCTTGAGCGAGTTGTGGACGGGGTCCAGTGTCTTCACGAAGGTCCAGGCGCGGTCGTAGTAGGCTTCGCGGACGGCGGGCTCGGTCTCGAGGTCGGCCTCGTCCTCGGGGGCGAGCCGGAGGAGGTAGGCGGTGACGAAGTTCGACTGGTTGCGCAGGTCGGGCTTCTTCTGGAGCAGCTCGTCCATCTGCGCCAGCGTCAGGCGGCTGTGGATCGCCATCGAGCCGAAGCCGCGGCTGTCGCGGAAGGCGAGGTCGGCGACGATGCGGTCGACGAGGCCGGGCAGATCGGGGCGCTGGAGGCGGGAGAGCAGGTTGCGGCGCTGCTCGTCAGAGATGGGCTGGGCGGCGGCGAGGTCGAGGCCGGCGTCCTCGACCCGGTCGAGGCTGTTCCGGTCGGCGGCGAGGGCGCGCTTCATCAGCTCGGCGGTCGAGATCCGGGCGTTGTCGAAGGCGGTCGGGGCGTCGCTGCGGCGCTCGCCGGTCTTGCGGGAGTGGGGGAAGGTCAGCTTGAGCTGGTCGCGGAGGTAGTCGAGGGACTTCTTGGGGTCCTTCTCGTAGTCCAGCAGTGCCTGGCGGTTGAGCAGTTCGCGGGCGGTGCCGACCGTGACGCCCTTGCGCTCGCGGACCCAGTCGTCGATGACCTTCTGGAACCTCTCCCGCTGGCCGAGGTTCTGTGCGTGGAGGGCGTGGTAGTAGAAGTAGTCGTCCGTGCCCGGAACGAGTTCCTTCAGCGCCGCCTCGCGGTCCGGCGCGAGGCTGAAGGTCTCGACGTAGCCGATCTCCTGCGCCGCCGCCGCGGCCGCCAGTCCGATCCCGAGAAGCACGCCAAGCCGGTTCTTCATGGTCCGATCCTCCGCATGGCGGACGCCCCGCACCGGCCGACCGGCCCGCGCGGATGCCCCGCCGCCTCCCATCATACGCCCGCCGCGGGAGGAATCTTCAACTTTCTGAACATCGAACATCGAACACCGAACGCCCAACATCGAAGTACGGACTCACTACCCGGCGGCCAATATCCAACGAAGCGAATTCGCGCGGAGATGCGGAGGCCGCGGAGGGGGAGCACGAAACGGATTCCAAGCCCGAAGGCGGCAAGCACGAACGGCCGTCCGGTCCGGGCCCGGGGAAGATCGTTGAGAAGGCAGGGGTCGGGTGCTAGGTTGGTGTCAGGAAGAGGTGGCGGTATGCGCAACGAGTTCACAGCGGTCGTTGAGAGGGATGGCAAGTGGTTCATCGCGTATTGCCCGGAGATTCCCGGGGCCAACGGCCAGGGGAAGACGAAGGTGGAGTGCCTGAAGAGCCTCTCCGCCGCCATTGACCTGATCTTGGAGGACCGCCGCGAGGATGCTCTGCGGGGGCTGCCTGCGGGTGCGGTGCGGGAGATGGTGGCGGTGGGATGAAACGGAACGAGCTCCTCCGGTATCTTCGCCGTCACGGATGCTGGTTGAAGCGGGAAGGAGGTTCGCACTCCCTGTGGGCGAGTCCGAACACCGGCAGGATCGAGGCGGTTCCCCGCCACACCGAGATCCCCGATCGTCTGGCCGCCAAGATCTGCCGCTGTCTCTCTGTTCCGGATCCGAAATGACCGGGATGAACCGGTCCGGCGAGATTACACGGAGACGCAGAGGCCGCGGAGGCGAATGCGCGAGACCGGAACTGGGATGCCGTGCATCCCGCCCCGAGGGTGGCAAACGAATGGGGGCAGACGCATGGGGACGGGGCGGGGGCGGCTTCTTTCAGGTTTCCGGTTTCCCCCTCATCCCTTCCTCCCGGTTCCCGTTTGACAGCCCCTTTCCCGCCGACCTACCCTCCGCCAACCGGTTCCGCGCGCCGGGGAGGCTGCGGACGGAAGCACGAAGGGAGCGGACGCTCGTGACACGGGGAGGACAGGTCCGTCAGGCCGCGGATCCGGCAGGATTCCGCGGAGCCGTCCGTCCACGCAGTCCTTTCCCTCGCTTGGCCTGCAATGTCTCGTAGCAGGGGAAACATGACATGAGGCAGAGCCCACGATTTCAAACGACCGAGGTCAGACTTCTCGGGGCTCATTAGACGAGTAATGAAGAAGCGAATCGTAATCGTCACTCTGGCCGCCGTGGGCCTTGTCATGTCGTTAGGCGCAGCGAAGGCGGCTGGGCCGATGACCGAAGCGCGCCGGTCGTGTCGAGTCCTCCGCACCTTTGCGAGACACGTCCATGAGGGGAAATGGGCTGAAGCACAGGTCATGCTGCAGATAAACCCCGAATGGTTCAGAGTTGAGAGCGGGAAGGTGCTGTACTGGAACCAGGACGTCACGGCGAGCATGGCATCGGCACGGCCGATGTTCTGGAAGACGCTGGAGTACTATCTCACGGACCGGCAGATGGGAGAGAAGGTCATCTTCCAGGGGTCAAGTCGCGCCGACTATGCGAAGCTAAGGAACGGGCTGATCACTTTTGTGAAGATGCCATGAGGGCCACAAGGTAGTGGGTATTCGCCATCCACTGCGCGTCCGCCGAACCCCACACCTTCAACGTTCGCGAACACATGAAGCAGGAAATCGAAAACACGATCCCCGTGATTCCGGTGGCGGATCTGAATCGGAGCCTGCGGTTCTACACGGGCGTCCTTGGGTTCTCGCTGGATTGGGGTGGGGCCGACGGGGATGCCATCTGTTCCGTCTCGCGCGACGGTCACTGCATCATGCTGTCCCGGCAGGTGGAGATCCGGGCGCCGTCCTGTGTTTGGGTGGGGCTGGCGAGCGATCGGCTGTTCGCTGAACTCGCGGACAAGGGGGTCGCCATTCTTCAAGAGCCCGAGGACCACCCATGGGCGTACGACATGAAGATCCAGGATCCCGACGGCAATGTTCTCTGGCTCGGCACTGAGCCGCGGAAGTGAGCGCAACACACTCCGGACAGCCGACACGGATCCGGTCTGGAAGATGACCACCGGATGGGGACGGCAGAATACGGACGCAGGATCGGGAGGGCCGCCGGCTCCGCCTTCGCTTGCGCTCCGGCGCGACAAGCCCGGCGGCCGGACGACAGACCGCGGAGGAAAGCACGAAACCCAAATTCCGAAGCCCGAAGGCGGCAAGCACGAAACGGACGTTCGGCTTGGCTTGGGGGGTTTCCGTGCTTCGGGATCCACCGATCGGGCAGCGGGGCCGCTGCCCCTCCCGGGCTTTCGCAAGGGATGGATTGGGAGGACCGCCTAGTCTCCGCCGATCAGGCGGCCGAGTCCGCCGAGGACGGAGCCTTCGCCCTTGGCGCTGCCGCCGTGGCTCGGGGCGTGGGCGATGATGCGGTCGGCCATGCGGGAGAACGGCAGGCTCTGGAGGTAGACGCGGCCGGTGCCGCGCAGCGTGGCGAGGAAGAGGCCCTCGCCGCCGAAGACCATGGACTTCAGGCTTCCGGCGCGTTCGATCGAGTAGTCGATGCCCTCGGTGAAGCCGACGAGGCAGCCGGTGTCGACGCGGAGCGTCTGGCCGGCCAGTTCGCGGGCGATCACGGTGCCGCCGGCTTGGATGAAGGCCATGCCGTCGCCCTCGAGTTTCTGGAGGATGAAGCCCTCGCCGCCGAAGAAGCCGGCGCCGAGGCGCTTCGTGAAGGCGATGCTGATCCGGGTGCCGAGGGCGGCGCAGAGGAAGGCGTCCTTCTGGCAGAGAAGCCGTCCGCCGAGATCGGCCAGGTTGACGGGGACGATCTTCCCGGGGTAGGGCGCGGCGAACGCGACCTTCCGCTTCCCCGCGCCGGTGTTGGTGAAATGGGTCATGAAGATGGACTCGCCGGTGAGCATGCGCTTGCCGACGCTGAAGAGCTTGTCCATCACGCCGGCACCGGGATTCGAGCCGTCGCCCATCTTCGCCTCGAAGGTGATGCCGTCCTCCATGTAGTTCATGGCGCCGGCCTCTGCCACCACGGTCTCGCCGGGGTCGAGTTCCACCTCCACGATCTGCATGTCGTCGCCGAGGATCTCGTAGTCAATTTCGTGGCTCTTCATGGACGTCTCCCAAGTTGATGCGTGAAACCGGGACGATTTCATAGCCCAAGCGCAGCCCGCCGTCCACCCCCTCAGCCCAGCATGTGGCGGATGACGTCGGCGGCGGAGTAGTCGGGGTGGTCGCCGGTGCAGAAGCGGCCGACGGCGGTGTAGTCGTCGCCGAGGGTGACGAGGGGAAGCTCGAAACTGCCGTCGGGCTTCTGCTGGGGCATGCCGATGTTGGCGACGAGGGCGTTGCAGAGGCACTTGCGGCCGGCGGCATCCTCGACGCGCCCGCCCTTGGCGACGAACGCCTTCTCGGGTTCGGCGGCGCAGCGGTAGCCGAGGGAGCCATCCGGCTTGCGGTAGGCCTCGCGCAGGAAGCCGAGGTCGCAGATGCGGCGGCGCTGGTCGTAGATACCCGCGTCGGACAGCGTACCCTCGAGATGGGCGACCTTGAAGGGGAAGCCCGTCGGCGAGGCCCGAGGGTCGGTGAAGACGCGGGCCGTGCCGTCGAGCGCCTTGCGGACCAGCGTGCGGCGGATCTCCGGGTCGAGACCCGATTCGGTGCAGAGGGCGAAGGGGGTGCCCACCTGCACGCCGGAGGCGCCGAGGGCCAGCGCCTCCTTCAGCCGCTCGGGGGTGCCGTAGGATCCGGCCAGCCAGAACGGCCGGCCGAGGCGTCGGATGGCGTCGAGATCGACGACGTCGCGCTCGCCGTAGACCGGCTGGCCGTCGCCGGTGAGCTGCATCGTGCCGCGCGGCGGGGCGTTGTGGCCGCCGGCGACGGGGCCCTCGATGATGAAGCCGGCGATGCCGTCGCCGAGGCGGCGGAGCAGGATCGTCGCCAGCGTGTGGGAGGACACGATCGGCAGGAAGGCGGGCCGAGCCAGCGGCGGGAGAGTCTGCCCCGGTTCCAGGAAGGCCGCGGGATCCAGGGTCATCTGGAACGGCCCGCCCGGCTCCGGGCCGGCGACCGCGAGCGAGTAGACCGCGGGGCGGTGTTCCGCGAGGGCGGCGATGGCCGCGGGGAACTCCATCGGGATGCCGGCGCCCACGATCACGACGGCGACGCCGGCCAGCATGGCGCCGTAGAGCGAGGGCAGGTGCGGCATCTGGATCTTCTCGAGGAAGTTGATGCCCACCGGACCGGAGTGGCCCTCGCGGGCGAGGAACACCTCGACGAAGTTGGCGGCGATGCACAGTGCCTGCGCGTCGATGCTGCTCTCGGCGACGTGCATGCGCACGGGCTTGTAGTTTTCGGTTTCATCCAGGCCACCGTCGACGAAGGCCGTGTCGAGGATGCGTTGGGCGATCCGGGGGAACGGGAAGTGCTCCAGGGCGCGGCGGATGTGGCCGCCGAGGTCGCCGTTCTGCAGGTGCCGCAGCATGAGCTGGTCGAGGGCCGTCCCCGCGACGACGCCCATCTGGCCGAGCGACGACACGGTCCGGGCCAGGCGCCAGGTGGAGACCCCGGCGCCCATGCCTCCCTGGATGATCGTCGGGATCGGCTCGCTCATTGAAGGACAGTGTACACCTTTTCGGCGTCGAATGCCGGGTTGTCCGAAGCGATCCGTGGTCCCGCGTGCGGCCGCCGGGGCCGGCGGCCCCCCGGATTCTCGCAAAGGATGGATCGGGAGGGCTCGCGGCCTTGCGGACCGGACGATGGATCCCCGTGGTTGCGGCCCAGCCTCAGAACAGGCTGCGCGTGAAGTCGCCGTTGCGCTTCGCATCGGCGACGGCGTCCTTCGACGGGCTGGAGGTCTCGAGCACGATCCAGCCGTTGTAGTTGATGTCCTTGAGCGCCTGGGAACAGGCGGTGAAGAAGGGCTTGTCGTCGTCGAGGTACTGCTTGCCGTTCTTGAAGTGGACCTGCGAGATGCGGCTCTTGAGGCGGCGGATCTCGGCGGGGGCGTCGTATCCCTTGGACTTCCCGAGGTTGTAGACGTCGTAGTAGATGCTCACGGCCTCGTGGCCGACGGCGTCGAGGATGCGCTCGTTCTGCTCCGCGTTCATCAGGCTCTCGACGGCCAGCAGGACGCCCGCGTCCTTCGCGCGCGGCGCGGCGGCCTTGAGGCGCTGCACGACGGTGGCGAACTCGGTCTCCTTGATCTTGTTGCCCTCGCCGAGCAGGTCGCCCTTGCTGAAAAAGGCGACGAGGATGTTCTTCGCGCCGAGGTCCTTCGCGCCGTCGATCGTCTGCTCCAGCCACGCCGGGCCGCGCGGATCGGTCGCCAGCGGGCTGCCGTTGAGCAGGCCCATCATGATCGAGCAGACCGGCAGGCCGGTCTCCTGCATCTCCTTCTTGTACGCGGCGCGCTTCTCGGGGCTGGCGATCTCCAGCACGTCCGCCGCGTTGCCGGCGCGGATCTCGACGCCCTCGAGTCCGGCGGCCTTGGCCTGCGTCAGGCCGACGACGCAGGCGCCGACCTTGATCTTCGCGCCGGCGGCGACGGCGAACTGCGGGAACAGCGTGGCGGCGGTCAGCGCTCCGGCGGACCGGCCGAGGAATGCGCGGCGGGACAGGTTCATCATGGGTCTGCTCCTTCGATTGGGTTGGTCGGTACGCTCGCCGGCTCCACGATAGCGGGGGGCGGATTCCTCAGCAAGTGCGTCCGTGGGGGGCCAAGGGCGGGCGCGCCCGTGGAGACGGAGTCCGGGAGGACGCCGGAGAGGGCCTGGTCGGGCGCGGCCGCGGTGGCGGCGGGGTCGTAGGCCGGGGCGGTGGGCATGGCCCGCACTTCCCGGCCCAGCGCGAGGGCTCGCACCAGAAGGGCGCCCTGCACGGCGAGCAGCGCCGCCACGGCGACCCCGGCGACGATCGTCAGGTTCACGACATGGCGGGAGGGGAGGGCGATGGGGCGCGCGTCGGCCTCGATGCGCAGCCGGTGGGGGCCGAGATCGAGCACCTCGCCGCGGCGGAGGGCGATCCCCTGATCGCCCGCCGGCACCCCGTTGACGGCCAGCACGGCGTCGGCCGAGGCCCGGCGGACGTGGACCACGCCGTCGCGCATCTCGATGTCGGCGTGGCGGCCTGCGATCGCGGGATCGCTCATGCGGAGCGAGCAATCGGCGTCGCGGCCGATGCAAAGCCGGTCCTCGTGGACCGTCAGCTTCCGTCCCTTCAGCGGCCCGTCGATGAACGTGATGCGGTACATGCGGGGCGGAGGATACCGCAACGGAAGGCGGATTTCACGGAGAACGGGAGCGGAGGGAGGGGAGGCGACATCGAACACCCAACATCCAACACCCAACATCCAACATCCAACATCCAACACCCGACATCCGACGCCTGACACCCGACACCTGACACCTGACACCCGACAACCGACAACCAACATCGGACATCGCCCGGCCTGCGGGGCCTCGTTGTCGCCGAGGCTACGGCTGGCGCGCGCGAGCCCTTCCGGTTGGTTGCGCGGGTTCTGGGTCCGCGTGCGCCGCGCTTGACCTCGGGGGGCGGGTTCCGCAGGATGCTTGGCCTTTGCGGTAGTTCCGGAAGGAATCGGGGGAACGCATGAACGAACAGGCGAACGTGTCGATGGAAACGCTGGCCTCGCTGTGCAAGCGGCGGGGCTTCATCTTCCCCGGCTCCGAGATCTACGGCGGCCTCAACGGCTTCTGGGACTACGGTCCGCTCGGCAGCGAGCTGAAGCGGAACGTCCGCGAGGCGTGGTGGCGGGCGGTCGTGCAACGGCGCGACGACGTCGTCGGCGTCGATTCGGCGATCATCCTCCATCCCCGCGCGTGGGAGGCCTCCGGGCATGTCGGGGGCTTCGCGGACCCGATGGTCGACTGCCGCCAGTGCCGCAAGCGCTTCCGCGCCGACCAACTCTGCGAGGAGCAGGGGATGAAGCTTGGCAAGTCGGACGACGGCAAGACCTTCGTCCTGCCCGAGGGCGCGAAGTGCACCGCGTGCGGTTCGAAGGACCTCACGCCCCCGCGCGCCTTCAACCTCATGTTCAAGACCTTCGTCGGGCCGGTCGAGGACGACTCCGCGGTCGCCTACCTGCGGCCCGAGACGGCGCAGGGGATCTTCGTCAACTTCAACAACGTCGTCGACACGGCGCGCGTGAAGGTGCCCTTCGGCATCGCGCAGATCGGGAAGGCCTTCCGCAACGAGATCAACCCGCGCAACTTCACGTTCCGCTCGCGCGAGTTCGAGCAGATGGAGCTGGAATTCTTCATCAAGCCGGGCACCGACGCCGAGTGGCACGAGTACTGGGTCGCGGAACGCCTGAAGTGGTACCAGACGATCGGCCTGCCCGAGGGCCGGCTGCACCGCTACGTCTATCCCAAGGAGGAGCTGGCCCACTACGCCAGCGCGTGCGTCGACGTGATGTACGAGTTCCCGTTCGGCACGCAGGAGCTGGAGGGCATCGCGGCCCGCGGCAACTTCGACCTCAGCCGCCACCAGGAGTTCAGCGGGAAGTCGATGGAGTACTTCGACCAGGAGAAGAACGAGCGCTTCATCCCGCACGTTGTCGAGCCGTCGGCCGGCGTCGACCGCATCACGCTGGCGGTCCTCTGCGAGGCCTACCGCGAGGAGTGGGTGCCCGCGGGCGACACGCCCGGCGGCGTGCTGCCGGCCGAGCCGGGCAAGCCGGCCCCGCAGGGCTACGAGGTCCGCACGGTCATGAAGTTCGCGCCCTGCGTCGCGCCGATCAAGGCCGCGGTCTTCCCGCTGCTGAAGAACAAGCCGGACCTCGTCGCGAAGGCGCGGGAGATCCATGAAACGCTCAAGCGCCGCTGGAACGTGTTCTACGACCAGACCGGCGCGATCGGCCGCCGCTACCGCCGCCAGGACGAGGCCGGGACGCCGTTCGGCATCACGGTCGACTTCCAGACGCTCGAGGACGGCACCGTCACGCTGCGCGACCGCGACACGATGAAGCAGGAGCGCGTCCCCGCCGCCGACCTCGCCGCGCGCATCGCGACCGCGGTGGAGGGATAGGGGGAGAGCGAAGAGCGTAGAGGGAAGAGCGGAGAGCGAAGGGCGGAGAGCCGGGAGTCGGGAAGAGCGATCGGGGAGGCGGGTGGGGTCCGGGATTTCTTCCAACCCTTGGAAGCCCGGAGCCCGCGGTGTTCCCAGGATTGGAACCCCCCTCGAGGGCGGGGAAGCACGGAATCCCAATCGCGAAGCACGAAACAAGCACGAAAGCCGGCCAACGCGGAAATCGGCCAACCCGGGCCGGCCGGCCGTTTCGTGCTTGCCGCCTTCGGGGCTTGGGATTTGCTTCGCGCTTCGTGCCTCCGGTTTCGTGATTTCCCCGTGCGGTCTTGCGCGGAGGCGCGGGGTTGCCTAGAGTCCGGGCCGGAGATGCGCGTTTCATGCCCATGATGTCCGTCACATGCCGCCGTTGCCGGAACCGGCTGGAGGTCGACGCCGCTTTCCTCGGCGAGACCCTTTACTGCCCGGCCTGCAACTCGGCCGTGAAGATCGCGGTCGACGCGGAGCCGGCGCCGGGCCCCTCCCAGCCCGCCGCGCCGGCCCCATCCACCCCGACGCCTGCCGCCGCACCCGCCGCACCCGCCGCCCAGCCGCCCGAGGCGCCGCAGCCGGAGGGGGCGTCGCCGAAGCTGCGTCTCGCCGGGGACCGGATCGCGTCGGGCGAGGGACGGGCCTGTCCGAAGTGCAGCTTCATCATGGACCGGGACGACATTGTCTGCGCCAACTGCGGGCACAACACCCGGACGGGCGTCTCGATGGCCGAGGTCGCCCGGCGGCGCGAGGCGGCCCGGCAGTTCCTCAAGCTGGCGACGGCGGTTCTCGTGCTCGTTGCGCTCGGCTGGCTCGTGTGGAAGGCCGGGTGGCTCTCGTTCGACGTCCGCGATCTGGCCGGGGAGGACGCCCCGCCGGCCGCGGTCGGCGCCGGGCCGGACGCGGGGCGGGACGCGACCCCGTCCGGGCTGCCCCCGCCCCCCCCGGAGATCGTGGCCGAGGTGACGAGGCAGGTCACCGAAACCCATGCCGTCGCGCACCCGGTCGTCTCCGAAGGGATGGGGGTGGCGTTCGAGAGGACGGACGGACGCGTCCTGCGCGGCGTCCTTCGCGCCGGCACGGAGCCGGGCACCTTCGTGCTCGAGACGGTCGACGGGGAGCGCACGACCCACGCGTTCGAGCAGTTGAAGCCGGCGTACCGCCTTCGCTGCGACCCGGCCTACCGGGCCGACCAGATCGCGCTCGAGGTGAAGCGCAGGCTCGGGATCTGACCCCCGGAGGCATCGGACCATGGCGGACAGGATCGACATCGGCGGGCGGGTCGTGGGGGCCGGGCACCCCGTGCTGGTCACGGGCGAGGTCGCGCAGGCGCACGACGGGTCGCTCGGGACGGCCCACGCCTACATCGACGCCGTCGCCGCGGCCGGGGCCGGCGCGGTGAAGTTCCAGGTCCACATCGCGGCCGAGGAGTCGACGCCCGGCGAACCGTGGCGCGTGAAGTTCAGCCGGCAGGATGCGACGCGCTACGACTACTGGAAGCGGATGGAGTTCTCCGAGCCGCAGTGGTGCGACCTCGCGCAGCACGCGCGCGACCGCGGGCTCCTCTTCCTCGCCTCGCCCTTCTCCGTCGCCGCCGTCGAACGGCTCGGGCGCGTCGGCGTCCCGGCGTGGAAGATCGGCGCGGGGGAGGTTGCGACGCCCGACCTCATGGAGGCCGTCCTGCGCACGGGGCGCCCGGTCCTGCTCTCGACCGGCATGAGCCCGTGGGCGGAGATCGACGCGGCCGTCGCGCGCATCCGGGCCGCGGGCGTCCCGTTCGCCGTCTACCAGTGCACCACGGCCTATCCCTGTCCGCCGGAGCGGATCGGGCTGAACGTGCTCGCCGAGCTGCGGGAGCGGTACGGCTGCCCGGTCGGTCTCTCCGACCATTCCGGGACGATCCACCCCGGCCTGGCCGCGTGCGCGCTGGGCGCGGACCTCGTCGAGGTGCACGTGACGTTCTCGCGCGAGGCGTTCGGACCCGACGTGCCGGCGTCGCTGACGATGGCGGAGCTTCGCACGCTGGCCGAGGGGGCGCGGAGCATCGGGCGGATGCTGGCGTCGCCGGTGGACAAGGACGCCGAGGCGGCGGCGCTCGCGGAGATGCGGGCGGTCTTCCGCAAGCGCGTCGTGGCGCGGCGGGACCTCCCCGCCGGCCACCGGCTGGCGGCGGGGGACATGGCATTCAAGAAGGCCGCGGCCGGCGCGCCGGCCGACGGCGCGGGCGCGCTCGCCGGGCGCGCGCTGCGCCGCGCGGTGCGCGTGGACGAGGGCATCGGGGAAGGCGACGTTGAATAGGAAACCCAGGACGAAGCGGTCGAAGGCGGCGGCGAAGCGCAAGGTGTGCGTGGTCCTCGTGGACCGCGCCAACTACGGCCGGATGAAGCCGGTCATGCGGGCGATCGCCGCGCAGCCCGGGCTCGAGCTGCAGACGCTGTGCACGGGCACGATGCTGCTCGAGCGGTCCGGCGAGGCGGTGTCGATCGTCGAGAAGGACGGCTTCCGCGTCGACGGCCGCATCTACGTCG
>CAYODK010000052.1:0-29487 GCA_964402695.1 uncultured Verrucomicrobiota bacterium
CTTCGGCGCCGCCGTCCGCGCACCGCTGACGTCCCTGCTGATGATCTTCGAGATGACCCACCAGTTCGACCTCGTGCCGCCCCTCATGCTCGGAACGCTCGTCAGCCAGTTCATCGCGCGGCGGGCCGGCCCGGTCAATTTCTACGAGGCCATCCTCCTGCAGGACGGCCACGAACTCAGCCGCATCGACCCGCCCCGCGACCTGCAGGCATGGCAGGACCAGCCCGTCGCCGCGATCGCCAACCGGAAGCCGGTCGTCCTACGCGACCTTTCGCCGGACGGGATCCGCGCCGCCCTCGGACGCCACCCCTTCCAGGCCTTCCCGGTCGAGATCGACGGCCGCTACGCGGGCATCGCGCTACGCCCCGCCCTCGATGCCGCTCGTGACGGCCCCCCGCCGACCCTTCTGGAAGCAACCGTCTGTCCGGAGTCGATGACCATCCGCGAGGCGGCCGACCGCATGGTCCGCTCCTCTTCCGGGCGCGCCGTGTTCCTGGACCCCGCCACCGGCGCCGTTCGGGCGATCCTGACGCTGCACGACCTCCTGCGGGCCCAGACCCGGGTCACGGAGGACGCGTGACCGCCGTCCCGCTTGGCACCGCCCGCCGCGCCATGCAGTATCGCCTCATGAAGTCCGCCGCACCATGGCTCGCGCTCTTCGCCTCGCTCGCGTGGCACGCCAACGCCGCCGACTGGCAGGCCTTCAGCAACACCACCTACGTCGCCACCGACTCGAACGACGGCGACAGTTTCGCCATCACCCTCGGCCGCCGCCGCGAGGTCGCCCGCCTCTACTTCGTCGACTGTCCCGAATCGACCGCGGAGGCCGATACCGACCGCCGCCGGCTGCTGGAACAATCGCGCTACTTCGGCATCGAGCCGCCCGTGCGCGCCGTCGCCCATGGCCGCGCCGCCGCCGCCCGGACACGCGAGCTCCTGTCCGCGGCCCCCTTCGTCGTGCACACGTCGTTCGCCCGCGCCCCGGGACGGTCCGGCAGGCCGCGCATCTACGCGATGATCACCCTTCCCGACGGCCGCGATCTCGCCGCGGTGCTCGTGGAGGAGGGACTCGCCCGCGCCTTCGGTGTCCAGCGCGCCCGGCCCGACGGCACCGACGCCGCCGAGTACGCGCGGCAGCTCGCGGACCTGGAACTGGCCGCCGCCGTCGGCCGGCGCGGCATCTGGGCGGACTGCCTGCCGCAGCGGATCGCCGACCTCCGGCGCCGCCAGCGCGAGGAGGCGCGCTCGCTCGACGAGGCGTTCGGCGTCTTCGAGGTGATCAGCGCCGACCACCCGCTCGATCTCAACGCCTGCACCTCGGAGGAACTGCAGAACATCCGCGGCATCGGTCCGGTCCTGTCCGAGCGGATCGTGAAGGCGCGGCCATTCCAGTCGGTCGACGACCTCCGCCGCGTGGAGGGACTCGGATCAACGACGATCGACCGCATGCGGCCCTACGTCACCGTCCGTCCCGCGCCCTGAGTCCTCCGCAGAACACGGCAGGCAGACCGCAGCGGCCGTTCCGTCCGGCGAGAGTGCCACCGTGTGGACCGTCCCGGTCAACCCCGGAAGGAAGCCTGCGCGGCCGCCACTCTCCACGCGCAGCCGGCACGGCCAGCCCCGCGGCCAGGGCCAGGATCCCGACTCGCAGCCGCATCATGGACGCCTCCTCCGTACAGCCCGGTCCGTCGCAGTGATACGCCCGGGCGGCCCGCCGCGCAATCCCGTGCGCAGATCGAGCAGACCGCGGCCCCGCGCCGCCCCGGTCGGCGGCGCCCCTGACGCGCCGGTCCCGGCTGAAGTGTAACATTATCGAATGCGACCGCACTCGATAATGTTACACTTATGCACTGCGCACAGTGCCTGACACCGCATGCAACCTCTGGCAACCAAGGACGATGGCTGGTAGATTCCGCCGAACACCCGAGGTGGACCATGATGCATCGCTCGACCGCCGCAGTCATCGCCCTTGCCCTCTTCTCCACCATGCCCGTCTCGACCTCGCCGGCCGCGGAGACGCCCGTGCGCGTGCTTCTGGTCTACGGCGGTCACGCCTTCGACACCAACCAGTTCTTCGCCACCTTCGACGCGCTGCCGGGCATCCAGGTCGAGCGCGCGAAGTTCCCCGAGGTCGCGGCACGGCTGAAGCCGGGCCTCGAGAAGGACTTCGACGTCATCGTCCGCTACGACATGTTCAAGCCCGCGACGCCGGAGGACCGGAAGAACTTCCTCGACCTCATGGCCACCGGCATCGGCCTCGTCGCGACGCATCACTGCATCGCCTCCCACCCCGACTGGCCCGAGTACGCGCGGCTGATCGGCGGGAAGTACCTTCAGAAACCCGAGACGATCGACGGGAAGGAATTCGGCAAGTCCAACTACTCGCACGGCGAGGACGTCGCCGTGAAGGTCGTCGACCGCGACCACCCCGTGTCCCGTGGCATCGCCGACTTCACCATCCACGAGGAGACGTACGGGGCCATGTGGGTCTCCCCGGATGTCCGCGTGCTGATGAAGACGGACCACCCGAAGGCGACGCCCGAGTTGGTCTGGGTCCGCGAACAGGGACCGGCCCGCATCGCGTACGTGCAGCTCGGTCACGACGCCAAGGCCTATGCGAATCCGGCGTACCAGGCCGTCATCCGCCAGGCGATCCTCTGGGCCGCGAAGCGGGATGTCCGCGCCCCGTGAGTTGCGGATCTCCCCCATGACCGGCCTGCTCCGCTCCCTCGGCGCCACCGCGATGCTGTCCGCCGCGATGGCGGCGGACGCCCCGCCGATCGGGACGACCGTGATCTTCCCCGCCACGCCGTCCAACCGGCCGAACCACCGGATCCCCGCCCTGTTGCAGGCGGCGGACGGCTCTCTCCTGGCCTTCGCCGAGAAGCGCAACGACGGCCCGGGCGACGTCGGCAACCACGACATCGTCCTCAAGCGCAGCCGCGACCGCGGCCGGACGTGGGGCCCCGAGGAGGTCGTCCTCGACGACGGGACGATCGGCCTTGTCTACGAGCGCGGCCCCGCCGGCGGCACGCGCTACTGGGACGAGATCGCCTTCGCCCGTTTCGACCGCGCGTGGGTCGACGGCGCGCCATGATGGCGCCCACCCCTCGCCCGGTGTAGACTCCGGCCGCCATGCCGCGGCCGCGCGCGGCGGGAGGAGTGCACCGCGATGAAGCCGACCCGTTGGATCGCCCTGGCCGCCGCCGCCACGTTCCCGGCCCTCCCGGCCGTCCTCGCCGCGGACGACGACGGTTTCGTTTCCCTCTTCAACGGCCGCGACCTTTCCGGCTGGGTCAATATCAACACGGCGCCCGACACGTGGAGCGTCTCCAACGGCGTCATCCACTGCACAGGGAAGCCCACCGGCGCGATGCGGACGGAGAAGCACTTCGAGAACTTCATCCTCGACCTCGAATGGCGGCACCTGAGGCCCGCCGGAAACTCGGGCCTCTTCATCTGGTCCTCGCCGACCCCCGCGCCAAATGTGCCCTACTGCAAGTCGATCGAGGTCCAGATCCTCGACCACCAGTTCTTCACGAACTACGTCGCGACCGGCAGGAAGCCCGGCTGGTTCACGACCGACGGCGACGTCTTCGCGATCCACGGCGCGAGCATGAAGCCGTTCGAGCCCAACGACGGCAAGATGCGCAGCTTCCCGCGCGAGAACCGGACCAGGGCTTCGCCGGAGTGGAACCACTACCGCATCACCGGCTCCAACGGCATCATCTCCCTCGCGGTGAACGGCGCCATCGTCTCGGGCGGGTCGAACTGCGTCTGGCGCAAGGGCTACATCTGCCTCGAATCCGAGGGCAGCCCGATCGAGTTCCGGAATCTCCGCATCAAGGAACTCCCCTCGACGAACCCGAGGCCCGACGAGATCGCTCCGCTGGCGGAGTAGGACGACACCAAGCCGCAAAGGGCGCAGAGAAGAGCCGGACGACGATCCGCCGCGGTTCTTCATTTGCCCCGTTTCTCGTGGCGGTGCTCCCGACCATGTCGTCTTCGCGGCCGGAGGGGCCGCCGGCCCTCCCGATCAACCGCCCAGTGCCTTCTTTGCGGACTTCGCGCCTTGGTGTTGTCTTATCGGGCGGGGGAGATGATGCGGAAGCCGACGTTGTGCACGGCCTGCCACGGCGGATAGGCGATGCGCCGCGATGCGCCGGCCAGCCGCGGTCGCTCGGACCACGAGCCGCCCCGCACGACCCGCGGCGCCTCCGCCCCGGCGCCGGGCGCAAAGGGCGACGACGTCCACTCCGCAACGTTCCCGTGCATATCGTGCAGCCCCCACGCATTGGGCCGGAACGAGCCGGTCGGCGCGCTGACGCGGTGACCGTCGTTGGCGCCCGCCACGGCCGGCCTGTACGAGGGGATCGCCCCAGACGGCAGGCGCCATGGCGGGAGGGTCTCGACACCCCGGAACGTGGCGTCGGCCAGGTTCGCGAATGCGGTGAAATCGTCCTCCGGCGCTCCGAACCAGAGCTCCGTCGCCGCGCCCGCCCGGCAGGCGTATTCCCATTCCATTTCGTCGGGCAGCGAGAACGGTTCGCCGGTCACAGTCGAGAGCCACCGGCAGAACTCGGTCGCACGATGCCACGACACCCGCACCGCCGGCTGGCGCGGGCCGTCCAGCGGCCATCCGCGCTCGGCGACACTGAACTGCAGGAAGTCACCGGTCTCCAGGCGGCTGTCGTGCGAGGGATCGAAGCGCGCGAACTGCGCGTTGTCGATCTCGCAGACCGCCATCCAGAACGGCCGCGGCATCTCGACGACGCGCGGCGCTTCGCCGCCGGACACAAACCGCCCCGCCGGAATGCGGCGCAGGCACAGCGCCACGCCGCCGCCGAGGTCGAGCGTCCGCTCCGGCGAGCCGTCCACCGTCTGTCGCCGTCCGGCCTCGGAAACGTCGAACGGCCACCCCTCGCACGGAAGGGTCGTCGGATTCCCTGGCGGGCCCGGCTCCGTCCGGGCCGCGGCCGACACGGCGGTCGGCCCATGATCCAATCCACGGACGGCGGCGCCGCCGTCTCTCCCGGCCCCGGTGTCCGGGAGGATCGCCTCGGGATCCTCGTCGATCCCGGCGTAGCGCCGCATCAGGTCGCGACGCCGGTCGCGCTGGTGCGCAACCTTGTCCGCGCCGACATTTTCGGTCCACGTGCCGTGCGCCGGCTTGTTGAGGTCGATCCACGTGAACAGACGGTCCCAGTCCTCCACCCCCATCGCCACGCCGTGATGCCCGGCGCGCAGCATCTGCACGAGGTGCGTCGTCGACGCGTGATACTCGGCGGGCTCGAGCAGGTGCATGTCGCTCTCGATCGTGTGTCCGCGCACGTACGGGAAGAGCGAGACATAGGAAGGAGGAAACCAGGAGTCCTTCTGATAGCTGTTGGCCGCGCCCGGCGGATTCGCACCGGGACGCCGGCTGAAATCGGGCCGGCCAGGCGCCCTCCCGTCGTGACAGCCGACGCAATGGCGGTCGAGCACCGGCTGCACCTCGCGTTCGAACGAGAATCCGCGCACCGGCCCGTGCCATGGAGTCACATCCGACGGGGCGCGCAGGAAGGCCGACGCGGACGCGTACGGCGGCGCGGTGCCGTCGCGCTCGTGGCAGCCCACGCATCCGACGACCTCGCCGGGCATGCCGACGAACCAGCTGCGCATCAGCTGAAGCGCCGCGCCGTCCGCGTCCAGGGGCTGCACCGCGATCGGCGTGTTCGCGGGCACGCGGAAATGCGCCGAGCCGTCCGGCTCGACCGGCACCGTTCCCAGCACGCGCTTGATGTCCCACGGACCGTCCAGCCCGACGCGGTTCACCTGACCGCCCATGCCGTGGTAGGCGAACTGGTAGGTGAAGAGCCGCAGCCGCTTCACCGTCCCCCGCGGCACGCCGCGAAGTCCGGGGCCGGCATGCACGTCCGCCAGTTGCACGACCGCGTCCTTCGCCTCCGGGTCCACGCGCGACGGCGGCACCGGCGGACGCGCCTGCGCCACGAGCGGGATCGGCTCCAGCAGCGCCTCGCCGGGCAGCTCCTTGATCAAGACGAGGTTGTCGAACGTGTCCGCAAGGTAGAGCCCCCATTCCGACTTCGGCGCCGGTCTGGCGGCGACGAGCACGTGCCGGTCGCTGAGGGGCCAGGGGTGGAGGAACTTCGGCCAGCTGTCCTTCGTGAGCCCGTCGAGGAGCACCGGTTCCACCGCGCGGCCGCGGCCCGGGATCCTCTGCACGGCCCCTTCGGCCTCGAATCGTCCGCGACGCG
Organism: uncultured Verrucomicrobiota bacterium; assembly: GCA_964402695.1. Taxonomy (GTDB): domain Bacteria; phylum Verrucomicrobiota; class Kiritimatiellia; order PWTM01; family PWTM01; genus VGWF01. Next base: position 6,258 of record CAYODK010000052.1, read on the forward strand.
TGTCGAACAGGACCAGCTCGCCCATGCGAGGGTGATCGTGGTGGCCCCCGACGACCGCGAAGAAGCGCGCCGGGTCGCCGGGCACCGGCCGCGCGAAGAACATCGCGTTCGGCCAGTAGGAGTTGCTGCCGTAGAAGGCGCGCTGCGCGGTGCCGTCCGGGTTCATCGTGAAGAGGATCCGCGAGACGAAATGCGGCAGGTCGGAGTACTCCCAGCGCAGGTACAGCACGCGGCCGTCGGACAGCACGGTCGGGCACCAGTCGTGGTCCTGATCGAACGTCAGCCGCCGGATCGAACCGTCGGCCCGGTGCCACCGGTAGAGATTCGCGACATGGTCGCGGCCGGTCACGCACGGCACGCCGGCGAACGGCGCGCTGGAGGCGAAGATCACGTCGCCGTCCGGCAGGAGGCACGGATCGTAGTTGTCGACGTCGCCGTCCGGGATCATCGGCAGAACGGCGGGCCCGGCGCCCCCGGCGAGCGACAGCTCGAACACGCGCCAGGTGCGGCCGCCGGCGGGCATGGAGAACAGCAGGCGCGACGCGTCGAAGGCGAGGTCGACGTCGCCGACGAACTCGCCGCCGGGCGGGCGGTAGAGCGTGGCGAGGTCGCCGCCGCCGCGGAGGTTCGAAAGGACGGCGATCTCGTTCGAGTAGCCCGTGCGCGGCAGGCTCGAGTTCCCCTGCCAGTTGGCGGGGAGCCCCATCTGCCGCGTCGAGCGCCGCACGACGAGAAGCCGGTCGATATCGAGCAGCGGGTTTGCGAGCAGCGCCTCGCGCCGCAGTGACTCAAGGCGCGCCGCGGCATCGGCGGCCGGGGCGGGCGTCGCATTCGTCAGGTCCGCGGTGATCGCGTCGAGACGGGCGAGATAACCCGGTGCGTTGGTGTAGCGGCCGGGGAAGGAGGCCGCGAGGTCCGCGATGGCGAGGCGAAGAGACCCGCACGACGCCGCGGGGTCGCCCGCGCGGCACGCCCCGGCCGTCGCAACGACGCAGATCCACTGTCGCCACGAATGCACCGAGACAGTATGCCCGCGCAACGGCGACCGTGGCAATCCCCGGAGACCCGCCAACCGCACCTCGGAGGGCTGCTGTAGCCGCGACCGATGGTCGCGGCCACAGCACGCCGGCGGCCCGGGCGCGCAAACCGGGTGTCGGCGCTTCCCTTCGCGCGGAGGTTGGTCTATAGGATCGGGCGATCGCGGGAGGCGTCATGAAAGAGCACATCGTCCGACTCATCGGGATCGCGGGGCTCGGATGCACGGTTGGCTGCGCCGCGCCGCGGGAGGGCGCCCGCCCACCCGTCGCGGCGGCGTCCCTCGAAGGGTCCGGCGCGGCGTGGATCGGGGACGGCCGTCCGCTCCCCGCGACCGACGCGGACTTCTACGCCGACGATCCCGCCCCGCAGTTCCGGCGCGCGTTCGCCGTCGACGGCCGGGTCCGCTCCGCCCGCCTCCACATCGCCGGGGTGGGCCTCTACGAGGCGCACGTCAACGGGCGGCCGGTCGCGCCGGACACCCTGCTGCCCCTCTGGACGCCGTTCGGCAAACGCGTGCTCTTCGACACGCACGATGTCACGCCTCTGGTGAGGGCCGGCACCAACGTGCTCGCCGTCACGCTCGGCAACGGCTGGTGGAACCCGCTGCCGATGCGCATGTGGGGCCGGTTCAACCTGCGCGAAACGCTGGCCGTCGGCCGCCCCTGCCTGATCGCGGCGCTCGAGATCGTCCACGCCGACGGGCGCACCGAGCGCATCGTCTCGGACACCTCATGGCGGACGGCGCCGGGTCCGATCCTTCGCAACAGCCTCTATCTCGGCGAGGTCGTCGACGCGCGACGCGCGACGCCCGGCTGGCGCGAGGCGGGGTTCGACGACTCCTCGTGGTCGGCGGCCGCCCGGGCGGCCGGCCCCGCGGGCGCGCTGGTGCCCCGCGACGCGCCGCCCGTCGCGGTCCGTGAGCGCTGGACCGCCCGCAGCATCCACGAGCCGGCTCCGGGCGTGTACGTCGCGGACCTCGGCCGCAACTTCGCCGGGTGGGCACGCATCCGCCTCGGCCCGGGCCTGGCCGGCGAAGCCGTCACGTTCCGTTACGGCGAGTTGCTCCACACCAACGGGACCGTCAACGGGATGACGGCCGTCTGCGGGCAGATCAAGCGGCCCGGCGTCGGCGGGCCCGGCGCCCCCGCGGTCGCGGAACAGCGCGACGACTACGTCCGCGCGGGCGGCGACGAAGCCTACACGCCCCGCTTCACGTGGCACGGCTTCCGCTACGTGCAGATCGAAGGTCTCGACCGCGCGCCCGCGCCGTCGGACGTCACCGCGCTCGCGCTCGCCTCCGCCGTGCCGGAGGCCGGCTCGTTCGAGTGTTCCAGCGAGATCTTCAACGAGATCCACCGCGTGTGCCGCGCGACATTCCTCTCGAACCTCCTCGGCGTGCAGTCCGACTGCCCCGCGCGCGAGCGATTCGGCTACGGCGCGGACATCGCCGTCTCCGCCGAGGCCTTTCTGCTCAACTTCGACATGCGCTCGTTCTATGCGAAGACGATTCAGGACTTCGCCGACGAGGCGGCGGACGGCTGGTTCACCGAGACGGCGCCCTTCGTCGGCATCGCGGACCGAGGCTTCGGGGGCCGCTCCGGACCCATCGGGTGGACCGTCGGCGTGCCGGTCGTTCTGCGCGAACTGGTGCGCCACCACGGCGACCGCGATCTCGTCGCGCGCCACTACGACGCCTGCGCCCGCTACGTCGATCTCGTCGCCGCGAAGCATCCCGACCTGGTGATCCCGAGGTGCATCGGCGACCACGAGGCGCTCGAGAAGGCGCCCGAGCCCCTGACCGCGACCGCGCACTTCGCCGAGTGGGCGCGGCTTGTCGCGGAGTTCGCGGCCCTGCTCGGGCGCGACGCCGATGCGCGCCGCTATACGGACCTGGCGGACCGCATCGGCGCCGCCTTCCGGGCGAAATTCGTCGCAGGCGGCAGGGTCGGCCAGGGCCGGCAGGGTGAGCAGGCATTCGGCCTGTATCACCGCCTGGTCCCCGAAGCCGATCGCGCGGCCGCGCTGGATCTCCTGAAGAAGGCCCTCGCGGCCAAGAACGGCGGTCCGACCACCGGCATCTACGGCACGCGCTATCTCTTCGAAATTCTCGCCGCCGAGGGACTGGACGACCTGGCCGGCGCCATGGTGAGCCGCCGGGAGTTCCCGGGCTGGGGCTTCATGCTCGACCGCGGGGCCACGACGCTCTGGGAGAACTGGAAGGGATCCGACAATACGTTCAGCCAGAACCACCCGATGTTCGGATCGGTCGACGCGTGGCTCTTCAAGAGCGTGCTGGGACTCGCGCCCGCGCAGGACGCGGTCGGCTTCGACCGGATCGTGATCCGCCCGAACGCCGTCGCGGGCGTCACGTGGGCGCGGGGCGGACACCGCACCGCCCGCGGCCCGGTCCGCGTCGACTGGCGTCTCGACGGCGGCCGCATGCGACTCGAAGTCGAAATTCCGCCCGGCTCCACCGCCCGCGTGTGGCTCGCGGACCGCAAGGCGTGGGTCACCGCAGGCCCCGGCCGGCATTCCTGGTGACGCCGCCGCCGGTCCGGACGACAACGCAAAGTGCGCAGAGGGGGGACGCCCATCGTCCAACCCTTGGAAGAACCTGAACGCTGCTCCTCCAGGGATTGGAAATCCGTCCGATCCTCTCCCTTGCGCCCCTGCGTTCTTTTCCGTCTTCCGTTTTCCGTCTTCCGTCCCTCATGCAAGGCCGGCGGCGCGGAGGGCGGCTTCGGCGCGGACTGCATCCTCGGGCGTGTCGACGCCGATGCCATGGTCCTCGACGACGAGCACCTTCATGCGGGCGCCGAGGTGCAGCGCGCGCAGTTGCTCCAGCTTTTCCAGCCGCTCGGTGAGGCACGGGGGCTCGCGGACGAGGCGCTCGAGGAAATCGCGGCGATAGGCGTAGAGGCCGATGTGGCGGAGGTAGACGGGTCCCGTCTCGCGGTCCGCGCCGCCGTCGCGGTCGAAGGGGATCGTCGCGCGCGAGAAGTAGAGGGCGCGTCCGTCCGCCGCGGCCACGACCTTGACGATCGACGGCTGCGCGATCAGAGCGGGGTTGTGCAGCGGTGTCGCCGCGGTGGCCATGTCCCACGCATCCTCGCCGCCGACCGCGGCGGCCAGCTGGTCGATCACGGCCGGCTCGACGAGCGGCTCGTCGCCCTGGATGTTCACGGCGGCGTCCGCCTCGATGCCGCGGATCGCCTCGGCGATGCGGTCGGTGCCCGAAGGATGGTCCGGCGAGGTCATGACGGCACGCACGCCGTAGGACTCGGCGGCGGCGCGGATGCGGCCGTCATCCGTCGCGACCAGGAGGTCCGCCAGCCCCTTCGCGCGGCGCGCGCGCTCGACCACCCACTGGAGCAGGGTCTTGCCGCAGATCCCATGCAGCGCCTTGCCCGGAAAGCGGGTCGAGGCCCAGCGGGCGGGGATCACGCCGACGACGCGTGCCATGGCTTCAGCCCTCCTCCGCGCCGCACTCGCGCATGTGGGCGATCAGTTCCGCCGGGGTGCAGGTGGCGGTGCCGAGCTTCGCGACCACGACGCCGGCTGCGTAGTTGGCGATCTCGGCGGCCTCCTCGTCGGTGGCGCCCGCGGCGAGCGCGAGGACGCAGACGGCGATGACGGTGTCGCCCGCGCCACTGACATCGTAGACGGCAAGCGCACGGGTCGGGATGTGCCGGGGCTTCGCGCCGGGCGAGGCAAGGAGCATGCCCTGGGGCCCCAGCGTCACGAGCAGATGCCGCGGGGCCCAGCGGCGAAGCAGCCCTCGCGCGGTGTCCAGCAGCGCGGCGTCGGCCAGCGGATCCGGCCCGGCGCCGGGGTCCCTTCGCTGGGCGCCGTGGAAGGCCTCCTTGCGGTTCGGCGTCGCGACCGTGATGCCGCGCACGTTCAGCGCGTGGTTGTCCTTCGGATCGAGACCGCTCGGGATGCCGGCGCGGCGCGCGGCCGCGAGGGCCGCGTCGACGACGGGCTGGCAGACGAAGCCCTTGCCGTAGTCCTCGATGATGACGCCGGTCGAGCGGGCCACCTCGGCGGCGACGCGCCGGCACGCGGCCTGCAGCGGCGCGCCCGCGAGATCGGGCAGGTCCTCGTGGTCGACGCGCACGACCTGCTGGCGCTCGGCCAGGATGCGCGTCTTCACGGTGGTGCGAAGCCCCGCCGGGCGCGTGACCCCGTCCGTCCCGACGCGCGCGGCGCGGAGCATGCCGAGGAGTTCGCGGCCCGCGGCATCGCGGCCGGCGAGGCCGCAGACCGACGCGCCGCCGCCCATCGCCCGCAGGTTGACGGCGACGTTGCTGGCGCCGCCGGGCACCGCGCGCTCGGAGCGGACGCGCACGACCGGCACCGGGGCCTCGGGAGAGATGCGGTCGACCGTTCCCTCGACGTACCGGTCGAGCATCAGGTCGCCGACGACCGTCACCCGCTGCCGCCGGAAGCCCGCCAGCAGTTCCCTCGCGCGCCGGATGGAAAGAGCCATGATCCAGAACCTCCCCTCGCCTACCTCGGAACGGGCCGCGCGAGATCCGCGGCCGGACCGCGTCCGACCCATCGATCGTTCCCCGGCCCGCGCACGCCGACGAGCACGGCCTTCACGTTCGCCACCGGGACCTCGGCGACCAGGCGCACGGCGAGCCGCCGGTCGTCCTCGGCCACCCAGACCCAGAGCCGTCCCTTGCGGACGAAGAGCCCGTTGAACTGGGCCTCGGGCTCGAACCGCATGCACGGCACCTTTCCGAATTGCGCGGTGCGGAGCGTCTCCCGGGCCACCGGCTTCGGGAAGACGGTGTACATCTTCTCGTCCGCCATCACCTGGAACTCGCGCGAATCGCCGGGCTCGAACCTCTCCTTGCGGAACCAGTAAAGCATGGTCGGCACGTCGCGGGTGTCGGCATCGATCGGGAACACCTTGGCCTTCCCGCTGTTCAGCGATCTCCACGTCGCAATCCGCCGGACGTGGTCGAAGACCGTCAGTTCGTCGTAGCGGCTCTTGCCCTCGTTGATCTTCTTCACGAACCGGCGGGGCAGGAACGTCGTCGGATCCACGACGCTCTCGATGAAGTCGTCGACGGGATAGATCGCGTCCAGGACGCGCGTGGTCCGCGTCCGCATGCGGATGGCCAGCAGCCACTCGCCGTACTCGCGGATCCACTCGGTCCAGACCCGCGAGGTGCCGACGCTGATCACGCCCCACTGCAGGTCAAGGACCTGTTCCTCGCCGACCGGGAACCACAGCTCCGGCACGGCCCCGGCCGCGGGCGCGGGCGCGTTCGTCGACGGTCCGTCGACCGGGATCGGGATCTTCTCGGGCCACGCCGCCGCGGGCCCGGCGGCCAGGCCGGCCGCGAGGGCGAACGCCGCGGCACACACGCGCCGTGCGACGGCGGCCTTCATCGGGACCCCGGGCGCCTGCGGGCGATGCGCAGGACGAGCATCTCGAGAAGGAGATCGGCCGCCGAGAACCCTCCGGCCATCTGCTCGCGCGTGCGGGTGATCGCCGCCGAGGCGCGGGCGAGTTCCTCCGCCGAGAAGGCCCTCGCCTGCTCGACCAGTTTGCCCGCGCGGAACGGATGCATGCGCGACGGGTTCCACTCGCCCAGCCCGGCCAGCGACGCCGCCACCTCCGGTCCGCCGGTCCACACCGCCTCGCGGCCGTTGAACCGAACCCAGCCCCGGTCGAGCGCGTCGCGGAAGACCGACAGCTCGCGGAACCGGGATTCAAGGCCGCCGATCATGAGGATCGGCTCGACCTTCTGCTGCAGCAACCGCCGCAGCACCGCCAGCGCGCCCGGCGCATCGCGCTCGCCGACCCGGTCCGCCAGGTCCCAGCCCTCGACCTCCCGCGCCGGGGAGGTGATCGCGCGGACGTCCTCGACGGTGATCTCCCGGCGCCCCGCGACGTACAGGACGAGTTTCTCCACCTCCGACTGGATGGTCCGCGCATCCGGCCCCACCGCGTCGACGAATGCCGTGAGAGCTTCCGGACGCATGCGCAGCCCCGCGGGATCGAGCGCGCGCCGGACGAGCGCGCCCGCGTATCGCTCCATCTCCCATGACTTCTCGGGAAGCGTGTACGCGACCACGTCCCCCTTCTCATTGCAGGCCTTGTAGAAGGCGGAGCGCCTGTCGATGCCGGTGCCGGTGACGACGAGCTGGTGCCCGTCCGGCAGTCCGGCGCGCAGGTGGTCCGTCAGCCTCTCGACCCACGGTGCGACGGCCACGGCACGCAGGACCTTGGCGGACTCGAAGAAATCGCCCGCGCGGTACCAGACCACCTTGCGCCCGCCCAGGAAGCTGGCCGTGTCGACCGCCATCAGGACGCGGCGAAGCGTGGTCACCGCCTGGTCGGCCGTGTCGTGGAGGCTGTCGACCTCCTCCAGGCCGAACACCTGCTGGTCCGGGGGACAGAGCGCGTCGACGAGGCGCCGCGCCGCCTCCTTCACCCGGAAATCGTCGCCGTAAAGGAGATAGACGGACGTCGATGCCGACGGTTCGGCGTCGGCCTCGGTCCCGGGATCCTGTCCAGCACGCGGTTTCATGGGCGGCGACCGGACCCGCGTCCGGCGGCTTCGCGCGGTTATCGCACGAACGGCGGGCCGTCTGCAAGGCGCAGGCGGGCCCCGGTGCGTCTCAGCGGCCGCCGCGTTCCCACGCGCCGGCGCCCCGCTTGCGCGCGGTCTCCTGAAGCGAATCAAGACGCTTCCAGTGATCCCGGGCCGGGGTGCCGTCGGGCAGATCGCTGGACTTCCCGTAGGCCCGGGCGAGCCCGGCCTCGACCAGCGCCTCGTGAAGCCAGCGGCCCCGGACCTCGACGAACGCGAAGTGCCTCGGCATGCGGCTGTCGCCATCGGCCACCTCCCGCCGCGTGTGCACCGTGCACCCCTCCCGGAGGAACTCCCGCGTGAACTCCGCCGCGCGCTTGCCGATGGCGGGGATTCGAGAGACCGCGACGCCGAAGACCTTCGCCTGGTCGGCCATCCGATCCTTCAGCCGGGGATCTGTCTCGGGACAGTCCGCGAAGTAGAGCCGGAAGACGCCCTCGTCGCCGCGCGCGGGTTTCAGGTGGAAGCTGTCGCCGTCGAAGTAGCGGTCCTCCAGCAACCGGACGTCACGGAGGACCGTCCATCCGTGCCCGGCCGCCGCGGGCTTCGTCGTGGACGGCGGCACGGATCGGGGAGGTGCCGCGACGGCGAGAACGGCCCCGAGCACGGCCAGGGCAGCCACCCTCCCGTTCAAGCCCGTCATGGCCGCCTCACGTGGATCCGGTACAGCTTGAGGGACGCCGGATTGGTATGCCAGAGCGTCGTCACGCCGTTTGAGCCCGGCCGGTCGGCGAGGGCCTCCCTCCAGCCGGACGCATCGACCAGGTTCGTGAGCAGGTGGACGCTGTAGAGCCTGCCGGTGGACGAGACGAACGCGAGCCGGGCCACGGCGCCATCGATCCTCATCTCCGCCACCTCGAACCGCGACGACGCGACGCCCGGATGCGTGTCGGCAAGGAACTCCTGGAGCGCCGTGAAGCCGTCGACATCCGCATCGGACAGGGCCACCAGCCCCGTGGTCGTGCCCGAGTACCGTGCCTCCCAGTCGTCGGCGATGCCATCGCCATCCGTGTCCGTCATGGAGGGTCGCACGCTGCCCAGCAACCGGACGTCGTCCAGACGCCACGTTCCGGACGGGGCGCTGGCGCCGGACCCGTGGATCCGGACGGTCAGGGGCGCCCCGGACACGACCGGGGCGAACACCGCCTCGTTGGTCCGCCACGAACTGTGCGTCGTTCCCGATGCCAGGGCGGCGGCATGTCCGTCCGCGCCGGACGTCACGCGCCACGCCGTGGGACCGGAGCTGGACCGGCGATCGCCGAACTGGATCCCCGTCACCTCGATCTCCCGGTCCGCGCCGGGCAAGACGGTGAACTCGAAGTAGTGGACCGTCCCCGTCCACCCGCTGTCCGCGACGGAGGCCCCGGAAATCCCGCCGAACGTCGTGAGCGTTCCATCGCGCGTCCGGAACCCGCTCGCGGTTACCCCGGAGGCGGTCGCCGCGGGATTGGTCGTGAAGGACCCGGCTTCATCGAAGGTGTAGCCGGCCAGCAGGTTCGTTTCCGGCGTTCCCCCGGCGGTGACGGTCACCCGCGATGTCGCCGAGACGGTGCCGTCGACATCGCTCGCATCGAAGAACACCGTCCAGACGCCGGCATCCCCCGCGCCCGGCGTCCCGGACAGGACCCCGCTCTCGTTGGTGGCGACGAAGGTCGCCCATGCCGGCACATCCCGCGCCGACAGCGAAACGGGATCGCCGTCCGTTGGCAGCGCCGCTACGGCGAGGCTGACGGGGTCTCCGGCCGCGACGGTCGGGCTGGCAACGGACGGAATGATCGGCGGCTGGCGCGGCGCCGGCCCGGCCGAGGTGCCGTGCACGGACAGGGTCACGGAGTTCAGGGTGCCGACCGTGCCCGACGTGCGGTCCGCCACGCGCACGGTCCACGCCCCCTGCGCGGACTCTCCCCAATGGCGGACGCTCATGAACGTCCAGCCCGGGTAGTGGTCGCCCGTGTCCGTGTGCTTCTCGATCAGCCGGCTCTGCATCCCGGCCGGCGAGATCAGCACCACCTCGAGGTGGCCGCGCGAGGTGTGGCTGGCGTCCAACGACACCTCGACATGCTCGACCCGGAGGTTCGTGGTCACGTTGAAGACGCGGGAGACGCCGGTCGTGCTGTTGTCGGGGATCGGCAGGCCCAGCCCCGACTGGGCGTCACGCAGGGAAACCCGCGGCCCGAGGTTCGTCCACGAGAGCGCCCGCGCCACGGCGCCCGACGCGTTGACCAGGCCCGCGCCGAACTTGGGGTTGAAGGCGAGACCGGCGCCGTTGGTCGCCCAGCCGGCGTCCGCCGGGTTGATCCGGCGCGCGCTGCGGATGAGGATCTCCTGCACGTCCCGCCATCCGAGCGCGGGATTGGCCTGCAGAACCAGCGCGACGACCCCCGCGACGAGCGGCGTCGCGGACGACGTGCCTCCGAACGTCGCGGTGTAGTCGCGGTTCGACGGCTCGCCAGCGGTCCCGTAGGTGCTGTTGTATCCGTCGATGCCGGTCAGGTCGGTCGTGGTGATGTCGGTCGCGCCGCCGCTCGACGGGGCGGCGACCACGAGGCACGCGCCTGGCTCGCTGTAGTAGGCCTGGGCGCCGTCGTCGTCCACGGCGGCCACGGCAATCGTGTACGGCGAGTTCGCGTAGCCGTCCTTGTTCGCGTTGTCGTTCGCCTCGAGCCCGTTTCCGCCCGCCCACGTGTAGAGGGTGCCCAAGCCGCCGCGGCCGTTCGCCGTCCCGTTCGACAGCGCGGCCCGGGTCAGCGCGCCCGGCCCTTCGAGCGTCATTCCGTCATCCTCCGGCCCCCAGCTGTTGCTCTTGATATGGATCACGGCATTGCTGTGCGTCAGCGCATCGGCCTCGTCCGCGTCGTCGACGATTCCGGCGATCAGGCGCAGGCCGACGAGCGTCGCCTCGGGCGCGGCCCCGCTGACGCCGATGGAGTTGTTCCCGCGCGCCGCCGCGACGCCCGCGCAGGAGGTGCCGTGGAAGTCCTCGTTGGCGGCATCGGGGCTGGGATCGAGGGGCGTCGAGTCGTTCCAGTCGCGGTCCCAGACCGTGTTGACGTTGGGCGCGAGGTCCGGATGCGTCGTCTCCAGACCGTCGTCGACGATTCCGATGACGACATCGGCCCCCCGGCGCGCGTCCCAGACGGAGACGACATTGACGTCCACCCCGGCCGTGCCCCCACCCTGACCCGTATTGCGCAGGTGCCATTGGGTCGGAAAGAACGGATCGTTGGGGATCCACTTCTTCCGGGGCTGGCGCCCGTACTGGACCTGGACCTCGGCGACGCCCCCGAGCGCCGCAAGACGGTCCGCCAGGTCGGGAGCGGCAGCCAGGTCCCCCGTCCGGAACAGGTGCCAGCCCGCCGCGCCCGGGGCCGGCTCCGTCGCCTCGGCGCCCGCCGCGACCGCGATCGCCATGGGATCGGTCCCCGGCACGAGACGCGCCGCGACCCGGCGTCCCAGCACGCGCAGCGTGGCCTCCGAGCGCGGACGGCCGGTCTCGTAGTACACGAGGGCGGCGTCCACGCCCGCGCTCCGCTCCAGGTCCCTGGCCCATTGCAGGACCTCCTCCGCGGACGGCAGCGGCCCGCCCTCCCGTCGGCGGATGGCCCCTCGCCGCTGCGACGCGGGCCCCACGGCGATTTCGTCCATGGCGAGTTCAAGGTCCCGGACCATGCCGCCATCCGAAACGCGAAGCCGAGGGCGGACCTCCCCCGCCGGGACCGCCCCGGCCAGCAGCAGGCCGGCCAGCAGGCCCGCACCGGCCCCGTGTCGCACGGCCCTTCGCCTGCCGCTCCTCAAGTTCAAGCCAGTCAACATACTGCCGTCCCTGCCGGCTGTCGACACGCCCCCGGGCGGGCCTTTGGCATTGATTTCCGCGCCCCGGTTTGGTAGGAGCGGCGGACCCCGGGCTGGCCGGGAGACACGGGCGGACACCATGCACGACTGGATCGCCATTCTCGATTTCGGATCGCAGTACAGCCAGTTGATCGCACGCAGGTTGCGCGAACGGCAGGTCTACTGCGAGTTGCTGCGGTTCGACACGCCGGCGGAGGTCCTTCGCGCCCGCGGTCCCCGCGGCATCATCCTCTCGGGCGGGCCGGCCAGCGTCCTGGATGCCGGATCCCCCGACTGCGATGCCGCGCTGTTCGGCCTGGGCGTGCCCGTTCTCGGCATCTGCTACGGAATGCAGCTCACCGGGAAGAAGCTCGGCGGCGTGGTCCGCAAGGGCGAGAGCCGCGAGTACGGAATGGCGTCGATCGACATCGCCGAGCCGGCGGCCCTCTTCCGGACTCTGCCCGAGCAGATGCCGGTCTGGATGAGCCACGGCGACCAGGTCGAGACCCTGCCCGGCGGCTTCCGCGTGCTCGCGAAGACCCGCACCTGCCCGATCGCGGCGATGGCGGACGAGTCGCGCCGCATCTACGGCCTGCAGTTCCACCCCGAGGTCGTCCACACGCCCCACGGCGGCGAGATCCTCGAACACTTCATCTTCGACGTGTGCGGATGCGCGGGCGACTGGAAGATGTCCACCTTCATCGAGGAGAGCACGCGCTCGATCCGCGAGCGCGTGGGGGACGGCCAGGTCCTGCTCGGCCTCAGCGGCGGCGTGGATTCGTCGGTCGTGGCCGCCCTCCTCCACAAGGCGATCGGCCCTCAGCTGCACTGCGTCTTCGTCGACAACGGCCTCCTGCGCTACAAGGAGGCCGAGCAGGTCGAGGACTGCTTCGGCCGCGCCTTCGGCATCGACCTGCGCGTGTCCCGCGCGGGCCCGCTGTTCCTCGAGAAGCTGAAGGGCGCCACCGATCCCGAGCAGAAGCGGAAGATCATCGGCCGGACCTTCATCGACGTCTTCGCCGACGAGGCCCGCAAGATCGGCCCCGTCCGGTTCCTGGCCCAGGGAACGCTCTATCCCGACGTGATCGAGAGCGTCCATCCGCGCGGCGGCCCCTCGGCCACCATCAAGAGCCATCACAACGTCGGCGGGCTGCCGCCGGACCTGAAGTTCGAGTTGATCGAGCCCCTGCGCGAGCTGTTCAAGGACGAGGTCCGCGCGCTCGGGCGGGAGCTGGGCCTGCCCGACACGATCGTCGACCGCCAGCCGTTCCCGGGCCCCGGCCTCGGCGTCCGGATCCTCGGCGAGGTCACGGCCGAGCGCGTCGGCATCCTGCAGCAGGCCGACCTGCGCGTGCAGGAGGAGGTCCGGCAGATCGTGACCTACCGCGACATCTGGCAGTCCTTCGCCGTGCTGCTGCCGGTGCAGACGGTCGGCGTCATGGGCGACGAGCGCACCTACGAAAACGTCGTCGCCGTGCGCGCCGTGTCGAGCATGGACGGGATGACGGCCGACTGGTTCCGCCTCCCCTACGAGACGCTCGACCGCATCGCCCGGCGCATCATCAACGAGGTCCGCGGCGTCAACCGCGTCGTCTTCGACATCAGTTCCAAGCCCCCCAGCACGATCGAGTGGGAATAGTGCGGCACGCCGCGGCGGCGTCTTTCGCGAAATGAACATCGACCGGATACTGGCAGCGCTGAACGACGGGCAGGTGGACCACCTGCTCGTCGGCGGCGTGAATTTCCTCCTGCGCCACCGGCCCGAGCTGACGTTCGACGTCGACGTCTGGATCCGGGACACGCCGGGGAACCGCGGCCGGTGCGAGGCCGCCCTCGCCGCCCTCGGCGCCGAATGGGGCCGGGACGAGGCGTCGTGGGGGCCCGTCTCCCGCCTGCCGGCGGGCTGGCTGGATGCGCAGCCGGTCTTCTGCATGACGACGCCGGACGGCGCCCTCGATGTCTTCCGGGCCGTGAAGGGCCTGCCCGACTGGTCCGCCTGCGCCGCACGCGCCGTGTCCGGCCGGACCGCGGCTGGCGTCGCCTACCGGGGCCTCTGCGACGCCGACATGCTGGCCTGCCAGCTCGCCCTTCCGCCCGCGGAACGCAAGGAGGCGCGGATCTCCGCGCTCCGGGCCGTTCTGGCCGGAGGCCCAACGCCGTGAACGACACTCTCAAGGCCCGCGAGGAGGCCCGGCGCGACCGGGCCTGGGATCCCCGACGCCGCTGGCGGGCCCTGCAGGACACGATTTCCTGGGCGGAGGCGCAGGCCCCCGTCCGTCGCAACTCGCCGGCCGCCTGTCTCCGCATCGAACGGCGCCGGCGCGAAGTTTCCGCAACGTTGACCGACCAACCCTGAGGCCGCCATGCCCAAGCGCGACGACATCCACAAGATCATGCTGATCGGCTCCGGGCCGATCGTCATCGGACAGGCCTGCGAATTCGACTACTCGGGCACGCAGGCGTGCAAGGCGCTGCGCGAGGAGGGCTACGAGATCGTCCTCGTCAACAGCAACCCGGCGACGATCATGACCGATCCCGAGGTCGCCGACCGCACCTACATCGAGCCCGTGACGCCCGAGGTCGTGGCGCGGATCATCGAGAAGGAACGCCCGGACGCCCTGCTGCCGACCCTGGGCGGACAGACCGGGCTCAACACCGCGCTCGAGGTCGCCGAGATGGGCGTTCTCGAGAAGTTCGGCGTCGAGCTGATCGGCGCGAACGCCGAGGTCATCAAGCGCGCCGAGGATCGCGACCTCTTCAAGGAGGCCATGCGCAAGGCGGGCCTCGAGTGCCTGCGCAGCATCTTCGTCCACAACCTCGACGAGGCCCGCGCCGCCGCGGAGCAGATCGGCTTCCCGCTGATCGTCCGCGCCAGCTTCACGCTCGGCGGAACCGGCGGCGGCGTCGCCCACTCGATGGAGCAGCTGCTGGAGGTCGTCGAGGGCGGCCTCAAGGCGAGCCTCAAGCACACCGTGCTCCTCGAGGAGTCGGCGCTGGGCTGGAAGGAGTTCGAGCTCGAGGTGATGCGCGACCGCAAGGACAACGTCGTCATCGTCTGCTCGATCGAGAACTTCGACCCGATGGGCGTCCACACCGGCGACAGCATCACCGTCGCCCCCGTCCAGACGCTGACCGACGCCGAGTACCAGGAGATGCGCAACGCCGCGATCAAGGTCATGCGCGCCATCGGCGTCGAGACCGGCGGCTCGAACGTCCAGTTCGCCGTCCACCCGAAGACCGGACGCATGGTCGTCATCGAGATGAATCCCCGCGTCTCGCGCAGCTCCGCGCTCGCGTCGAAGGCGACCGGCTTCCCGATCGCCAAGATCGCCGCCAAGCTGGCCGTGGGCTACACGCTCGACGAACTGCCGAACGACATCACGCGCGAAACCCCCGCCTGCTTCGAACCGACGCTCGACTACTGCGTCGTCAAGGTGCCGCGCTTCACGTTCGAGAAGTTCCCCGGCTCGAACCCCGTCCTTGGCGTGCAGATGAAGTCCGTCGGCGAGACCATGGCGATCGGCCGCAACTTCCGCGAGGCCTTCCAGAAGGCGCTGCGCGGGCTCGAGATCGGCGTCGACGGCTACGACCTCAAGGGCGAGGCGAAGATCGACCCCGCTCGCATCGACGCGCTGCTGGCCCGGCCGAACGCCGAGCGCATCTTCGCCATCAAGGCCGCGCTCAAGCAGGGACGCACGATCGCCGACCTTCACGCGATCACCGCCATCGATCCGTGGTTTCTGGACAACCTGGCGCAGATCGTCGAACTGGAGCGTGAGATCGGCGGCGCCCCGCACGACCGGCCCCTCGACCCCGCGCTGCTGCGCCGGGCCAAGGAGTCCGGCTTCAGCGACCGCCAGGTCGCCGTGCTGCGCGGAAACGCCGACCTGCACCCCGACGTCCGCCGGGGCCGCATCGAGGCCGGCATCAAGCCCGTCTACCGCCTCGTCGACACCTGCGCCGCCGAGTTCGAGGCCTACACGCCCTACTTCTACTCGAGCTACGCGAAGGAGGACCAATCGCGCGTCACCCACCGGCGCAAGATCATGGTCCTCGGCAGCGGCCCGAACCGCATCGGCCAGGGCATCGAGTTCGACTACTGCTGCGTCCACACCGTGCAGGCCCTGCGCGAGCTCGGGTACGAGACCATCATGGTCAACAGCAATCCCGAGACCGTCTCGACCGACTACGACACCTCGGACAAGCTCTACTTCGAGCCGCTGACGTTCGAGGACGTCATGAACATCCATGAGAACGAGCGGCCGCTGGGCGTCATCGTCCAGATGGGGGGCCAGACCCCGCTCAACCTCGCCGTCCCGCTGATGAAGGCGGGCGTCCACGTCTTCGGCACCCCGGCCGACAGCATCGACATCGCCGAGGACCGCAAACGCTGCCGCGAACTGCTCGAACGGCTCGGCATCCGCCAGCCCGAGAGCGGCACGGCCGTGTCGATCGACGAGGCCCTCGTCACCGCGCGCCGCATCGGCTTCCCGGTCATGATCCGCCCGTCCTATGTCCTCGGCGGCCGCGCGATGATGGTGGCCTACAACGAGACGGAGCTCGTCCCGTTCACCTACGCCGCCTTCCAGGCCAGCCCCGGATTCCCGGTGCTCATCGACCGCTATCTCGAACGCGCCATCGAGGTCGACATCGACGTCGTCGGCGACGGCACCGACGTCTACATCGGCGGCGTCATGGAGCACATCGAGGAGGCCGGCATCCACTCCGGCGACAGCGCCTGCTGCACCCCGCCCCACTCGCTCTCCCCGGAGATGACGCGCCGCCTCGAGGATGCCGCCATCCGCATCGCCCTCGATCTGAAGGTGCGCGGCCTGATGAACGTGCAGGCCGCCGTGAAGGACGGCGACTTCTACATCATCGAGATCAACCCGCGCGCCTCGCGAACCGTCCCGTACCTCAGCAAGGCCACCGGAATCCCGCTCGCCAAGGTCGCCACGAAGGTCTCCGTCGGCATGACGCTGAAGGAACTCGGCCTCGCCGCCCCGCGCCGCGATCTTCCATGGCGCGCCGTCAAGGAGGCCGTCCTGCCCTTCGACCGGTTCCCCGGCGTCGACCCCGTCCTCGGCCCCGAGATGAAGTCCACCGGCGAGGTCATGGGCATGGACAGCACCTTCGAAGTCGCCTACTGGAAGAGCCAGATCGCCGCCGGCCAGCGGCTGCCGCTGGGGGGCCGCGTCTTCGTCAGCGCCCGCGATTCCGACAAGCCGTGGATGGTGGAGGTCGGCGCCGAACTCGTGAAGCTGGGCTTCCGCCTCGTCGCCACCGAGGGCACGGCGCGCGCGCTGAAGGCCGCCGGAATCGACGCCGAGATCGTCACGAAATTGTGCGACGACCCCGCCGGATCCGTCCTGGAGCGCATGCACCGCGGCGAGATCGCCATGGTCATCAACACGCCCAGCGGCACCATGGCCCGCGTCGACGAGGTCCGCATCCGCGGCGAGGCCATCGTCCGCGACATCGCCATCGTCACCACCGAGTCCGGCGCCCGCGCCACCCTCGCCTCCATCCGCCACATGATGTCCCGCGACTGGGATGTGACGGCGCTTCAGGACTACCTGGCGCAACTGAAGACCTGAACGGAAGTTTCAAGTTCCAGGTTTCAAGTTTCAAGTTGGGGCGGACGGGCCGGATTCCCGGCGCCAGGTTTCAGGCGTCAGGAGGAGGGACACCTCGACGCTCTTCCGCTGCCGTCAGGCAGGACGCTCACTCGCAGGCGCCACGGTCACGGCGACGGGGCGGAGAACGGGAACAGCCGGCGGAGTTCGGCCTTGTCCGGCTGGCGGCCGTATTCGCAGATCTCGAAGGCCTCGATGTGGCGGACCTTCGCGGCGCGGTCGGCCGGCACCCAGTCGGCGATCCGGTCGCGGAAGCGGTCCGCCAGCTTCGAAGTGCGCGAGGTCAGCGATTTCCGGACCTCCGCGCGGCGCTGCTCGCGCTTCGCCGGGTCGTCGGGCCACGAGGCGGCCGACGCCAGCGCCCCGCCCTCGAGGAACTGGGACTCCAGGAGCATCAGCGCGTCGACCTTCCGGTCGATGACGTCGTCGATGTCGACGATGATGTCCGCCTGGCTCGGCGCCGGCTTCTGGAAGCGGTCGGTGTAGTAGAGGAAGACCGGGTTCGACTTCAGCGGCGGCGCCTCCGGGCAGAAGAACGGGACGGCGACCATGAAGGCCGCATCCTGCATCAGCACGCCCGTGTACCGGTGGTCGGGATGGTAGTCGTTCGGCCGCGGCCCCATGACGATGTCGGCCTGCCATTCGCGGATCAGCCGCACGAAGGTCCGGCGGTTCTCCAGCGTCGGCATCAGTTCGCCGTCGTGGATGTCCAGCACCTCGGTCTCGACGCCCAGCACCTTCGCCGCGGCCTCGACCTCCGCCTTGCGCCGCTTCGCCAGCACGGCCCCCGAGTCGCGCCAGTGGCCGATGTCGCCGTTGGTCGTCGACACCAGTTTCACCTTGTGCCCCTTCGCCGCCCACTTCATCGCGGCGCCGCCCGCCTGCAGCTCGCAGTCGTCCGGATGGGCGCCGAAACAGAGGATCCGCAGCGGACGCTCGTCCGCCCGCGCAGCGGACGCGTGGACCAGGGAAAGGAAAGCCGCCAGGACGAGGAAGCCGGCCGTTGCGATCTTCATGCGGTCCTCCACCCGCGCCCGTGCAGGCCCGGCGCGATGACGAAACCCTACGAATCCCCGCCGCCTGGATCAAGCCCTCGCGATCGCGAACCCGGCATCCAGCCGCACAGACCTCTCAACCGTCAGCCGGCGGTTCGGTTGCTGCATCGCAACCCCGAACCCCTCCGGACCGGTGCGCCGTTGCTGGCCGTCTGCCACGGCACGGGCAGACCTGGGAACCTGCGAACCCCGGACCCTCCGAACCCGCCCTCCGCTACGTGTCGCTCTTGAGGACCTGGATGAAGGCTTCCTGGGGGATGCCGACCTGGCCGACCTGCTTCATCCGCTTCTTGCCTTCCTTCTGGCGCTCGAGGAGCTTGCGCTTGCGGGAGATGTCGCCGCCGTAGCACTTGGCGGTGACGTCCTTTCGGAAGGCGCGGATGGTCTCGCGGGCGATGATGTTGCGGCCGATCGCCGCCTGGACGGGAATGACGAACTGGTGCCGCGGGATCGCCTCGGACAGCGATTTGCACATCTGCCGGCCGCGCGCGTTGGCCTTCTCGCGGTGAACGAGGCACGAGAACGCATCGACGACCTCGCCGGAGAGGAGGATGTCCATCTTGACGATGTCGGCGACCTGGTAGTCGGCCAGTTCGTAGTCCATCGACGCGTAGCCCCGGCTGACGCTCTTGAGGCGGTCGTGGAAGTCGACGACGATCTCGTTGAGCGGCATGTGGCAGGTCAGCATGACGCGCTTCGTGTCGATGGACTCGGTCTTCTCCAGCGCGCCGCGCTTGTCCATCACGAGCTGCATCATGTCGCCGATGTTCTCGTTGTGGCAGATCACATGCGCGCGGATCATCGGCTCCTCGATCTGCGCGATCTGGGTCACGTCGGGCATGAAGACGGGGTTGTCGATCTCCTTCACCTCGCCGCTGGTGAGGTGGACCCGGTAGACGACGCCCGGGTAGGTGGCGATGATGTCGCAGTCGAACTCGCGGCGCAGGCGCTCCTGGACGATCTCCATGTGGAGGAGCCCGAGGAAGCCGCAGCGGAAGCCGAAGCCCAGCGCCGAGGATGACTCGGCCTGGAAGACGATCGCGCTGTCGTTGAGATTGTACTTCTCGAGGCTGGCCTTGAGCTTCTCGAAATCCGAGCTGTTGACCGGGTAGAGGCCGCAGAAGACCATCGGGTGGACGCGGCGGAAGCCGGGCAGCGGCTCGGTGGCGAGCTGGTCGGTCCGCGTGACGGTGTCGCCGATGTGCACCTCGGAGGGGTGCTTGATGGTCGCGATGAGGTAGCCGACCTCGCCGACGCCGAGGGCATCCGCGGCGACGGGCTTCGGCGTGAACTGCCCGACCTCCTTGACCTCGTACTCCTCGTCGGTGCTCATCATGCGGATGCGCTGGCCTGCGCGCAGGTCGCCGTCGGTCATCCGGATGTAGGGCACGACGCCGCGGAAGGTGTCGAAGGTGGAGTCGAAGACGAGACCGCGGGTCCAGCCGACGCGGCCGGGCTTCGGGCCCGGCACGCGGTGGACGATCGCCTCGAGAAGTTCGGCGACGCCCGCGCCGGTCTTGGCGCTGACGTGGAAGGCGTCATCCATCGGAATCGCCAGGATCTCCTCGATCTGCTTGGACACCTCGGCGACATTGGAGCTGGGCAGGTCGATCTTGTTGAGGACGGGGAGGATCTCGAGGTTGTGGTCCAGCGCGAGGTGAGTGTTGGCAACGGTCTGGGCCTCGACACCCTGGGTGGCGTCGACGACCAGCAGGGCGCCCTCGCAGGCGGAGATGCTGCGGGCGACCTCGTAGGAGAAATCGACGTGGCCGGGGGTATCGATCAGGTTGAACTGGTAGACCCGGCCGTCGCGCGCCTTGAAGCGCATCGAGACGGGATGCGCCTTGATCGTGATGCCGCGCTCCTTCTCGAGGTCCATCGCATCGAGGACCTGCGCGGACATGTCCCGGGCCTCGATGGCGCCGGTGATCTCGAGCATGCGGTCGGCCAGCGTCGACTTGCCGTGGTCGATGTGGGCGATGATGCAGAAGTTGCGGATGAGGGAGATGTCGACGCTCATGCGGCCGGACCTTCCCCGCCCCGGAACGCGGCGGAGGCGGCGGCGCGCATGCGGGCCGTGGCGGCGGCCATGTCGGGCGCGCGGAAGAGCGTGGTGCCGGCGATGAAGGCGTTGGCGCCGGCGGCGGCGCACTGGGCGGCGGTCGCGTCGCCGATGCCGCCGTCGACCGAGATCTCGATGGCCGGGTCGCGATCGCGGAGGGCGCGGATCTTCGGCAGGACGGACGGCATGAAGGCCTGGCCGCCGAAGCCGGGGTGGACGGACATGAAGAGGACCTCGTCGACCATGCGTCCGCCCAGGAACGGGATCGCGGCCTCGAAGGGGGTTTCGGGGTTCAGGGTCAGCCCGGTGCGGACACCGAGGCCGCGGATGTCGCGCAGGACGGCGCGGACATCGCACGGGGCCTCGACGTGGACGAGGATGATGGTCGACCCCGCCTCGGCGAAGGTCCGGAGGTAGAGATCCGGACGGTCGATCATCAGGTGGACGCTGAGCGGGATCGTGCAGGCCGCGCGGGCCATGCGGACGACATCCGGACCGAAGCTGATGTTGCGGACGAAGTGGCCGTCCATGACGTCGAGGTGAAGGGCGTCGGCGCCCGCGGCCTCGGCGCGGCGGCACTCCTCCGCGAAGCGGCCGAAATCGGCCGCCAGCAGCGACGGAAGAATCTGGATCCTGGGTTCAGGCATCGGCTGTCCGGCTGTGAAGCGGGCAACGCTATCTCGCCCGGACGGCCACGTCAAGGCGCCGGGGGGATGTCCGCGCCGCCGTTGCACGCGTACCATGAGCGCAGTCGCGCCACGAGGGTCGCACACCGCTCCCAGGCCGCCGTCCGGGCGGCCTGGCTGAGCGCCCCCCCGAAGACCGAGATCTCCGGAACACCGACGGCGCCCCCGGTTCCCTGGAACGAATGCGCGATGTTCCGGATCACCCGGGCGTCGGCGGCGGCGATGGCGGCCTCCAGCTTGAGGATCGACTCGCCGACCTGCTGCAGGAACAGGTCCCGGATCTCCTCGTCCACGGCGGAGCTGTCCACGCGGCTGCGGGCCGCCAGTACCTCGATGTCGGGGATCAGGTCCCGCCAGAAATCCCCTCCCGCCGCCTGCCACAGGGCGCCAGTCTCCCGCGGTTCGGAATCGCTCATGTCGTCTCCGGGGTGCCCGCGTCCGCGGGGCCGAGCCAGCGGAAGAGGACATCCTTGAGGTCCTCCACGCGCACCGGTTTGGTGATGTAGTCGTCCATGCCCGACGCCAGGCACTTCTCGCGATCGCCCGGCATGGCATGGGCGGTGATGGCGATGACAGGAACCCGGCGCGCCTCCGGATGGGGGTGGTCCGGCTCCATGCGCGCCAGTTGTTCGCGGCGGCGCTCCTCCATGCCGCGGATGCGACGGGTCGCCTCGTAGCCGTCCATCTCCGGCATCTGGCAGTCCATGAGCACGAGGTCGTACGGGATCGTGCGCAGCACGACGACCGCCTCCATCCCGTTGCCCACCGCATCGGCCCGGTACCCGAGCTTCTGAAGCTGGCGAAGGGTGACCTTCTGGTTGACCGGATTGTCCTCGACGAGGAGCAGCCGCGCGCCGTGGACCGCGCGGGGGGCGGAGACGCCCGGCGCGCCCGCGCCGGCCGCGCCGGGCGGCGACTCCGACAGGACGCGGGCCATGATCTCGGCAAGCAGCCCCCGCTTGACGGGCTTCGTGAGGCAATGCGCGAGCCCGGAATCGCGCAGCCGGTCGGTGATGGCGGACCGCCCGATGGATGTCATGAGGATCGCCCGCGTCGTGGCGAGTCGCGGATCGGCCTTCACGCGGCGGATGAGTTCGGCTCCGTCCATGCCCGGCATCATCATGTCGGTCAGCAGCAACTGGTACGGCCGGCCCTCGTCCGCAGCCCGGCACAGGAGGTCCCATGCAAGGGATCCGTCGCCCGCCATCTCGGCGACCATGCCCCAGGCCAGCGTCTGCCGGTCGAGGATCAGCCGGTTCGTCTCGTTGTCATCCACGATGAGGACGCGCACCCCCCGAAGCCTCGCGATGTCCGGCGTGTCCGGCCGCTGCTGGCCCTCGGCGACGGGGCACGGGACCTCGAACCAGAACGTCGACCCCTTTCCCGGGGTGCTTTCGACGCCGATCCGGCCGCCCATCAATTCGACCAGCCGGCGCGAGATCGCGAGGCCGAGGCCGGTTCCTCCCTGGCGGCGCGTGGTGGATCCGTCCACCTGGGAGAAGGCCCTGAAAAGGCCCCCGATCTTGTCTTCCGCGATGCCGATCCCCGTGTCGCAGACCTCGAAGCGCGCGGTGACCGGGTCCGCCGCCGGGGCGACCGGCCGCACGCGGACGACGACCTCGCCCCGCTCGGTGAACTTGATGGCGTTGGTGACCAGGTTGATCAGCACCTGCCGGAGGCGGCCTTCGTCGCCGCGAACCATCACCGGCATCGTCTCGTCGATGTGGGCCACGACCTCGATGCGTTTCGACGACGCCATCTCGGCCAGCAGGTCGAGCACGCTTTCGACCACGCGGACGAGGTCGAACGTCTCCGAGTACAGGCTGATCTTCCCCGCCTCGACCTTCGAGAAATCCAGGATGTCGTTGATCAGCGTCAGCAGGGACTCGCCGCTGGCGCCGATCGTCCTCACATAGTCGCGCTGCTCGGGCCCGAGCGGGGTATCCTGCAGGAGGCCCGTGAGCCCGATGATCGCGTTCATCGGCGTGCGGATCTCGTGGCTCATGTTGGCGAGGAACTCGCTCTTCGCCCGGTTCGCGGCCTCGGCCTCCTCCGCGAGCCGCTTGGCGCTGGCCATCGCCTCCTCGGCCTGGTGGTGGGATTCCTCGAGTTCCCGACGTCCCCTGGCCATGTCCTCCATGAGGCGCAGCATGCTGGCACGCTGGTCCTCCAGTTGCTTCGCATGCTGCTCCAGGCGGGCGGCCGCCTCGGTCAGGTCCTTCTCCATCCGCTTGCGTTCCGTCAGGTCGACGAAGCTCTCGAGGAGGTGCGGCCGTCCCCCCAGATCAAGCCGCGTGGTGCTGCGCAGCAC
>CAYODK010000053.1:0-28968 GCA_964402695.1 uncultured Verrucomicrobiota bacterium
CTGGATGTAGTAGCGGCTGTAGTAGACGAGGAAGGGGTTGAGCGCGAGCGCCGCGGCGGCGAGCGCCGCGCCGCCGCGCCCGAGCGCGGGGACCAGGAGGGCCGACAGCAGCAGGACCCCGATGCCGAACGCGAGCGGCACCGAGCGCAGGCGCGTCTCGGTCATGTCCCCCAGCGACCGCGCGCCGATCGCGCGCGCCCACGGAACCGTCAGGTAGTACAGCGTCGGCCCGTGGTATTCCCGCGGGTTGTACACATAGTGGCCCTGCTCGATCAGGTCGCCGAACTTGACCGCCTGGACGGCCTCGTCGGTGTGCATCGGGCGCGCACCGAGACGGTCGGCGCGCAGCCACGCGCCGGCGGCCGCCACCGCCAGCAGGATCGCCCAGAATGAAAGCCGGGACTTCATGCCGCGCCATTGTGCCCCCGGACCGCCGGGCGGGGCAAGCGGGGCGTGGCCGGACAAGGGGCTAGCGCGTGCCGCCGATCGCCGCGGCGGTGGCGACGAGGATCAGGACGCCGCCGATGAGGGTGGCGGCGCCAAGCGGCTCGCGCAGGAGGATCCACGCGAGCACGGAGGCGAGGACGGGCTTGGCGAAGAAGATCATCGAGCCGCGCGACGCCTTCACGTGGCGCAGGCCGTGGAAGTAGGCCGCGTAGGCCACGGCCGTGGCGAACACGGCGAGGAAGGCGACCGCCAGCCAGTGCCAGGCGGTCGCCAGACGCCAGGGCGGACCGTCGGCCGCCCAGGTCAGCGGAAGCAGGAAGAGGCCCCCGAGCAGCGAGGCGAAGGCCGTCAGGACGATCGCGCCGTGACGCGGGACGACCTTCTTCGACAGGACCGTGTACAGTGCGAAGGCGACCATCGAGGCCAGCATCAGAATGACGCCCGACGTCGTGCGGAGCGAGGGACCGCCGCGGTCCCAGGCGAAACACGCCATGCCGGTCACGCCCAGCGCGAGCGCCCCGGCGTGGCGGCGGTCGAGGCGCTCCCCCAGCAGCAGCGGCGCCAGCGCGGCGACGAAGACCGGGTTGCCGCTGAAGAGGATGGCGGACTGGTTGGCCTGCAGCCGCGCCACCGCCAGGTGGTAGAGGCCGATGCCGGCCGTCACGCCGATGAGCCCGAGGCCCGAGTACAGAATCCAGTCCTTCCGCTCCAGCCGCTTCCCGTCGCGGCGCAACGCCCGGATCGCGAACGGCAGCAGCACGAGCCCGGCCAGGAAGAACCGGAGGAACGCGATCTGCAGCGCCGGCCGGGCCGGGCCCATCGCCTTCGAGACCACCTCGATCGTGCTGAAGAGCACGACGGCGAGGAGGATCCAGGCGTAGCCGGTCCGGGAGACGGAAGCGTCGCTCTTCAAGCACGAAATCCTAATTCCGAAACACGAGGCAAATCCCAAGCCCCAAACCGGAAGCCCCAGCCCAGCGGCCCGCCCGGCCGGTTCTTCGTGAGGTCAACGGTGCGGGCTCAGGCCCCTCCGTTGCCGTTCCCGTTGACGGCTTCGACGGTGACGGGCTCGATATGCCAGATCTGACCGGCGTACTCGCGGATCGTGCGGTCGCTCGAGAACGGTCCCATCCGGGCGACATTGAGGATCGCCTTGCGCGCCCAGTCGTCCGGCTGCCTCCACAGGGCGGAGACCGCGGCCTGTGTGTCGATGTAGGATCGGTAGTCGGCGAGATGGAAGAACCGGTCGCCGTGCTCGACCAGCTGTTCCCCGATATCGACGAAGAGGTCGGGCTGGTCCGGGATGAAGTCGTTCCGCCGGATCGCGTGCATGACGCGCGCCAATTCCGGGTCCTCCGCGATGCGCCGGCCGGGATCGTACGCATTCGAGTCCCGCAGGGCGGCCAGGTCCTCGGCGCGGTGGCCGAAGATGAAGATGTTGTCGAGGCCGACGGCCTCGGCGATCTCGATGTTGGCGCCGTCCCACGTCCCGATCGTCAGCGCGCCGTTGAGGGCGAGCTTCATGTTGCCGGTTCCGGAGGCCTCCATGCCCGCGGTCGAGATCTGTTCGGACAGATCCGCCGCGGGGATGATCGTCTCCGCCAGCGAGACGCGGTAGTCGGGCAGGAAGACGACCTTGAGCCGGCCGTCGACGTCCGGATCGCGGTTGATGGCGCGCCCGAGGCTGTTCGCGAGCTTGATGATCCGCTTGGCCACGTGGTAGCTCGGCGCGGCCTTGGCGCCGAACACGAAGACGCGGGGCGCGATGTCCTGCCCGGGGTTGTCCTTGATCCGGTGGTACAGCGTGATGATGTGGAGCACGTTGAGCAGCTGCCGCTTGTACTCGTGCAGCCGCTTGACCTGGACGTCGAACATCGCGTCCGGATCGACGCTCTCGCCGCAGAGCCGCCGGATGAGGTTCGCGAGGCGGACCTTGTTGCGGCGCTTGATCGAGCGGAACCGGTCGCGGAAGCCGGCGTCGTCCGCGTGCGGCTCGAGCCCCCGCAGCAGGTCGAGGTTGCGCGTCCACCCCTCCCCGACCGTCTCGGTCGCAAGCGCCGCGAGCTCCGGGTTGCACTGCAGGAGCCACCGGCGGTGGCTGATCCCGTTGGTCTTGTTGTTGAAGCGGTCGGGCCACATGGCCACGAACTCGGGCAGGAGCCGCCGCTTCAGAAGGTCGGAGTGCAGCGCGGACACGCCGTTCACCGAATGGCTGCCCGCGACGGCGAGGTTCGTCATGCGGACCTGCTTCGGCACGCTCTCCTCGATCATCGACAGCGCCTGCAGCTTGCCGACGTCGCCGGGGAAGCGGGCCTCGACCTTCTGCAGGACGCGGGCGTTGATGTCGTAGATGATCTGCATGTGGCGCGGAAGGACGCGCTCCATCAGGTCGACGGGCCACTTCTCGAGCGCCTCGGGCAGCAGCGTGTGGTTCGTGTAGGCGAACGTGCGGCTCGTGATGTCCCAGGCGGTCTCCCACGGCAGGTCGGTGTCGTCGAGGAAGTAGCGCATCAGCTCGGCGACGGCGAGGGCCGGGTGCGTGTCGTTCATGTGGATCGCGTTCTTCTTCGGGAACGCGGCCCAGTCGGAGTGGTTCTTCAGGAACCGGCGGATCAGGTCGCGGATCGAGCAGGTGACGAGGAAGTACTCCTGGATCAGGCGGAGCTCCTTGCCGGCGTAGACGAAATCGGAGGGGTAGAGCACCTTCGAGATCGTCTCCGCCCAGTTCTCGCTCTCGACGGCCTTCACGTATTCGCCGCGGTTGAAGACGTCGAGCCGGAAGCCCTCCGACGCGCGCGACGCCCACAGGCGCAGGATGTTCACGGTCTGGCAGCCGTAGCCGAACACCCCGACGTCGTGCGGGACGCCCTCGATCATCTGCCAGTCCGTCCACACGCTGCGCTCGCGGCCGCCGGGGCCGGGGATGCGCTGGACGCGGCCGTAGAGCAGGACCGGCACCGTGTACTCCGGGCGGACGACCTCCCACGGCGTGCCGTACTTGAGCCAGTCGTCGGGCTTCTCGACCTGCCAGCCGTCCTCGAACTCCTGCTGGAACATGCCGTGCTCGTAGCGGATGCCGTAGCCGTACCCCGGGAGCTGCATCGTCGCCATGGACTCGAGGAAGCACGCGGCGAGGCGGCCGAGGCCGCCGTTGCCGAGCCCGGCGTCGGGCTCCATGTCGCAGAGCTGGTCGAGGTCGAGGTCGAGCGAGCGCAGCGCCTCGCGCGCGCTGTCGAGCACGCCGAGCGCGACGAGGTTGTGCTTGAGAAGCTGCCCGATCAGAAACTCCATCGAGAGGTAGTAGAGGCGCTTGACGTCCTGGTCGAGGTAGGTCCGCTGCGTCACGATCATCCGCGTGGCGGCGAGGTCGCGGGCGACGTGGCAGAGGGACATGAGCTTGTCGAAGTCCGTCGATGTCCGCCAGTCCTTGTAGCAGGTGTACTTGATGTGCCCGAGGAACCGGCTGCGGATCTGGTCCGCCGTCACCGATCCCGTGGCATCCGCCAGGTGGATCTCGTTCTGTGCCTTCATGCGTGCTCCCGTCCCGATGGGCCCCCCCGCGGGGGACGCACAACCTGCGCTGAATTCGGCCGGAAGGCAAGCGCGGAGCGGGGCGAGCGTCAGCGCAGGGCCCGGGCGTAGAGGAAGGCCAGCTCGGCGCGGCGCTTCACGCCGGCGCGTTGCATGATGCCGCTGATGTAGTTGCGGACGGTCTTGGCGGACAACCGGAGGTCGTGGGCGATCTGCGGGTTGGTCAGGCCGGACGCCACGCCCTGCACGATGCGGCATTCCTGGTAGGACAGGCGGGGCATCGTCCCCGTCGGCTGCACCGGGACCAGCCGGTCGACGGCCTCCAGCAGCAGGCGGCCGATCTCGCCATCCCACACGCGCCGCCCCCGGGCCACGTCACGGACCGCGGCATGAATCAGATCGAGGCTGGAGTCCTTGGGCAGGAAGCCGTCCGCCCTGCGCCGGAACACCTGGAAGACCAGGTCGGACTCGAGTTGAAGCGAGAGAACAAGGACCCGGGGCTCTGGCCGAAGCGACTTGAGCGTTTCGAGCGCCCCGATCCCGTCGCCGGACATGGAGGACACGTCGAGGATGCACACGTCCGGCCGATGACGCTCGACATGCTGTCGAAGCCGGCCGGAACTCCGCACCGCAGCGACCACCCGGAGACCGTCGATGCACGAGAGTGCCCGGGCCAGCCCGTCCCGGGCAACCGCATGATCGTCCGCCAGAAGAACGTCCAGAACCCCATCTTCCCTGGCGCCTGTCTCAGCCAGACCTTTGGCTGATCGATGCCCCGCGAGGTTCGTCCGTTTCCCCATAGTCCCTGCCGCCTTTTTGCACCTTGTCGAACGATTGGAAATCTAAACGAAATCCCACTGCATACTAGGGTCATTCGTCCCGCATTCTTTTGAAATGTTCACTGTGGAGACAATCGCGGCGGCCGAAGGCTGTCGAGAAAGGGGCGATGGACTGAGCCGGAACGATTCAGCGCGATCCCGGGCAGGGACGGTGCGGAGGGCGAGTCGTTTTGGAGTCGCCCCATGCCGGATACGATGCCCGCGGGGCTCCGTGCATCGGGACCAACGGCATCGCTCCGGCTCAGCCCGGGGACCCGGGCGGGGGGTTCGCGGAGCGGTGGACGGTGTCGCGGCGGAACCGTTCGCCGTGCGCAAGGTAGGCGACCAGCCCGATCACGCCCAGAAGGACCAGTTTGAGCCTCATCAGCAGGGCCATGGCGGCCGTCTGGGCCACCGGCATGCCCAGGAGACCGAAGTAGAAAACGTAGGACGTCTCGGTGATTCCAAGGCTGCCGAGCGTGATCGGGATCATCGCGACCAGCATCGCCGTCGGCAGGACCGAGATCACCTCCCAGACCGGTTGCGAGGGGCCGAACGTCTTGAAGGCGAACCACACGTTGACGCCGGCCAGGAGGTAGAAGAGGATCGTCAGCAGGATCACCTTCCACAGCACGACGCGGTCCGTCCGGAGCACCGCGACGCCCGTCGCCAGCTTGAGGTGGAACCCCTCGGCCTTCGTGATCGCCTTGCGCAGGACGCCCTCGATCTTCCCGAGGATGCGCCGCGCCGCCGCGATCCGCACGCCGGCCGAGAGCCGGCCCACCCGCACGGCCGCCGCATCGAAGATCCGCGTGAAGGGATCGTGCATCCGCATCATGAGCAGGAGCGCCGCGAGCAGGCCCGCGGCGCCGAGGGCCGGGATCCAGACGGCCGGATGCCGGTAGAGACCCGGCCGGATCAGGGGCGCGAACGCCACAAGCGCCAGCAGCAGCAGGATGCCCGTGAACCGCTCGAGGAACACGCTGGCCGCCGCGTGACCGTGACTCCCGATCCGCTTCCCCGCGTAGTACAGCCGGACGATGTCGCCGCCCACCATGGACGGCAACAGGTTCGAGAAGTAGTAGCCGATCAGGTAGACGCGGATCAGGAACAGGAAGGGCACGCGGCAGCCCTGGGCGTCGAGCAGGACCTTCCACTTCGCGCAGCTCGTCACGAGCAGGACCGGCACGATCGCCAGCGAGAGCGCGAAGTACACCGGGTCCGCCCCGCGCACGATGCCGGCGAAATCGTGCCCCCGGACCACCCGGTAGAGGAGGTACAGGAACGCCGCGCTGACCGCGGCCTTGAGGATGCCGGCGCCGATCCGCATGGTGCCCGGACGGGGTTCATACCATCCGCCGCCCCCGATGGAAAGCGGCAAGCCGTGGAGGGCTCGCGGTTCATGGGTTCCAAGGTTCGGAGGTTCCGAGGTTCGGAGGTTCCAAGGTGCGGCAACGCGGGGGGGTTGCCCTCCGTCGTTGGCCCGCTATGATCCGGACGGGAGTCAGCCCATGAGATACGCCTTCGTTTCCGACCTGCACGGGAACCTTCAGGCCTGGCGCGCCGTGCTGCGCGACATCGCGGCCTCGCGCGTGGAGCGCATCCTCTGCCTCGGCGACGTCGTCGGCTACGGCCCGAACCCCGCCGAGGTGATGGAGTCCGTCTACGCCGAGGCCCACCGCATCGTTCTCGGCAACCACGACGCCGCGCTGTGCGGGCGCATGGACACGTCGCGGTTCAACGACGAGGCCCGGCAGATCCTCGAGTGGACGCGCGCGCGCGTCAGCCGCGACGCCGTGAAGCTCGCCGCCACGTGGCCGCTCCAGCTCCAGGGCCGCGGGTTCCGCTGCGCCCATGCGACGTTCCACGCGCCGGCGCAGTTCGGCTACGTCGAGGAGGCCGGCGACGCGGCCGCCTCGTGGGCCGCCGTCCCCGATCCGCTGCTCTTCGTCGGCCACACGCACCGGCCCGCGGTCTTCGTCCTCGGCGCCAGCGGCACGCCGCACCTCATCGAGGCCCAGGACTTCGTCGTCGAGCCGGGCAAGCGGTTCCTCGTCAACGTCGGGTCCGTCGGCCAGCCGCGCGACGGCGATCCGCGCGCAAGCTACGCGATCTTCGACTCGGACACCGGCGCGGTGTTCTTCCGGCGCGTGCCGTTCGACCTCGACGCCTGCCGCGCCGCGATCGAGGCCGCGGGCCTCCCGCCGGTCGCCTCCGTGTTCCTCGACGCCGATCCGCTGCGCGGGCGGCGCCCGCTGCGGGAGATCGTCTCCTTCCAGCCGCCGGAAACGGCCGAGCAGGGCGCGCGGGGCGCCGTGGAGATCGAGAACCTCGATGTGCTGCGCGGACGCGTGCGCCGCTGGAAGGCCGTCACCGCGGCGCTCGCGGGCCTGCTTCTTGCCGGCGCGGCCCTGGCGGGCTGGTGGATCCATCGCCATGCGACCCGCGCGGCCGCGGTGGCCCCCCCGTGGATGCCGGCGATCGTCGCCGCCGACCGGCCCGCGGATGCGAACCTCCTGCCGGCGCCCGATCCCGGCGTCCCGCCGCTGGAGGGCTGGATCGTCCGCTACGGCAACCACCGCGCGCAGGAGGCCGGCGCGCTGACGAAGTCGGAGGAGGGGCTGCCCGCCTTCCTCCTGACGTCCCGCAGCGCGCGCGACGAGTTGCAGGTCGTCTCGGCGCCGATCACCGTCGCGCCGGGCCAGCGGATCGCGCTCGAGGCGGTCTTCGAGAAGTCGGCGGACTTCGAGGGGACGGTGACGCTGTCGGCCTCGCTGCTGCGCGCCCAGGGCGCGGGGGAGGAGACGGTCGAGAACTTCGTCGTCAAGGAGCCGAACCTCCGTCGCAAGGAGGGGCTCGCGGCGCGGGAGACGGTCGAGATCCCGGCCGGCGCCCGCGAGCTTCGCGTCCGCGTCGGCGGCCGTTTCCGCGGCACGGTCCGGGTCCTCGCCGTCAGCGCCAGCCGGAGGTAGAACGAAAAACGGGGCGCCCGAGGGCGCCCCGTTCCTTCGTCCGGATGCGGATCCGGATCAGTAGTCCATGCCGCCGCCGCCGGGCGCCGCCGGAGCTTCCTTCTTCTCGGGAATCTCCGTGACCATGCACTCGGTGGTGAGGAGCAGGCCGGCGATCGACGCCGCGTTCTGCAGGGCCGACCGGGTGACCTTCGTCGGATCGATGATCCCCGACTTCACCATGTCGACGTACTGGCCCGCCGCCACGTCGTAGCCGTAGTTGCCCTTGCCCTTGCGGATCTCCTCGACGACGACCGCGCCCTCGACGCCCGCGTTGACCACGAGCTGCCGGATGGGCGACTCGCACGCCTTGCGGACGATGTCGACGCCGATGGCCTCGTCGCCCGAGAGCTTCAGGCCGTCCAGGGCCCCCAGCCCGCGCACGAGCGCCACGCCGCCGCCGGGGACGATCCCCTCTTCGACGGCCGCGCGGGTCGCGTGCAGGGCGTCCTCGACGCGCGCCTTCTTCTCCTTCATCTCGCTCTCGGTCGCGGCGCCGACGTTGATCACCGCGACGCCGCCGGCGAGCTTCGCCAGGCGCTCCTGGAGCTTCTCGCGATCGTAGTCGGAGGTCGTCTCGTCGATCTGCTTGCGGATCTGCTCGATCCGGGCCTTGATCTCGGAGGTCTTGCCGCCGCCCTCGACGATCGTCGTGTTGTCCTTGTCGACCGTGATCCGCTTCGCGCGGCCGAGGTCGCTCAGCTGGACGTTCTCCAGCTTGATGCCCAGGTCGTCGCTGATGAAGCGGCCGCCGGTGAGGACCGCGATGTCCTCGCACATGGCCTTGCGGCGGTCGCCGAAGCCCGGCGCCTTGACGGCGCAGGCGGCCAGCGTGCCGCGGATGCGGTTGACGACCAGCGTCGCCAGCGCCTCGCCCTCGACCTCCTCCGCGATGATCATCAGCGGACGGCCGCTCTTCGCGACCGTCTGGAGCAGCGGGAGCAGGTCCTGCAGGCTCGAGATCTTCTTCTCGAAGATCAGGACGTAGGCGTCCTCGAGCGAGGCCTCCATCGTGTCGGTGTTCGTCACGAAGTACGGCGAGAGGTAGCCCTTGTCGAACTGCATGCCCTCGACGACGTCGAGCGACGTCTCGATGCTCTTGGCTTCCTCGACCGTGATCGTGCCGTCCTTGCCGACCTTCTCCATCGCGTCGGCGATGATCTCGCCGATGGCCTTGTCGCCGTTGGCCGAGATCGTCGCGACCTGCGCGATTTCCGCGCGGTCCTTGATCCGCTTGCTCATGTCGCCGAGCTTGCCGACGATCGCCTCGACGGCCGCGTCGATGCCGCGCTTCAGCTCCATCGGGTTCGCGCCGGCGGTGACGTTCTTCAGGCCCTCGCGGTAGATCGCCTCGGCCAGGACCGTCGCCGTCGTCGTGCCGTCGCCGGCGATGTCGCTCGTCTTGCTCGCGACCTCGCGCACCATCTGCGCGCCCATGTTCTCGAACGGATCCTTCAGCTCGATCTCCTTGGCGACCGTCACGCCGTCCTTGGTGACCGTCGGGGAGCCGAATTTCTTGTCGAGGATCACGTTGCGGCCGCGCGGGCCGAGCGTGACCGCCACCGCGCGGGCGAGCTGCTGCACGCCGCTCAGGACGCTCTGGCGGGCCTCGGTGTCATACTTCAGTTGCTTCGCTGCCATGGTCGTAGTTCTCCTGTGGATGGATCTTCGGTGGGGCTAGTCCTGGATCACGCCGAGGATGTCCTCCTCGCGCACGATCTGGTAGTCCTTGTCGTTCAGCTTCACCTCGGTGCCGCCGTACTTCGGCATGAGGACCTTGTCGCCGACCTTGACGTTGAACGGGATCTTCTTCCCGCTGTCGTCGAGCTTGCCGGTGCCGATCGCAATGACCTTGCCCGTCGTCGGCTTTTCCTTCGCGGTGTCGGGAATGATGATCCCGCCCTTCTTCTCGTCGCCTTCCTTGACCGGTTCAACCAGGACGCGGTCTGCGAGCGGTTGAATCTTCATGCGTGTTGCTCCTTACTTGTGGGGTTTCTGCCTACGTGATGGCCGCCCGCCCGGTCCCCGCCGGGCTTCCGGCCTTTGGGAACTCGGTTCAGCCCCTCTTCTTCTTCTCGTCGTCGACCATCGTGAAGTCGGCGTCGATGACATCTTCCTTCTTGTCCGAGGCCTGTTGCTGCGCGCCCGCGGCCGCGCCGTCCGGAGGCGGACCTCCGCCCGGGGGCGGGGCGCCGGCGCCGGAGGACTTGGTCTTCGCGTACAGGTCGGCGGAGACGGCCTGCATCTCGGCGTTGACCGACTCCATCGCGGCCTTGATCGCGTCCGCACCGCCGTCCTTCACGGCGTCGCGCAGGCGCTTCACGGCCTCCTCGACCTTCGCCTTCTTGTCGGCCGCCACCTTGTCGCCCTGCTCCTTGAGCAGCTTCTCGACCTGGTAGGCGAGACTGTCGCCCTGGTTGCGGGCCTCGACATCCTCGCGCCGCTTCTGGTCCTCGGCGGCGTGGGCCTCGGCATCGTGCACCATCTTGTCGACCTCCGCCTTGTCGAGCCCGCTGGAGGCGGTGATCGTGATCTTCTGCTCCTTGCCGGTGCCCAGGTCCTTCGCGCCGACGTGCAGGATCCCGTTCGCGTCGATGTCGAACGTGACCTCGATCTGCGGCATGCCGCGGGGGGCCGGCGGGATGCCGTCGAGGTGGAACTTGCCGATCGTCTTGTTGTCACCGGCCATCTTCCGCTCGCCCTGGAGCACGTGGATCTCGACCATCGGCTGGTTGTCGGCCGCCGTGCTGAAGATCTGGCTCTTGCGGGTCGGGATCGTCGTGTTCCGCTCGATCAGCGGCGTCGACACGCCGCCGAGCGTCTCGATGCCGAGGGTGAGCGGGGTCACGTCGAGCAGCAGGACGTCCTTGACCTCCCCCTTCAGCACGCCGCCCTGGATCGCCGCGCCGACCGCGACGACCTCGTCCGGGTTCACGCCCTTGTGGGGCTCCTTGCCGAAGAGCTGCTTCACCCGCTCCTGCACGCGGGGCATGCGGGTCATGCCGCCGACGAGGACAACCTCCTCGATCTTGGAGAACGGGACGCCCGCGTCGCGGATGCAGTTCTCGACCGGCCGCACGCTGCGCTCGACGAGCGCATCGGTGATCTGCTCGAGCTTGGCCCGGGAAAGCGTCAGGTTGAGGTGCTTCGGCCCGCTCGCATCGGCCGTGATGAAGGGGAGGTTGATCTCGGTCTGCTGCGAGCTGGAGAGCTCGCACTTCGCCTTCTCCGCCGCCTCCTTCAGCCGCTGAAGCGCCATCGGATCCTTCGAGAGGTCGATGCCGTTGTCGCGCTTGAACTCGTCGAGCATCCAGCGGATCACGACCTGGTCGAAGTCGTCGCCGCCGAGGTGCGTGTCGCCGTTGGTCGCCTTGACCTCGAACACGCCCTCGCCGATCTCGAGCACCGAGATGTCGAACGTGCCGCCGCCAAGGTCGTACACGGCGATCGTCTCGTCCTTCTTCTTGTCGAGGCCGTACGCCAGCGAGGCCGCGGTCGGCTCGTTGATGATCCGAAGCACCTCGAGACCCGCGATCCGGCCGGCGTCCTTCGTCGCCTGCCGCTGGCTGTCGTTGAAGTAGGCCGGGACCGTGATGACCGCCTGCGTGATCTTCTCGCCGAGGAACGCCTCGGCGTCCGTCCGCATCTTCTGGAGGATCATCGCCGAGATCTCGGGCGGAGAGTACGTCTTGTCCCCCACCTTCACGTGCGCGTCGCCATTCGACGCCCGCACGACCTCGTAGGGCACCATCTCGGCCTCGTGCGAGATCTCGCCATGCTTCCGGCCCATGAAACGCTTGATGGAGAAGACCGTGTTCTTCGGGTTCGTAACCGCCTGGCGCTTAGCCGCCTGGCCGACCAGACGCTCGCCGCTCTTCGTGAACGCCACGACCGACGGCGTCGTCCGCCCGCCCTCGGCGTTCGGCACGACCACGGGCTCCCCGCCCTCCATCACCGCCATGCACGAGTTCGTCGTGCCCAAGTCAATCCCCAGTACCTTTGACATGATCGTCTCCCAAGAAATCCGGGGATGAGTTGAGCACGGGATGTGCCATGCCGACCGATCTGACCTCTGCAGGATCCTACGTATCAGTCATATGAGACTGATCATAAACATGATAGAATGAATCAACACCATCCTGATCTCATGAGGCCCGCAGATCCGAAGACTGTGCCATTGCGTCGCACCCTGGGCCCGTGGCGGGCCGTTCTGTCGCCGAGGCAGGGGGACAGAGATGCTACGCGGGCCGGGGATCGATATCAGGGCGACCCGACCCGGTAGAAGCGGCGCGGGGACAGATGGATGGGTGGATTGGTGACGACGGAACCGTCGTCCGTCCACATCATCGGGGACGGAACGACCAGGGGAACCGGAAGGCTCCCGGGGACCGTCGTCCAGACATTGGACACCAGATCGTCGGAGTATTGGATGAAGTAGGACACGGCGTCGAGGGCGTTCCAGTGGAGTTCGATGGCATCCGGAACCCTGTTCGTGGCGATCATCTGGAAGGTGAGGGCGGGGGCGTCGCCGGCGGCATGGCTGTTGAAGAAGACGGACGCGTTGCTGGCGTGGATGTACTCGGGCTCCCCGAGGGTGCCCCCGATCCACGTCCCGTAGTCGACGAGAAGGTGGTCGATCCAGTGGCTGATCTTGAGGGAATCGCTGCGGTTGTACAGCACATCGCCTCCATTGAGCAGGCTGAACCGGATCACGCTGTGCCGGAGATCCGAGGAGGGCATGGCGGCGGCCGCCCCCCCGGGCAGCGCGATGCGGAACTGCATGAGGACGTTGGTCTGTCCGCCCGGCGGGATGTCGCCCAGATCCCAGGCGGGAACCTGGAACGCCCCGGCGGGCTGATGCTGCGGATCCGGCAGCCCCGGCGACCAGCAGTACCACGCCGCCGTGTGCTCGTTCATGGCTTCAATCACGAACGTGCCGCCGGGATCCGGGTAGTACGGCGGCGCCCACCCCGCGAAGCCGGGGATCAGGGTCGCATCGGCCACCGCGAATTCGGCCGCCAGCCGCACCCCGTGCATCGTCCCGTTGTAGACCGACGGCGGCGTGGACTGGACCTCCTGGTGGCTGTTCGACGAGACGCCTCCCGGCATGTGCGGAACCGCGTTCTGGACGGTGGCCAGCACGGTGAATCCAACGATGTTGGAGGCCGGCGTTCCATCCCAGAAGATCTGCTGGACCTGGCCCTGGATGACCAGCGTCGCCGGCCAGTCATCGTGCAATTCCCAGGAGCGCACGTCCGAGCGACGCGTGGACGGGTCCTCGAACCACTGCCCCCGCGCGGCCGTCGCGTCCCAGACCGGTCCGCAGGGGGATGCAGGGAGGAATGCCCCCGACCCGATGTTCCGGATCGGATCCGCGGATGCGGAGGCGAGACAGAGCAGTGGCGCAAGCCAGCCGATGCCTTTCATGATCCTCTCCCTCGTTGCGAGGGTCGGCCCGGGGAGGAGCCGGCACCCTTGCTCAGGCCGGCGCCGCAGGAAACCCTCGACCTCGAGGCGATTTTGGCCCCGTCGGAAGACCAGGACAACACAAAAGCATCACGAACTGCAGACCGGGAGGCGCCCCTACCGGATCTCGACCTTCTCGATCAGGACCGGCTGGACGGGCACATTCTCGTGGCCGCCGGCGGAGGTCGTGGGGACGGTCTTGATGCGGTCGACGACGTCCATGCCGCGGGAGACCCGGCCGAAAACGCAGTAGCCGAAGCCGTCGAACGTCGGGGCGCGATGGTCGAGCATCGGGTTGTCGACGACGTTGATGTAGAACTGCGACGACGCACTGTGCGGATCGGGCGTGCGCGCCATGGCAACCGTCCCGCGCAGGTTGCCGAGGCGGTTCGTCGCCTCGTTCGGGATCGGCGCGCGCGTCGGCTTCTCCCGCATGTCGGGGGTGAACCCGCCGCCCTGGATCATGAAGCCGTCCATGACGCGGTGGAAGATCGTGCCGTCAAAATGCCCGCGCCGGGCGTAGTCCGCGAAGTTCCTCACCGTCAGCGGCGCCTGGTCCCCGAAGAGGTCGATCTCGATCTCGCCGAATCCCGTGCGGATCACGGCGACAGCCGGGAGCTTCTCCGCGGCCGGCGCCGCAGGGGTCGCGTCCGCCGGCTTCCCGGCCGGCTCCCGCCTCGGCGCCTGCGAACACCCCGCCGCCACCGCCACCACCGCCGCCATCCAGAGCCAGCCGGTCTTCCCCTGCTTGATCACGAGAGATCTCCTTCCTGGTCCGTACGTCGCACCCGTTTCGTGCTTCGAGATTAGGATTTCGTGCTTTCTTCTCCGTGGGGGTGCTTCCACGGCGCGCGATAGTCGCGCCTCATGCCCGCCCGGGCGGCGCCGGCCGCCTCGTTCGCCGCCTCGTCCCAGACGGCCGTCGCGCCGGTGTCGCTCGCGATCATCGCCAGCTTCACCGCCGCCGTCGAGAGCAGCCCCTCGGACGTCGGACACGAGGCGGGACGCCGTGCGCGGACCGCGTCGAGGAAATCGGCCATGTGGGCCTGCGCCAGGTCGGCCTTCGCCTCCGTGACCTTGCGTTCCGGGTTCTTCGCCTTCGGCACGTGGACCCAGCGGGCGTCGGTGACGAAGACCGTCCCCTCCTCGCCGTGCAGGAAGATCCCGTTGGAGGTGTCCGCGTCGAACTCCTGCGCGCCC
The DNA here is from genome assembly GCA_964402695.1 of uncultured Verrucomicrobiota bacterium. Classification (GTDB taxonomy): domain Bacteria; phylum Verrucomicrobiota; class Kiritimatiellia; order PWTM01; family PWTM01; genus VGWF01. Next base: position 14,474 of record CAYODK010000053.1, read on the forward strand.
CACAACCGGTGACGCCAGGCGACCGGCGCGGAGGCGTAGTCGAACCACGCGGACATCGTGTCGGGCGTCGTGATCTTCCCGGCGTACTTCACCAGCCGGCCGACGGCGGTGACGGAGCGCGGCATCGTCTCGCCGAGGATCCAGCGGGTCGCGTCGACCAGGTGGATGCCCCAGTCGACGAGGTGGCCGTGTCCGTACTCCTTCTCGAGCCGCCACGCCTTGTGCCCGATCTGCGGGCAGTAGGGCAGCTTCGGCGCGGGGCCGCACCACAGGTCCCAGTCCAGCGCCGCGGGCGGATCCTGGGGCGTCGTGTCGAGGATTCCGGCGCTGTAATGGATCTGGACGTCGGCCTGGACCACGCGGCCGATGCCGCCGGCCTTCACGAAGTCGCGCACGGCGCGGATCGCCGGGCTCTGGCGGCGCTGGAAGCCGATCTGGATCACCCGGTCGGTCTTCTTCGCCGCGGCCGCGGCCATCGCCTGCGCCTCGCGGATGTCGTAGGCCAGCGGCTTCTCGCAGTAGATGTCGAGGCCCGCGTCGAGCGCCGCGAGGAACTGCAGCGCGTGCCAGTGCGGCGGCGTGGCGATCACGACCGCCTGCATCCCGCCCGCCGCCAGCATCTCGCCGTGCAGCTTGAACTCGCGCGGACGCCTGCCCTGGAGCTTCTCGATCTTGTCGGCGGCCGCCTTGAGATGGTCGCGGTCGACATCGCACACCGAGACCACCTCGACCCCGCCCGCACGGAACGCCGCCTCGACGTCCACCAGGCCGTACCAGCCGCACCCGATCAGTCCGAGCTTCACCTTCTGCGCCGCCGCAGCCTGGCCGCGCGCCGCCCAAGCCCCCATCGCCGCCGCCCCCGTCGCCGCCACGCCCAGAAACCGACGCCGGTTCATTGCCTTCATGATCGATCCTCCGCTGCTCGTCCCATCCTGCCACGCCTTCGCCCGGCTGTCCAAGGATTGGACACACCCCACGCGGAGGTTGTTGCAGAGCGGGCGGATGGCCTACGATGCGGTCCGATGCCCGACCTCGACGACAGCATGCCGCCCGCCGCGGCCGCCCCGCCCCCCCCGGTGCGCCGGGCCGCCATGGCCGCAGCGGCGGCGCTGATCACCTTCCTCGCGTTCCTCCCGACGATCCACAACGGCTGGACGAACTGGGACGACACCGAGGTCCTCCTCCGGAATCCCCACTGGCGCGGGTTCACCGTGGAGAACCTCGCGTGGATGGCGACGGGGACGCGGATGGGGCATTACCAGCCCCTCACCTGGATTTCCTACGCCTTCGATCACGCGCTGTGGGGCGTCAACTCGGCGGGCATCCACCTCGGAAGCCTCGTGCTGCACTCGCTCTCGGCCGGACTCCTCGTCGCCGTCCTCGCCCGGCTCCTGCGCCGCATGCGGATTCCGGGCGCGGCGGGCGATTCCTGGCCTCTCGCGCTGGCGTGCCTCGCCGGCGCGCTGCTGTGGTCGCTTCATCCGCTCCGCGTCGAGGCGGTCGCGTGGGCGACCGGCCGGCGCGACGTGCTCTCGGCCCTTCTCCTTCTCGCCGCCTCGTTCGCGTGGCTGGGCGGGTCCTGGGACGGCGGCGGACCCGCGCCGCGGCAGCGGCGACTCGCCACGGCCTGGTTCCTGGCCGCCGTGCTCGCGAAGGGACAGGCCTTCGTCTTCCCGGTCCTGCTGCTCGTGATGGACGTCCTCGCGTTCCGCCGCCGGCGGGAGGGCGAGCGCGTCGCGGCCTTCGCCGCACGCATGCTCGTCGAGAAGATCCCGATGCTCGCGATCGCGTTCGCGTCGGCGGTCGTCTCCGCCGCCGCCTCGCGCGGGTCGGGCGCCATGCTCTCGCTGTCCACCCACGGCCTCGCCGGCCGGATCGTGCAGGCGGGCTACGGCATGGCCTTCTACCTCGGCCGCACACTCGCCCCGCTCGACCTGAGCCCCCTCTATCCCCTGCCCCTGCCCTTCGACCCCGCGGCGACAGGCTATCTTGTTCCGGCCATGGTCGGATGGATCGCGGCGCTCGCGGTCGTGGCCATGGCCGTCCGGCGCCCGTCCCTTGCGGCCGCCGGCGCCTTCGCCCTCGTCGCCGTGGCGCCAGTGCTCGGCTTCGCGCAGAGCGGGCCGCAGATCGCGGCGGACCGCTACACCTATGTCGCGGCCTGGGCGCTGTCCGCCGCCGTCGCGGCCGGCATCCTGCGGCTCGCCGCCCATCTCCGCGCGCGCCCCGACGCGTCCCGGCCGCTTGCGGTGGTGTCCGGAAGCGCCCTCACCGGAGCGCTGGCGCTCTGCGCCGTGCTGTCCGTCCGGCAGATCGCCGTCTGGCGCGACAGCCTGTCGCTCTGGACCCACGCGGTCGCCCTCCATCCGCGCAGCGCCCTCGCGCTGAACAACCGGGGGCAGGCCCTGGAGGCCGCGGGGCATACGCTGGCCGCGATGGAGGACTACGGCGCAGCCGTCGCGGCGGATCCGCGCCTCGCCACGCCGCTCGCCAGCCGCGGGACCCTGCGCGCGCAGACCGGGGACCCCGACGGCGCCCGCGCCGACTTCGAGGCGGCGCTGGCCCGGAATCCCGGCCACGTCGAGTCGCTCAACGGGCTCGGCAATCTCGACCTGGCCGCCGGCCGCCCCGAGGATGCCCGCGCGCGCTACGAGGAGGCCCTGCGCCTCCGGCCCGACTACGCCGACGCCTGGTACAACCTTGGCGCCCTGCTCCTCGGAGGCGGCGACCCGGCCGCCGCCCGTGCCGCGCTGGAGACCGCCGCGCGCCTGCGCCCCGACCACGCCATGACGTGGCACAACCTCGGGATCGCCCTGCAGAAGCTCGGCGACCGCGACGCCGCGCACGCGGCCTACCGCAGGGCCCTCGACCTCGACCCGTCGCTGGCCGTCCTGTTCGAGAAGAAACCGGCCCCTCCCCCGTGAGGGCGCCCCAGGATCCAGGTCATCCCACCCACACACTGCGCGTGCGGGGGCCGTCGAATTCGCAGAAGTAGATGCCCTGCCAGGTGCCGAGGCGGAGGCGGCCCGCCTCGACGGGCACGCGGACGGACGAGCCCATCAGGCTGGCCTTCACGTGCGCGGCCGCGTTGCCCTCGTCGTGCGCGTAGCCGGCGTTCCACGGGACCATCCGGTCGAGCGCCATCGCCATGTCGGCGACGACGTCGGGATCGGCGTTCTCGTTGATCGTGACGCCGGCGGTCGTATGCGGAACGAAAACCGTCACCGCGCCGTCGCGGATCCCCAGCTCGCGGACCGCCGCCTGGACGAGATTCGTGATCGCGACGAACTGCGTGCGCGACCGGGTTTCGATGTCGAGGGTCTTCATGCCGCCGTCTCCGCGAGGCCGAAGTAGAGCAGTTCGAGGGGCCCGTCCGCCCCGGCCTCGATCACGTGGGTCTCGCCCGGGTCGATCCGGAGGCAGGCCCCGGGGCCGAGCGGGTGCGCGCGGCCGTCGACCACCGCCCGCCCGAGCCCGGCGAGAACGAAGAAGACCTCCGTCATGTCCGCGTGCGCGTGCGGGGAGGTGGCGCGGCCGGCGGGGATCGTGCTGCGAGCGAATTGCGTGAGGCCGGGCGCATCGCCCGGCCGCAGCAGCGGCCGCTTGAGGATCGCCGCGTCGTGCGACAGCCCCTCCGGCGGGACGGTGTCGAGTTCGACGAGCTTCACGGCGCCTTCGGGGTGCGGGAATCGGACACCGCCCGGCGGCCGGCGACATCGACGGAGACGGTGAAGTGGGCCGGGAAGTCGCCCGTCGCGTTCGGGTCCTTCTCCCAGTCCGGGAGCGCGGTCGGATCGAAGTACTGGACGTGGACCAGCTTCACGCCCTTCGTGATGCCGCCCCAGTACTTGAACCGGTAGCGCGAATACGGCGTGCCGCCGATCGTGAACGCGACGGGATACTCCTTCGGAAGCCCGTCGTCGCCCAGCGTCAGCCCCGCCGCGGCCTGCGGACCCGCCTGGTCGCCGATCGCGGTGAAGACGTGGAGCTTCGCGATCCGCTCGGCCTCGGCCATCTGGTCCGCGGTCGGCACCCAGTACTTCTTCCCGAGGCCGCAGCCGGCGGCCAGCGCGACGGCGACCAGCAGGCTTCCAAGGATGGGTAGCCTGCGGTGCACCGCCGTCCAAGGGTTGGAAACGGGACCGCTCATCGTCTTCATTTCGCCTCCGATCGGGCCACGCGGGGCGGGGACGGGGCCGCGACGCCGCCGCGGTAGCGTTTCAGGATGTCCTCGACATAGCGTTTCGTCGTCGGGAAGCCGATCCGGTTCCAGAACTCGACCGAATCGCGCGCGTTCATGGCCCACCGGTCCGCGTTGGAGAGACCGGCATTGTACTCGGCGAGCGCAAAAGGCAGGGGGTCGGGCCGCTCGGACCAGCGGCGGATGGCGCGGCCGACGTACCAGGCCCCTGCGCGGATGTTGATGCGCGGATCGAGCAGGTCGTGGCGCGACGGCTTCGGACGCTTCTCCGCGGCGGCCCACTCGGCGGCGGCGGCGGGCGTCACCTGCATGAGGCCGATCTCGCCGGCCTTGCCGAGCGCGCCGGGGTTGAAGCGGCTTTCCTTCCACGCGATGGCGCGGAGCAGCTCGGGGTCGACGTCGTGCGCGGCGCCGGCCTCGCGGAACGCGCCGTCGAACCGGTGGGTGCGCCAGACCAGGGCGCCGAGGCCCAGGACGATCATCGCGACGGCGATGCCCGCGTCCCAGGCGACCGCCCGCCACGTCAGTCTCAGGAGTCCCCCGCGCATCGCCTCACTTGTCGGCCGGGCTGTGGACCTTCGTCGCGAACTTCCGCCGGACGCCGACGGTGCCCGCCGGCGGTTCCGCACCGGCGCCCCCCGCCGCCGGCGGAGCGCCCGCGCGCAGGAAGAAGGATGGCGTGCAGCTCCACGCGTGGCAGTAGCTGTTGATGAGGTGCGTCTTGTAGGGCGATTCGAGCTCGTTCTCCGGCACCCAGACCTCCCAGAACGTGTCGGCGCCACGGGCGATCATCCCGCCCCAGTAGCTCCGGAGGTGCGCGAAGGCCTCGTCGCGAAGTCCGGCCTGGATCAGGGCTTCGACGACGAAATGGTGCATGTAGGGGGTGACCGGCCTCTGGGCCCCCTCGTGCTCCATGACCCGCCGCAGCGCGCCGCGGGCCTGCTCCGCGTCGGGCACGCCGGCGAGAACCATCCAGGCCTGCGAGGCCCAGGAGACCTGCCGCGACGCGCCGCTGACGAAGAGACCGAGGTCCGGGTCCCACAGTCTCGCCCGCGCGGCCCGCTCCATCCTCTCGATCGCGGCGGGCAGGAACGTCGCCTCGGACTCGCGGCCGAGGCGCCGGGCGAGCTCGAGTGTGGCCCGCAGGCCGAAGAGGATGATCGCATGTTCCGGGGCCTGCCGGTCGAGCGCCTGGTTCCAGTCGACGAAGAGCCACCACGATTTCGGCGGCTGGAAGAGGCCGTCCGGGTCGACGTACTCGAGCGTGAACTCGAGGAGGCGGAGGCACATCGGCCAGAGGTCCTCGGCCGTCGCGCGGTCGCCGCTGGCCTCGAGATACTCGAGCACGGTCGGGGCGAAGAGCGCGGTGTAGTCGAGGATGTTGTTGCGGCCGCGCACGGGGGCGGGACGCTCGAACATGCAGGTGGCGACGAGTCCACGGTCGGTCGCGGTGCCGGCGTGAAGGTAGAGACAGCGCTTCACGAGATCGAAGTTCCGGAAGGTCGCGTAGTTCGCAAGGGCCTGGAGGCGCAGGTCGCCGAGCCAGAGACGGCGGTCGCGCTTGGGGCCGTCCTCGAAGACGGTCTGCATGCAGTCGCGGAGCGTCCGTCGCGCGGCGGCGTCGAGGGCGGCGTCGCCCTCCGCCGCGGCGGCGAACGGCGGCACCTTCGATTCATCGGCCGACGAAACGGCCTCGGCGGCGATCCCGCCGATCCGGGCCTTCGCGTGCGGGCTTCCGGCCGCGAGGGTGACCTTCGCGTAGCGGAACGCGTAGCGGCGGGGCAGGCGGACCTCCGCCGGCGTGTCGTCGACGTTGATCACCTCGTCCTGCATCCAGGAGCGCGACAGCGAGTTCGTCGGATGGGGATCGAACGGCTCGCCCAGCTCGGCGGGGACCTCGGCGAAGACGAAGGCCAGCCGCACGGGCGCGTCGATCGGATACGCGGCGGGCGCGAGCCGGAACACGAGGTGGCCCGTCAGGTGCTCGCCGAAATCCAGGATGAACGAGTCGCCCACGCCCAGCCGGCGCGCCTCCAGCGAGGCCACGTCGCCGTCGCGGACGGTCTTCCATCCCTGGAAGGCGGCGGCGTCCTTCTCGACACGGACCAGCCCGACCGGCTCCTTCCGCGTCCGGATCAGCGGAGGCGTCGCGGCCTCCGCCTTCTTGAGCCAGTCCGCCTTCCGTTCGGTCACGGTCGAGAGCGGTCCCGCGAAGAAGAGCGACGGGGCGACATCCAGCGCGGTGAGGATCGAGGGCGCCCCGTCCGGCGCCTCCGGCCCGCCGGCGGCGGCGCCCGCCGCGCCCAGCGCCGCGGCCAGGAGGACCCGGAGTCCCGGACTGGGTCTCACCGCGCACCCCCCGCCTGCGATCGGCTGTTGAGGGCGTCGACGACCCCGCGGAGGGCGCGGATGTGGTCCGGCGTCGTGCCGCAGCAGCCGCCGACGATGCCGGCGCCCGCGGCGACAAGCTCGGCGACGCGGCCGGCCATGTCGGCCGGACCCTCGGGCCAGGTGTTGACGCCGTTGACGACGGCCGGCAGGCCGGCGTTGGCGTGGACGAGGATCGGCACGCCCGGGAACGCGGCGCGCATTTCGCGGACGATGCCGATCATTCCGGCGATGCCGTTCCCGCAATTGGTGCCGACGATGTGCGCGCCCGCGTCGAGGGCGGCCCGCGCCGCGTCGACGGGCGAAAGGCCCATCATCGTGCGGAACTCGCCGGATGCCGTCCGGTCGAACGTGAAGGTGCAGATGACCTCGGCGGTGGTGCTCTCGCGGGCGGCGCGCACGGCCAGCGCCGCCTCGTCCGCCGCGGTCATCGTCTCGATGCACAGCGCATCCGCCCCGCCGCGGTGGAGGGCGACGGCCTGCTCCGCGAACGCATCGAAGACCTCGGCCTCGGTCACGTCGCCGAGCATCAGCATCCTCCCCGTCGGGCCGACGGAGGCGATGACGTGGCGGTCCGGTCCGGCGGCCTCGCGGGAGATGCGGGCGGCGGCCTCGTTGATTTCGATGGCCCGGTCCGCGAGCCCGTAGTCGGCCAGCTTGATCCGCGTGCCGCCGAAACTGTTGGTCTCGATCATGTCGGCGCCGGCCTCGATGTAGGATCGCGCCACGTCGGCGACGTCCGCCGGCCGGTCGACGCACCACAGCTCCGGGCAATCGCCGGGCTGGAGCCCCTTCTTCTGGAGGAAGGTGCCCCAGGCACCGTCCGAGACCAGGACCCGTCCGCCCGCGACGATCTCCGCAATCCGCTTCCGCGCCATGGTTGTTGTCCTCCTGCGCCCGCTCATCCTACCCGCGCCCGGAGACGAAAGGAACCCCGGAATGGGCGGGGCCCGGGACCGGTTCGCAATGGCCACGCCCGTCCCGACATGATAGTTTTCCTTCCCAAACACCGGGAGATGGTCATGCGCACACGGGGCATGGTGACGGCCGTCGGGCTGGGGATTCTTGCGTTCCGGGCGTCCGCCCCGGCGACGACCTGGGACGGGGGCGGGGCCGGCGCCCTGTGGTCGACCGCCGCGAACTGGGCGGGCGACACCAACCCTCTCGTCACGGGCGAGAACTTCATCTTCTCCGGCGCCGCGCAGAAGGTGAACACCAACGACCTCGTCACGAGCTCCGGCTGGCTCCATCTGCCGACCGCCGGCTACGCCCTCTACGGGACCGGCGCCGGGGCGACGATGACGCTCGGCGGCAACATCACCAACTTCGGCGCGGGCAACCTGATCGACATCAACCTGACCCTCGGCGCGACGCGCACGATCCTCGTCACGAACGGCGGCAGCCTCGAGATCTCCGGCGACATCGGCGGCGCCGGCGGCCTCACCCTGGTCGGCAGGAACCACCAGCTGACCCTGTCGGGCAACAACACGTTCTCCGGCAACGTGACCCTCAATTCCGGCAAGCTGATCGTGATGAACAGCGCCGCCCTCGGAGCGGGGACGAAGAATATCGTGATGACCGCCGGCACGGCGGGCAATCCCCACATGCTGCTCGACGGCAGCGGAGGCGACATCGACCTGCCGTCGTCGTTCTCCTTCCAAACGAGCAACAACACCACCCCGTCGTTACGGAATGCGGCGGGCAACAACACGGTCCGCGGCAACTTCACTCTGACCAGCGGCGGTGGCGACACCTGGATCAGCGTGACCAACGGCTCCCTGACCCTGATGGGGACGTTCACCCCCAACCAAACCGGCCGCACCCTGCGCCTCGACAGCACGACCGAGGGATTCAGCCTCGGCACGATCGCCGACGGCGCGGGCGCCTTCTCGCTCCAACTCCGCAAGCTGGGATCGGGCGCCTGGACCCTCTCCGGAACGAACACCTATACGCGCGATACCCTCATCGAGGCCGGCCGGCTGATCCTCGGCGCCACGGGCTCGATCCGGAACTCCACCAACATCAACGTCTTCGCCGGCGCGATGTTCGACGTCTCGGCGATCGGCGGCGGATTCACCTCCACCACCTACCAGACGCTTCTGGGCTCCGGCGTCATCACCGGCGACGTGACCCTGGTCGACGGCACCCGCCTCGTGCCCGGATCCAACGGCGCCGCCGGGACGCTGAGCTTCTCCAACGCGCTGACCCTCGCCGCCCTGACGACCAATCTCTTCGACCTGTCGGACTCGGCCGCCTCCGGCAACGACCTCGTCAACGTCGGCGGCGGCCTGACCGCGGGCGGCGTCATCCGGGTCACCACGATCGCCGGCCCGCTCGACACCGCCAACCCCTACCGGCTCTTCAACTACGGCGCCGCGCTCACCGGCGCCTTCTCGGGCATCGAGGTGGCCGGCAGCCGCTACACGGGCGTCCTCGACACCGACACCGTCTCGCAGGTCAACGCGACCTTCACCGGCGCGCCGCTGGACCTGGTCTGGGCCGGGGGGCATGCGCTGTGGGACATCGGCTCGACCCCGGCGTGGAACGGCAACCTCGAGACGTTCCTGATCCCCGACAACGTCCGGTTCGACGACTCCGCGTCCGGCAACTTCGCCGTGACGCTGACAAACTCGCTATACCCCTCCTCGCTCGTCATCTCGGGCGCCACGGACTACGCGTTCTCGGGACCCGGCCGGATCCTCGGCGCCACCGCGCTGGTCAAGGACGGGACCTCGACGCTGACCCTCGGCACGACGAACGGGTACACCGGCGGCACGATCATCCACGGGGGCACACTGAAGCTGGGCGCTGCGACCGCGCTTCCGGTCAACACGACGGTCGTCGTCGACAGCGGCGCGATCTTCGATTTCAACGGCGTCACGCCCGGCGCGACGCAGACCAACACGTTCGTCATCGCCGGGGACGGGGGCGACGGGCTGGGCGCGATCCGCGACTCTCTCGCGACGAGCATCGCCGGGAACAGCGGGATCCACTCGCTGATCCTCTCCAACAACGCCACGATCGGCACCGACGGCCGGTTCGACATCGGACTTGGCGGCGCCGCGGGCTCGCGGTTGGACGGCAACGGGTACGCGCTGACCAAGGTCGGCACCGGGACCAACGACATCCGCGTGCAGATCCTGACCAACGTGCCGTCGATCTTCGTTCAGGCCGGGACCCTGCGCTACGAGAGTTTCAGCCACACCGACGACGGGTCGGCCGGCGCGACCAACGTCGTCGCCGCCGGCGCCACGCTGGAGGGATGGGGCAACCTGACCCTCAACATGCCGGCCGTCCTCAACGGCGCGGTCCTCCGCAACGGCAACGGCGCCCAGACGTGGACGGGCGACATCCGCCTGGCCGCGGACTCCACCGTTGGAACCTCCGCGGGCAACATCACGCTCAACGGCGTCGTCTCCGGCCCCGGCGGCCTCACGAAGATCAACGGCAACACGCTGCTCCTCGGCGGAGCCAACACCTTCGACGGCGCGGTCGTCGTCAGCAATGGAGCCCTCCAGATCTCGCATCCCACAGCCCTCGGATCCACCGCGGCGCACACGATCGTCCACGGCGGAAATGGAACCGGCGGCTACGCCCTCAACCTGGCGAGCAACATCACGGTCACCGGCGAGGAACTCACGCTCTCGGGCAGCTCCGTCGGCCGGGCCTATCTCCGCAGCCAGAGCGGAACGAACACCTGGGCCGGGCCGGTCCTGTTGCAGGGCGACGTCAACTCGGTGGGCTTCGTGTCCGAGGCCAACAACCTCCTGGTCCTGACGGGCGACGTCAGCGGCATCACCACCAACGGCGCCTTCATCTTCATCCGCGGCAACGGCCAGGGCTGGATCGCCGGGAACTTCGTCGTCACGGGCGGAGTGTCCAAGACCGAGGACAACCTCTGGACGATCGGCGCCCCGGGGAAGACCTACGATTGGACGGCCCTCACCGTGGCGCGCGGAACCGTCCGGATGGGCACGGCGAACATCATGCCCGCGATCCGGCCCCTGTTCCTGGGCGAGGCCGCCACGACCACCGCGCGGTTCGATCTCAACGGCTTCGATCAGACGATCGCGGGCCTCCAGACGAACGCCGGCATGACGGCCGCCGGGAACGCCGTCGTGACCAACGGCGGCGCCGCGGCGACGCTGACGATCAGCAACTGGACGGATTACGCCTACAGCCGGATGATCCGCGACGGCGGGCCGGGCAGCGAGCTCCACATCGTCAAGGAGGGCGCGGGCACGCAGACCTTCAGCGGCACGAACGACTACCGCGGCGTCACGACCGTCCGTGAAGGCCTGCTGGTCTTCGGCAACCCGCGCGCGGCCTCGGGGACGACGCTGAGCAATCTCATCTCGGGCGGCATCGCCTTCGACGGCGGCATGGACTTCCTGGTGGGGGGTCTGGCGGGCGCCGTCGACGTCGCGCTGACCAATCTCGCGGGCGCGGGCATCACGCTGACCGCCGGCAACAACGGCGACAACACCGTCTATCACGGCATCCTGAGCGGCCCCGGCGGCTTCGCCAAGACCGGCGCCGGCACGCTCGAGCTCTCCGCGATCCAGGCGTACGCCGGCGCGACGATGGTCAGCAACGGCACGCTGCGCCTCACCGGCGGCGACAACGCCCTTCCGACCGGCACCACGCTCACCATGGCCGGCCCGGGCATCCTTGACCTCGGCGCGAACTCGCAGACCGTCGCCGGCCTCGCCTCGATCAACGGGTCGGCCGCGGCGATCGTCGGCTCCGCCACGTTCCGCGTGGACAGCGCCGCCGACCTCTCCATCGGCGGCACCGCGAACAACACGCAGCAGACGCTGATCGCCTCGAATCTCGCCTCCCTGGTCCTCTCCGCACCGACGAACATGATCAACATGGGTGGCCGGCTGACCGGGAACGGGGTGTCGACCGGCATCGTGGCGTTCGCCGACTCGACCATCGTCACCGCCGGCACGTTCAGCGTCGCCGGGATCCCGGCCGGCGCCAATAGCACCAAGAACGTCGGCGTGGCGCTTCTTGGACGGACAAACCGGATCGTGGCGGGCTCGATTCTCGTCGGGAATCAGAAGAACGAAGGTCACATCCTGTTCCGGGACGGTCTTGCGGATGCCTTCCTCGAGATCCGGGGGACGAACGCGGCGGGACGCGCAGACCTGACGATCGGCGTGGCAAACTCCGGCCTTAGGAATGGCGAAGGGTTCGTGATCCTGACGAACGGCACGGTCGACGCCCGGCTGGGCACGGTCATCATCGGCCAGAACCTGGCGAACTCGACGAGCGGCACCGGCCTGTTCTCCATGGCCTCGGGCGTGGTCGATGTGACCAGCCTGACCCTCGGCCAGCGGGTCAGCGTGACCACCGCGGCGGGCAACCCCATGGGCTGGTTCGAGCAGCGCGGCGGCACGGTCCTCGCCGGCACGATCACGATCGGAGACCGGATGGACGCCAGCGCCGCCGCCTCGGTGAACGGGGAATACCAGCTGCGCGGCGGCACGCTCCGGGTCGGGACGATCCAGGCGGGCGGCGGTTCGGGCAACGTGACCCGGCGGTTCGCCTGGGACGAGGGCGCCATCCGCACCTACGACGCGGCGACCGACCTGTCGATCTCCGGGGTCGACTTCACCCTCAACAACCTCGGGCATCATGTGTTCGAGATCGACGCCGGCCGCACCGGCACCGTCACGGCCGCGATGGCCGGCGACGGAAACCTCGTCAAGGCCGGGGCGGGACTGCTCGTGCTCGACGGCGCCAACGGCTACACCGGGCCGACGTCGGTCTCCAACGGCACGCTGCAGGTGAATGGCGCGTACACCGGGGGCGGGCTGATCACCGTCCACGACGACGGCATCCTGCAAGGCAACGGCTCGGTGGCCGGCATCACCGTCGAGTCCGGCGGCGCGCTCGCGCCCGGCGCCAGCCCCGGGGTCCTGACGGCCGGCGGCGCCGTGACCCTCGAGTTGGGAGCGAGCTTCATCGTGGAACTCCACGGGGTCGCGGCCGGAACGGAGTACGACCAGCTGGCGATGGGCGGGTTCGGACTGACCCTGAACGGCCCCGAACTCGTGGTCAACCTCGGGTTCACCCCGGGCCTGGGCGATGCGTTCCTGATCGTCAACGGCCTGTCGGGCTTCGACCCCGACACGTTCGGAACCTTCAGCGGGAAGCCGGACGGAAGCCAGTTCGCCGTCGGCGCAACGACCTTCCAGATCGACTACAACACCGACGACATCACGCTGACCGTCGTCCCCGAGCCCGGCGCGCTGGGCTTCTTCGGCCTGCTGGCCGCGGCCGTCCTGCTCCGCCGCCGCACGGCCGGCTGAGCCTCGCCGGGGCGGGACGTCATTCCCGCCCGTCCCCCGGACCGAAGCCGGCCGGGGCGGGCCCGTCGGGAAAATGGACATCGCGATCCGGCCGGCAACCGGGCGTGTGCGTGTTCAACATGTCGAGGGGATCGTCGTCCGTTCGGAACCCGTGCAGGGTCCCCGCGGGCAGCCGAAGGAAGTCCCCGGCCTTCAGGGCGTGCTCCACTCCGTTCAGGATCGCCGTGCCGCGGCCGGCGATGACGTAGTAGAATTCCTCCGCGATGCGATGCACGCTGATGCGCGTGGACTGGCGGGGACCGATGGTCACGCGGTAGGCGGTGGCCCGGTCCTCCTCCCCGGGATCGATCAACGACTCGATGCCGTAGGGACCCAGGTGCTTCACGCGCGCCGGGTCCCCGCTCGCCCGGTGGACCACGACCGCGCCCGGCTGTGACTCGGAAGACTTCACAGCCCCCAGTCTACCGGCTGCCGCGCGTGCGTTCCACCCGCGGGGAACCCGGCGACGCCCCTATCAGGATCGATGGCGGCGGCGGCGGGCCCGGACCACGCCCGCGAGAACCAGGGCGGCCACCCCGCCCAACCCGAGGGTGCCCGGCTCCGGCACGATGACGAACGCCGCATCCAGCGACTGGGTCGGCTCGAACGGGTCGCGCAGCTCCCTCCACAGGCCGGGGCCGGGATCCCACCAGACCGCGTCGTCGTTGAAGTTCGTCGAACTGGTCTTCCATCCCGCCGGTTGGGCCGAATTGACCAGCAGGCTCACGTCGAGCCAGTAGATCTCGTTCAGCGTCTGAACGAACGGATCGACCGTGATCGGCACGTTGATCTGCCAGTACAGGGTGTGATCCTCGGCGGCTGCATATCCGGTGAGCGGATCGTACCAACCCTGAAGCCCGACGTACGGGCCTGCATACTGGAACGACAACGACGAGAGGTCGCGCTGCCACAACAGGCCGCCGGGCATGCTGTAAAGCGGACCGGTGCCGTCGGGATCGGGAACATCCGAGTGGACGCTCAGGTGAACGTTCAGGATGTTCGTCGGATGCCCGTTGTTCTCATGCCAGGACACCCAGAAGTGGATGCCGCTGACCGGACCGCTCTCCGTGCAGCGCCAGTCGTCGGCAACCGTGAGACCGCTCATGTTGATGTCCCAGCCCGTCGGGTCCGGCAACTGCGGGAAATGCATCTTGTAATCGTCCCCCACTTCCCAGTCCGCCCGCACGGCGACGGCTCCCGACAGCGACAGGGATAGCAGGACCACCCGGGCCGCCGCATTCCATCTCCACGTCTTCATACCGCCGTTCTCCTCCCGTCCGGACGCGCCGCGCCGCCGGCCGATCGTGGCGGGATGACCCAATGCGGTGCGGAACGCCTCCAAGCGAGGCTTGTAGGCTTTTGCCCGCCCAAGTCAAGATCAAACGCGGAAAAATGCGGCCCCGGCACGGAGGATCGCAACGGCCACGGCGCGGCGGGCGGACAACATTTGCTTCCTCCGGGCCCCGGCCTTCGTTAGAGTTTTGCGGAATCATCCGGGGGCAACCCGGGAAGGAGCACAACATGGCGCGACCGGTGACGTTGTTTAC
>CAYODK010000054.1:0-28919 GCA_964402695.1 uncultured Verrucomicrobiota bacterium
CGACCAGGACGTTGAAGGTCTCGGGGAGGAGGGAGACGGCCGGGTGCAGTTCGAATGATCCTCAGCGACCGATGGCGGCTGGCCGCGTTGAGCCGGGGCGAACTGATGGGAGTCGGGCTGGCGGCCGTGATCGTCGGCTTCCTGTTCGCCATGTTTCACTTCCTGGGCAACACGGTGGCGGATGCCGGCGGCCGGTCGGCGTTCCTGTGGATGTATGCCCGCTGGCAGGACAAGATCTCGTTCGGCGGGGCGGACTATTCGCACGGGTTCCTCATTCCGTTCGTCAGCCTGTGGGCGGTCTGGCACAAGCGGCACGACCTGATGGCGGCGCCCCGCGCCATCAACCCGGCCGGCCTGGTGTTGATCGTTCTGGCCCTTGCGCTGCACTGGATCGGCGCGAAGATGCAGCAGACGCGTGTCTCGCTGGGGGCGCTTGTCCTGCTCCTGTGGGCCTTCCCGCTCTACTTCTGCGGCTGGCGCTTCGCCAAGCACCTGATCTTCCCGGTGTCCTACCTGGTCTTCTGCATTCCGTTGAACTTCCTCGACGTGATCGCATTCCCGCTGCGCATCTTCGCGACGAACGTGTCCGTGGCCGTTCTGCACGGCCTGAGCATCGATGTCGTGCAGATCGGGTCCTCGATCCGTGCCTTCGACATGATGGGCACGGAGCGGTGGGGGGTCGACGTGGCGAACCCCTGCAGCGGGCTGAGGTCCCTGCTGGCGATGACGGCGCTGACGGCCGTGTACGCCTACGTGACCCAGCGGACCCTCCTGAAGCAGTGGATCCTGTTCCTCAGCTCCGTCCCTCTGGCGATCGCGGGCAACGTGGTGCGCATCATTTTCATCGGCCTGATTGCGGAGTCCTTCGGCGAGCGCGTGGCGGTGGGCATCGTGCACGACTACTCGGGCTACGTGGTCTTCACGGTGGCCATCCTGCTCATGGTCAGCATCGGCTCGATCCTCAACACCGACCTGCGGTGGGCGTGGGCGGGCGTGCGCAGGCGGATGACGCAGCCGGCGCCGGAGGGGGCTCCGAAATGAGCGCCCAGGCCCGGGCGGTCGTGCCGGTCCTGGTGCTCCTCGCGGGGGCGTGCTGGGCGCTGCACGCCTTTGTCGACGTGACGCTGCAGGACCAGCCCGGCGTGCGCATGGAGCTGCCGGCCCGGCTGGGCGGATGGTCCGGTCACGAGCTCCGGTTCTGCCACGAGGCGTCCTGCCGGAAGGAGCACCGCACCGACGAACTCGGTGCCGATCCCTCGAAATGCCCTTCCTGTGGTGCGCCGCTGCACGCCATGACGGTGGAGGAGTACGAGCAACTCCCCAAGGACACGGAGTTCATCAAGTCCATCTACCAGAATGCCGCGGGCGAGTCCGTCTACGTCTCCATCGTCCTGACCGGCCGCGATCGGGAGAGCATCCACCGGCCCGAGCGGTGCCTGACGGGGCAGGGGCACACGATCCTGTCGCGCGACATCCGGGAGTTTCCGATGCCGGGACGGGATCCGCTGAAGGTGATGGTCTTCACGAACGAGCGGAAGATCGAGACCGCCCAGGGGGCCTACGGGTACCTCTCGTACTATGCGTACTGGTTCGTCGGCCAGGGGCGCGAGACGCCCGATCACTACATGCGGATGTTCTGGCTGGCATGGGACCGCGTCGTCCACAGCGTGGCCCATCGTTGGGCCTACATCTCGGTGTCCGGGCGGCGGGCGAAGGACTCCGACGAGTACGTCCGGCAACTGGGCGACTTCCTTCCGCTTCTGCACGCCGCCCTCGTCCGTCCCGGGCCGCACGAGCGGCCGGGGGCTTCCGGTCAGTCCGCCGCCACCCGGAATCCCGTGTCCGCCCCGCGGTAGTCCGTGCGGAAGGCGAACCGGCGGGCCACGGTCCCCATGTCCGGATCCTGTTCGGCCCACGCCCCGCCCCGCGCAGGGATGCCCCCGGCGGCCTCGCCGGCGCACCATTCGAAGACATTGCCGGCGGCGTCGTGCAGGCCGTAGCCGTTGGCCGGAAGGTCCCCGGCCGCGGAGGGCCCCGGGCGGTTCAGGATGGCCCGTCCCTCGGCCGATCCCCAGCCCCATGGCCAGGGGGCTCCGCGGATGCCGCCGCGGGCGGCCGCCTCCCATTCGTCCTCCGTCGGGAGCCGGATCCGACGGCCGAGCCGGCGCGAAAGCCAGCCGCAGTAGGCCTCGGCCTCGTGCCGCGTCACGTGGGTCACCGGCATGCGCGCCCGGCCCGCCGCCGGGACCCATCGGCGACCGCGGTGCGCCATGTCGGGATGGGGCGAGAGCCCCGGGGATGCGCCGGTATCGTTGAGGAAGGCGGTGAACCCGGCCACGGTCGTCTCCCGGGCGGCGATGGAGAAGGGCGCGATCCGGACGGTGTGCGGCGGGTTGCGGGCCGACGGGTCGCGGCTTCCCAGCGCCACAAGTCCTCCGGGGATCGGGACGAACGCGGGTTCCTCGTGCCCCCCGCAGGCCGCCAGCAGGAGGCCGACGGCGACCGCCAGTCCCCTGGGGAGGGCCGTCATGCGGACGAGGCGGGGGCGGGCGCGATCTTCTGCACCCGCAGGGGGAAACGGAGCTTCAGGTCGCCGTTCAGCAGGATCTCGACCCAATGGGTTCCCTCGGCCGCGAAGGTCTTGTTCAGGAAGATCTCCACATTGGTCGCGGTCGCCTCCGGCCCGGGGAGTTGGAAGGCGATGTCCCTCCCGTCGATCACCGGCGTCACCTGGTCGGGCGCCAGGATGCGCGTGTGCTGGAGGAAGCCGCCCTCGCCGCTGCACCAGCGCGTGACCATGAAGAGGCGAGGGTAGACCAGCGGGAAGGCCGGCGCGCCGATCGCGTCGAACAGGCCGATCAGGATGAACTTGCCGTTTCGCTCCTGGCGGACGTCGTCGCAGAGGAGGCACGATTGGAGGTCCGGTGTCATGCAGGCATTGTGCGCCGCGCGCCGGGGCGATGGCAAACCGGAAAGGGGGCCCCCAATCCATCGTCTACGCTGGATGCACGTGAGAGAATCCGGTCAGAGGTACGCGTGGACACGGCCGCGACAGAGCGCGGCCCTCCAGATCCAGATCCCACAGAGATACGAGAGGACGGGCCTGGAGGGCGCCGCGGTGCCTGCCCTGCATAGCGTCTTCGCGAAGCAGGGTCGGCGCCGTGCACGAGCCCCTCGGCGCAACTCACTTCGCCGGGTTCTCCGGCCCAGCCGATGATTCTTGGGGGCGGCCGCGCTTGAATCCGAACGGCGGCGGCGGTACAAGGGCCCGTTTCGCAACCGGAGAGGGCACATGAAGATCGTACTGGCATATTCGGGCGGGCTCGACACATCGGTTCTGCTGAAGTGGATCAAGGCGACCTATCGGGCCGAGATGATCGCCTTCTGCGCGGACGTCGGGCAGGAGGAGGAACTCGACGGCCTCGACGTCAAGGCGAAGAAGACCGGCGCGTCGAAGGTCTACATCGAGGATCTCCGGGCCGAGTTCGCGCGCGATTTCGTCTTCCCGATGCTCCGGGCCGGCGCCGTGTACGAGTCCGGCTACCTGCTCGGAACCTCCATCGCGCGGCCCCTGATCGCCAAGCGCATGGTCGAGATCGCCCGGGAGAACCGGGCCGAGGCGATCGCCCATGGCGCGACGGGCAAGGGGAACGACCAGGTCCGGTTCGAACTGACGGCGTTCGCGCTCCAGCCCGACATCCGGATCATCGCCCCGTGGCGCGAGGCGCGCTTCCGGGAGCAGTTCCAGGGCCGGGCGGACATGATCGCCTACTGCGCGAAGAACCGGATTCCCGTCGAGGCCTCCGCGAAGAAGCCCTACTCGATGGACCGGAATCTCCTCCACATCAGCTACGAGGGCGGGATTCTCGAGGATCCGTGGAACGAGCCGACGAAGGACATCTTCAAGCTGAGCGTCGACCCCGAGGACGCGCCGGATGCGCCCGAGTACGTCGAGATCGAGTTCAAGGGCGGCGACGCCGTCGCGGTCAACGGCCGGCGGATGAACCCGCTGAAGGTCATGCAGACGCTGAACAAGCTCGCCGGGCGGCACGGGGTGGGGCGGATCGACCTGGTCGAGAACCGGTTCGTCGGCATGAAAAGCCGCGGCGTCTACGAGACCCCGGCCGGAACGGTCCTGCACCGGGCCCGCGAGGCGGTGGAGCAACTCACGATGGACCGCGAGGTCCTCCACCTCCGGAACTCGCTCGTGCCGCGCTACGCCGAGATGGTCTACTACGGCTTCTGGTTCGCCCCCGAGCGCGAGATGCTCCAGGCGGCGATGGACCAGGCGGCCTCGGTCGTCACGGGCACGGCCCGCGTGAAGCTCTACAAGGGGAACTGCACCGTCGTCGGGCGGAAGGCGCCGCGGTCGCTCTACAATCCGCACATCGCATCCTTCGAAGGCGCGGGCGGGTATGACCAGTCCGACGCGACCGGCTTCATCCGGCTGCAGGCCCTGCGCCTCCGCGCCCGGGCGAGCGCGGGTGGATGATCGACGGGCGGATGAATGGATGAGTGGATAAGTGGATGGGGACGCTCATTCCCATCCATCCAATCATCCATCCATCCTTCCTTCCATCCGTTCTGAAAGGAAAAGGGCCGGACGGGTGGGTGCAGTCCCGTCCGGCCCTCGGGATGGCCCGCGCGGTCATGGGGAGGAGATTCCGCGCGGGTTGTGGGCTGTCTCAGAATGTGTAGGTCGCCGTGACGCCTCCCACGACCGCCTCGGTGTCGTCGTAGCCGATCGCCAGGGCGCCGTCCTCGATGTCGCTGTCGATCAGCGTCGTGAAGGTCGCCACCGCGGCCAGCGAGAACTTGTCCGTCACCGCGTACGTCAGCGTCGCGCCGGCGTTGACGTCGTTGAGCAGGTCGTCCTCGACGCCGAAGTAGAACGCGTTGTACTTCTCCGTGCCGTAGCCGATGGAGGCGCTGAGGCCCAGCGTCAGCTTCTCCGCCAGTGTGAAGGAGTGCGACAGGCCGAAGTTGCCGTAGAAGCCCTCGGCGGCGTCGATGTCACCGTAGACCGACAGCGTCGGGTTCAGCAGTGTCTTGCCGACGATCGTCGCGTAGAACTCCCGCGTGCTCAGGCTGTACGCCGGGAACGTGTACTGGATGAAACCCAGCGTCAGGCCGACCGGCCCCTCCAGGGGGAGCGTGTAGGAGAGCGTCAGGTCGAGTTCCGTGAACTCGTCCTCGCGCTCCGTCACGAGTGCGCCCGTCTCGTCGTACGCGTTGTTGTTGTCGGTCAGATCCAGGTTGCCCCAGACGTTGATCGAGAATCCGTTGTCGCCGCTCACCGTGATGCTCGGCTGCAGGACGGGCTCGTCGCTGTAGTACTGACCACGCCACATGTAGCCGGACAGGGGGCTCAGCGCGAACGACCCCGTCGCGGCCTCCGCCCCGCTCATTCCGCCCGTCACGATCAGGCCCGCCACAACCATCGTCCGCATGTTCATCGTCCGTTCCTTTCGTTCATGAAGCCCGCCCCGTTCGTCCGGGGCCCTGGCCGTTCCGCTCGCAGTTCCGGAACCCCACCGGGTTGCTTCGAGCGATGCGTAGCAGTTAGCAACAGGCATGCCAATGCCGGGTCCAACTCTGGTGAAGAAATACGTAACCGTATGCATCAGAACATTATATAGATCTAGCAATCGATGACATGGCGCCTGCGGCCTCTACGGCCATACGTGTTAGTAATACAAAAGAGAACTAAGCATATCAGAAACATACAAAGTTGTATCCTGGTATGATCCTGTGGTCCGGGGCCAAACGAACCGCCCGCCCCTGGGCGGGGGCGGGCGGCTGCATGACCATTGGAGCCGCGGGTTGCGCGGCGATCGGTCCGATCAGGAACATCCCATGGAGTTGCCGCAGTTGTAGCAGCGGTAGCAGGCGCCGTTCCGCACCGTGATGGCGCCGCACTGATCGCAGGCGGGGGCGTCTTCCATGAAGTGCTGGAACTGGGCGTCGATGCGGTTGGCCCTGACGCTGGTGCTTCGGGCGGCATCGGTGGCCTTTTCCACCGTGGCGGCCGAGGCCTGGGGCATGGCGGCCGGGTCGGCGGGGGCCTGGGCGGCTGTCGGCGGGACGTCGCGGTCCGCCGTTTCATCCCGTTTGTCCAGGAATGTCTGTCCCATCCACCGGAAGATATAGTCGGTCAGGGACTTGGCGATGGGGATGTCCGGGTTCTTCGTGAAGCCGCTCGGCTCGAAGCGCGAGTGGGCGAATTTCTCGACGAGGGTCTTCACGGGGACGCCGTACTGGAGGCACAACGAGATCGCCGTGCCGAAGGAGTCCATGAGGCCGCCGACGGTGCTTCCCTCCTTGGCCATGGTGATGAACAGCTCGCCCGGCGAGTTGTCGTCGTAGAGGCCGACGGTGAGATAGCCCTCGTGGCCCGCGATGTCGAACTTGTGCGTGATCGAGCGGCGCGTGGCGGGCATGCGCCGGCGCAGGGGGCGGGCCTTGGAGCCGTTGCCGCCCGGGGTGGCGGCATGCACGGCGCCGGGTTCGGAGGCCTTGGCCTTCTCCTTGCCTTCCTTGCTCGTGTTGAGCGGCTGGCTGCGCTTGCTGCCGTCGCGGTAGATCGCGACGGCCTTCAGGCCGAGCTTCCAGCCGGTCATGTAGGTCTGGGCGATGTCCTCGACGGTCGAGGACTCCGGCATGTTGACGGTCTTGGAGATGGCGCCCGACAGGAACGGCTGCACGGCGCTCATCATGCGCAGGTGCGCGAGGTGGTGGATCGTGCGCTTGCCGTTCTTGGGCGGAAACGCGCAGTCGAAGACGGGCAGGTCCTCGTCGCGCATTCCGGGGGCGCCCTCGATCGTGTCGTGCTTGTCGATGAAGGTCCGGATGCCCTCGATCGCGGCGTCGTCATAGCCGAGGCGCTTCAGGGCGCGCGGGACGGTCTGGTTGACGATCTTCATCATGCCGCCGCCGGCGAGGGTCTTGTACTTCACCAGCGCGATGTCGGGTTCGACGCCCGTCGTGTCGCAGTCCATCATGAAGCCGATCGTCCCGGTGGGGGCCAGTACGGTGACCTGCGAGTTGCGGAAGCCGTGGGCCTGGCCCGCCGCAAGGGCGGCCTCGGCGCACTCGATGGCCGCTTCACGCAGCGGTGCGGGGCAGGCTTCCGGGATGGCGTGCGCGGCCCGCCGGTGCATGTCGATCACGCCGAGCATGGCGTCGCGGTTCTTCTCGTAGCCTTCGAAGGCGCCATGGTCGGCCGCGAGCCGGGCCGAGTGCGTGAAGGCGTGGCAGTGCATGACGGCGGTGACCGCGCCGGCCAGCGTGCGGCCCTCGTCGCTGTCGTAGGGCAGCCCCAGCGCCATCAGCATGCAGCCGAGGTTGGCGTAGCCGAGGCCGAGGGGACGGTAGCGGTGGCTGTTGAGCGCGATCCGCTCGGTCGGGTAGCTGGAGTTGTCGACCAGGATCTCCTGCGCCGTGATGTAGATCTCGACGGCGGCCTTGAACCGGGCGACATCGAACGTGCCGCGCTCGTCGAGGAACTTCATCAGGTTCAGCGAGGCGAGGTTGCACGCGCTGTCGTCGAGGAACATGTACTCGCTGCACGGATTGCTCGAGTTGATCGAGCCGTCGGTCTTGCAGGTGTGCCAGCGCTGGATCGTGTCCTCGTACTGCACGCCCGGATCGCCGCAGGTCCACGTGCCCTCGGCGATCCACCGCATCAGGTCGCGCGCCTTGTACGACGGACCGGGCTTCGAGGCGTCGGTGACCATGTGCGTCGTCCACTCGCGGTCCTCCTCGACCGCCTTCATGAACTCGTCGGTCACGCGGATGCTGAGGTTCTCGTTCTGGAAGGCGACGGATCCGTAGGCCTCGCCGTTGAAGTTCCCGGAGTAGCCCTCCTCGATCAGGGCCCACGCCTTCTTCTCCTCGCGCTGCTTGGCCTGGATGAACTCCTTGATGTCCGGGTGCCAGACCTTGAGCGTGTTCATCTTCGCCGCGCGGCGTGTCTTGCCGCCGGACTTCACGACGCTGGCGATCGAGTCGTAGACCTTGAGGAACGACAGCGGGCCGCTGGGCCGGCCGCCGCCGCTGAGGCGCTCGCGCTCGGAGCGGAGCGTCGAGAGGTCCGTGCCGCTTCCGCTGCCGAACTTGAAGAGCATCGCCTCGCTGCGGGCGAGGTCCATGATGCTGTCCATCGAGTCTCCGACCGACTGGATGAAGCACGCCGAGCACTGCGGATGCTCGTACTGCGTGTTCGAGCGGCGCACGGCGCCGGTCAGCTTGTCGAAATGGAAGTTCCCGGCCGCGCTCTGCTTCCCGACGCCGTAGGCGTGGAACAGGCCGCAGTTGAACCACACGGGGGAATTGAAGGACCCGTACTGGTTGACGCAGAGGTAGGCCAGCTCGTTGTAGAAGGACTCGCCGTCCTCCGGGGTCTGGAAGTAGCCGTCGCGGACGCCCCAGTCGGCGATCGTGCGGACGACGCGGTGGATCAACTGGCGGACGGACCGCTCACGCTCGGGCGTGCCGTGCGTGCCGTAGAAGTACTTCGAGGCCACCACGTTCGTCGCGAGTTGCGACCAGGTGGACGGAACCTCGATGTTGTCCTGCTCGAAAATGACCTGGCCCCGGTCGTCCGTGATCTGGGCCTTGCGAAGGTCCCAGTTCACCGCCTCGAACGGATCGACGCCCGGCGTCGTGAACACCCGCTTCACCTGGAGCCCCTTCCTCTCGCCCGCCCGTGCCGACCGGCGGTCTGCCGGAAGACGGGAAACCTGCCCTGATTGAACCTTGCCGGCCCGATGGGCCCGAGCCCCCGTCTGCACCGCATCCCTGGATTCCAGCATTTCCCCGCCCCCCGATCTGCAACCGTTTCAGAATCAGCTTCTTGTGATGACCATCACAACCACTACAGGTTGTTAATAACTCCTGTCGCGATCAAAAATCTACGCCACATCTTGTGGGGCTCAAGAGAAAAAAGATGGCGCCGTGCGCAAAGGGGCCATGGAAGCGGTTTTCGGGGCCCATTTTTTGCCTTCCACGGTGCGGGGGGATGGCTCAGGACGGGGGACGGGGCGGGTCGATTCGGTTGCCATGGAACGGCCGTTCGCGGCGGAAGTCCGGGGAGAAGGCGTCGTCGTCCTTCAACTCCTGCAAGTAGACCTGGTCGAAACCCAGCTCGGCGACACTGGCCAGGACCTCGTCGTACTCCGCGCGGGTCAGCCCCCGGGCGAAGTCGGGGCGTTCCAGACAGGCCGGATTGGGACGGAACTGGCTCATGACGCTGAGCGGAAGGTGGCGGCCGAACTCGCGGCGGAGACGGCGGAGGACCTCCAGGCTGTTCCGGACCTGCCCGGGAAGAACCAGGTGCCGGACCAGGACGCCGCGCTCGGCGGTCCGCGACCCCGTCGGATCCCAGGGCTCCAGGAAGCCCCGCGCCTCCACCATCGCGTGGAGCGCGGCGAGGGCGATCGCCGGGTAGCGCCGGTCGCCCATGCATCGGTGCGCCAGCCCGGGGTCGGCGAACTTGAAGTCGGGAAGGAAGATGTCGATGTGGCGGAGATAGGCCGGGATCCTGTCGGCCCGATGGTATCCGGATCCGTTGAAAAGGAACGGCACGTTCACGCCCGCCGCGCGCAGGCGGATGCAGAGATCCTCCACGTGCGGCCAGACGTGGTCCGGCGTGACGAAGTTCACGTTGTGCACCCCGCCGCGGACCATGGACAGCACCCGGGCGAACAAGTCGTCGCACGAAAGCTCCCCGCCCAGGTGTTCCACCGAGATCTGCCAGTTCTGGCAGAAGAAGCAGCCGCTGGAGCAGCCCGTGAAGAAGACCGTGCCGGACCCGCGGGTGCCCGTGAAGGACGGCTCCTCGCCGAAATGCGGTCCGATGGAGGCCACGCGCAGGGCCGACGTTTCGCCGCAGCGGCCGGTCCGCCCGGCCGTGCGGTCGACACCGCAGTCGCGGGGACACAGCCTGCACTCCCTGTACGGGGTCGGATCCATCGCGGCAGTTTGCGGTGTCCGCGGTCCCGGCTCAATCCCGAACCGGTGGCTTCCACCGTTGCGCAGGCGGGGGCGGTCCGCTACGGTGTCCGCCAACCGGAGAGGTGCATCATGTTTCATTCCACTCTGCTGGGAGCCGTCGCGGACGGCGCGGCGGTGGCGGCCGCGGTGTCCGGCGGCCTGCCCCCGCTGACGCCATCCGCGGCGTCGGAAGCGCGGGCCTTCGCTCTGGCGGCGCGGGCGGACATCGAACGATTGCTCATGATCACCGAGGCGCTGTGGCAGATCCTCAAGGAGAAGCACGGCTATACCGACGCCGAACTCTTCCGCCGGATCACCGAGATCGACCTGCGCGACGGCCGGGCCGACGGACGCGTCGCCCCGTCGCCGCCCCGGAAGTGCCCGCACTGCGACCGCGTCATGGTCAAAAACCGCCCCATCTGCATCTTCTGCGGCAAACCGTCCATGGTGGACCCGTTCGAGCGATGACGCCCGGCGACACCATGCCCCCGCGCCTCCCGGCTTCCTGCCGCCACGTCGTGTGGGACTGGAACGGAACGCTCTTCGACGACGCCTGGCTCTGCGTCGAGGTGATGGACGGTCTCCTGCGCGCCCGGGGCCTCCCGGGGCTCACCCCGGAGCGCTACGCCGATCTGTTCGACTTCCCGGTGCGCGACTACTACGTGCGGTTGGGGTTCGATTTCGCCCGGGATCCATTCGAGATCGTGGGCGCCGAGTTCATCCGCCTCTATGAGCGCCGCCGCCTCGAATGCGGGCTTCAGTCGGGCGCCCGGGAGACGATCGACGCCATCCGGGCGGCAGGCATCGGCCAGTCGGTCCTCTCGGCCTACCGCCACGACACGCTCGACGAACTGCTCCGGCACTTCGGCCTCCGGGACCGGTTCGATCACGTGGTCGGCGGTGATGACATCTACGCCTTCGGCAAGCGGGAGCAGGGGATCGCCCTTCGGCAACGCATCGGCGTTCCGGCCGACGCCGTGCTGGTCGTCGGCGATACCGTTCACGACGCCGAGGTCGCCGCCGCGATGGGGGCGGGCTGCATCCTCGTCCCCTGCGGCCACCAGACGCGCGCCAAGCTCGCCGCGAGCGGCGCGCCGGTCGTGGATTCCCTCCGGGACATCCTGCCCTAGAGCCCGTGGATCGGTCCGCGAGGCCGCGGCCCCTCCCGGACTCCCGCAGAGGTGCAGGGAGGGGCGGCGGCCCCGCCGCCCGGTTGCATTGCGATCGGAGGTTCACAGGTTCCGAGGTTCGCGTATCGAGGTCTGCCCGTCGATCGATGCTCGATGTTGGATGTTCGGAGTTCGCTGTCGGGCGTTGGCTGTTGGACGTTGGATGTTGTTGTCCGCCTCCCGATCGGGCTACGCTGGCCGCACGTCCGGGGCGGACGGTACGGCGGAGGCGACGGATGAACACGTGGCGGTGGATGCTGGCGGGGATCGTGGCGGCGCAGACGGCGGCGGGGGCGGCGGCGAAGTCGCCGGCGGACTGGGTCGAGCCGCGCAGCGGCACCGTCGCGTCTCGGTGGTTCTTCTTCAACTCCGCCTGCCGGCCGTTCGGCATGGTGAATCTCAGCCCCGACACCCGCACCGGCGGCGACTGGATGAACGGCTACCTCTACGGCGACACGTCCATCCGAGGCTTCAGCCACATCCACGGCTGGCAGCTCTACGGGATCTCCGCCATGCCCTTCACCGGCGAGCCGAAGGGTCATCTCGGGGCCGACGCCTACCAGTCGGAGTTCTCGCACGACGACGAGGTCGCCCGCGCCGGCTACCACAAGGTCGTCCTGAAGACCTACGGCGTGACCGCCGAACTGACCTCGACCTGCCGCGTCGGCTTCCACCGCTACACGTTCCCGGCGGCCGCGGAGGCGGGCGTCCTCCTCGACACCGGCGCGGTGCTGATGGACAAGATCGCGCACAGCGAGGTCCGTCGCACCGGCGAAACGGAAGTCGAGGGACTCGCCGTCATGGCCGCCACGACGCGCCGCCCCAAGCCCTTCACCGTGTACTTCGTCGCGCAGTTCAACCGCCCGATGTCCGCGATGGGCGGCTGGGAGTCCGGGAAGCCCCTCGCGGGAGCCGTCACGTCCGTCGCCGGAACCAACGCGGGCGTCTTCGCCCGCTTCGCGCCCTCGGCGGATCCGCTGCTGATGAAGGTGGCGATCTCCTACACCGGGATCGACGGCGCGCGCCGCAACTTGGCCGCGGAGCTCCCGCACTGGGACTTTGACCGCGTCGTCGCCGAGTCGCGCGACGAGTGGAACCGCCGCCTTGGCCGCGTCGAAGTGGCCGGCGGGTCGGATGCCGACACCACGCGCTTCTACACCGACCTCTGGCATTCCCTGCTCGGCCGGCGCATCGTCAGCGACGCCGACGGCGCCTACTGCGACAACACCGGTCCGGAGCCGCGCGTGCGGAGGGTCCGCTGCGGCCCCGACGGGAAACCGCTCTTCCCGCACCACAACTTCGACGCGTGGTGGGGCTCGCACTGGACCCTCGACCTGCTCTGGCCGCTGGTCTGTCCCGACGTCATGGATGGCTTCTGCGCCACGATGGTCGACATGTACCGGAACGGCGGCCTGATCCCCCGCGGCCCCGCCGGCGGCAACTACACGTTCGTCATGATCGGCGACCCCGCCGCATCGTTCTTCGCCACCGCCTACCACATGGGCATCCGGAACTGGGACGCCGAAGCCGCGTGGGCGGGCCTTCGCAAGAACGCGTTCCCCGGCGGCATCCGCGCGCATGCCGGCTACGAGCATAACCGCACCAACGCGGCGGGCGGCGGCATCACCTACTACGTCGACCGCGGCTACGTCCCCGAGGGCATTGAGGGGAAGGGCATGCACAAGGACGGCGCCTCGATGACCCTCGAGTACGCATACCAGGACTGGTGCCTCGCCGAACTCGCCACGTCGCTGGGCAAGGCGGACGACGCGAAGCTCTTCGCCGCGCGCGCCATGAACTACACGAACCTCTGGGACGGCTCCGGCTGGATGCGCCCGCGCAACAAGGACGGCTCCTGGCTCAAGGATTTCTCCCCCGTTTCCACCGGGAAGAACTTCACGACGAAGGGATTCTGCGAGGCGACCGGCGCGATCTACACCCACTTCGTCCCGCACGATCCGCGCGGCCTGATGCGCCTCTTCGGCGGCGCGGAGGCCTATGCCGCCGCGCTGGACGCCCAGTTCAAGCGCGCCGAGCCGATGAACTTCATCGTGCCGCACGGCCAGCACGGCGCCGCGTGGGTCGACTACGAGAACCAGCCCTCGACCGGCATGGCCCACATGTTCAACTTCGCCGGGCAGCCCTGGCTCGCGCAGAAGTGGGCGCGCACGGTCCGCCAGGCCGTGTTCAGCAGCATCACGCCGCAGGACGGCTACCACGGCGACGAGGACCAGGGCCAGATGGGCGCCCTCGCCGCGCTGCTGGCGCTCGGCTTGTTCGACGAACGGGGCGGCGCCGCCCGGCGGCCGACCTGGCAGCTGACCGCCCCCGTGTTCCCCGAGGTCACCCTCCACCTCGATCCGGCCTACCACCCCGGCCGCTCGTTCCGCATCACCGCCCGCAACGCCGGCCCGAAGAACATCTACATCCAGTCCGCCAGACTCAACGGCCGCCCGCTGACCGGTTGCTGGTTCTACCATGATGAACTGGCCAAGGGCGGCGCGCTGGAACTCGACCTCGGCCCCGAGCCGAACAGGCAGTGGGGCGTCCATCCGCCGATTCCGTAGGCGGAACGGATGGGGTGCCGGCGGGCGCCTTGCCCTGCCGCATGATGGAGGGGCGAGCTACCGCGAGCCCGAACGTTGCGTTCTTATGAAGGCCTGCCCCCCGGCCTCGCGTAGCTCGGCCCTCCATGCAGTGAGGTCAACGCGGAACCCGGAACCTCCAACCCTTGGAACCCCCGAACCTGCGAACCTCCGAACCTTGGAACCCGCGAACCGCGCCTACCGCACCGGCGTCGCCGACATCTCGAACTTCAACTCGCCGCCCTGCGCGAGTTCGTCGTGGGTGACGAAGAGGCGGTCGAGCTTCCGGCCGTTGAGACTGACGGACTTCACGTAGGGGTTCTTCGACGCGCCGGGGCCGGCCGCGACCGTCAGCGTCTTGCCGTTGCCGAGCTTCACGGTCACCCGGTCGAAGCAGGGCGATCCGAGTTCGTAGCGCGCGCTGACCGGGTTCATCGGGTAGAGGCCGAGCGCGTTCCACACGTACCAGGCGGACATCTGCCCGCAGTCGTCGTTGCCGCACAGGCCGTTGTTCGCGGACGTGTAGAGCGTCGAGACGATCGCGCGCACTCGCTCCTGCGTCCGGTCCGGCCGGCCGGCAAAGTTGTAGAGATACGCCGTGTGGTGGCTCGGCTCGTTGCCGTGGGCGTACTGGCCGATCAGGCCGGAGATGTCCATCGACGCGTTCTCGCCCTTGATCTCCGGGCTCTCGGTGAAAAGCTGGTCGAGCTTCGCGACGAAGGCCTTCGGTCCGCCGAGCAGGCCCATCAGCCCCTCGGGGTCGTGCGGGACGAACCACAGCCACTGCCACGCGTTGCCCTCGGTGTAGACGTGCTCGCCGTGCGCGGAGAACTTCGGATCGAACGGCTCGAGCCACGTGCCGTCGGCCTTCTTCCCGCGCAGGAAGCCGGTCTTCGCGTCGAACACGTTCCGGTAGTTCTGGCTGCGCTTCATGAACTCCTTGTAGTCCTCATCCCGGCCGAGCGATTTCGCGACCTGCGCGATGCACCAGTCGTCGTAGCAGTACTCGACGAGCTTCGAGATGGACTCCTTCTCCTGGTCGCACGGGATGTAGCCCATCGACCGGTACAGCGGCAGCCCGCGGATGTCGTGGTTCGCGGCCGCCTTCATCGCCTCGTAGGCGAAGGCCTTGTCGAACCCGCCGATTCCCTTGAACCACGCCTCGCAGATGACCGGGATCGAGTGGTAGCCGATCATGCACATCGTCTCGTCGCCCGCGAGTTCCCAGATCGGGAGCTGGCCCGTCTGCTGGTACTGGTGCAGCATCGAGTTGATCGTGTCGCTCGTGACCTGCGGGTTGACCAACGCGACCAGCGGCATCAGCGCGCGGAAGGTGTCCCAGAGCGAGAGCACGTGCATCTTCGTGAAGCCCTCGGCCTTCACGACGGTGTCCTTGTAGCCCTTGTAGCGCCCGTCGACGTCGGAGAACGCGCCGGGGAAGATGAACGAGTGGTACATCGCGGTGTAGAAGATCTTCTTCAGATCGTCGCTCGGGGTCTCGACCGTGATCCGGCCGAGCTCGTCATTCCACGCCTTGCGCGCGGCGGCGCGGACGGCGTCGAAGCCGGACGGCGGCGGCTCGGCGGCGAGGTTCGCCAGCGCCCCCTCGATGCTGACGGAAGAAATGCCGACGCGCATCGCAAGCTGCTTCGAGCCGGCCGGGAAAATCGCGGCGGCCTTGACCACCTTGCCGGTCACCGCGCCCTCGGCGCCCGGCGCGCCGCACCAGGTCTTCAACTCGCCGACGGGCTCGGAGAACTGCGCGACGAAGTAGACGCGCTGGAACGGCGTCCAGCCCTTGGAGTGCCGCCAGCCGGCGAGCGTGTCGGGGGCGATCTTGCGGATGCCCGTGTCGACGGGGTTGTCGCCGTTGATCCGGAAGCCGAGGTCGAAGACGACCTTCCGGGCCTTGCCGTCGGGGTAGGTGTAGCGGTGGAAGCCGGCGCGTTTGGCGGCGGTCAGTTCGACGTCGATGCCGTCGTCGGCGAGCCGGACACGGTAGTAGCCGGGCGAGGCGGACTCGGTGTCGTGGGAGAACGTGCTGACCAGGGCCTGGACGTGCTTCGGCCCGGGCTTGAACATGGCGTCGTGGAGTTCCTTGATCGTCGGCATCGCCGAGATGTCGGCCAGGTCGAAGCAGCCCGTGCCGCTCAGGTGCGTGTGGCTGAAGCCGGCGATGATGTTCGTCGAGCGGTGGTAGCCCGAGCACCAGTCCCAGCCGTCCACGCCGTTGTCGGGGCTGAGCTGGACCATCCCGAACGGCATGCAGGCGCCGGGGAAGGTGTGGCCGTGGTCCGCCGTGCCGATGAAGGGATCGACGTAGTCCGCGAGGTCGCCCGCCGCGGCCATCCCCGCCGCCAGCACCACCGCCGCCATCGTCCAGCCCAGATGCATCTTCATGGTGATCTCCCGTCCGTTTCGTTCCAAAGCCGCCATTATGGCCGCCGTCAGCCGGAACGCAATCGCGGCGTCCGGCCATCTGTCCGGAGCGACAGCCGTAGACGCGGCGCCCCGCCGCGTTCAGCGGATCCCCGAAGGAAGCGGCGAGGGCGCCGCTTCTACAAGAATCGGTCTGAACTCACGTCCGGTCGTCGGGTGCTGGAGGGGCGAGCTACCGCGAGCCCGGACCTTGTGCGTCCGTGGACTCTCCCCTCGGCCTCGCGTAGCTCGGCCCTCCATCACCCGCGTCATTGGATATTGGGTGTTGGACGTCCTCCGCGCTTGAGCCGGCGGGGACGGCCGTATACCGTGCGGCCGTAACTCCGGAGCCGAATCATGAAGCCTTGGATCGCCGCCGCGCCGCTGTGTCTGTCCGTGTTGCTGTCCGCGCCGTTGTCGCACGCCGCGGAGGCCGTCGCGCTCGTGCTTCGTTCCGCCGGAGAGCCCGGCGGCGGCGTCGAATGGTCCATGCAGCGCCGCGACCGCGTCCCGTGGGGCGGCGACCGGATCTCCGCGCAGGACTTCGACGCCGCCGGCTGGTCGAGGGCCATCGTGCCGGGCACCGTCCTCAACAGCCTTGTCGCGGCCGGCGTGTACCCCGAACCCTATTTCGGCCTCAACAACGCCGTCCGCATGCAGAAGATCCCCGACCTGCACGACTGGGGCCGGGAGACCTACACGTACTGGTTGCGCTGTCCGTTCGCGCTGAACCCGGCGTTCGACGGCAAACGTGTGCTGCTGCAGTTCGACGGCATCAACTACCGCGCGGAGGTCTGGCTCAACGGCACGCGCCTCGGCGACATGGCGGGCATGTTCCGTCGCGCCGAATTCGACGTGACGGACCTCGTTGACCGGAAGGGGAAGAACGTGCTTGCGGTGCTCGTGGAGCCGCCGGATGTCACCGGTGGCCGCGTGCCGAAGAAGGGGCGCGAGGGGGCGCTCGGCGAGAACTCGAACGGCGGCGATCACACCTTCGGACAGAACGTCACGATGCTGATGAGCGTCGGGTGGGACTTCACCGCCATGGACGGCATCCGCGACCGCAACACCGGCATCTGGCGCGACGTGCGGCTCGTCGCCTGCGGGCCGGTCGCGGTCCGCCACGTCTTCGCCCGCTCCAAGCTCCCGCTGCCGGCCCTCGCGCCGGCCGCCGTGACCGTCTCGGCCGAGGCCGTCAACCTCACGAAGGAACCCCGGAAGGGCATCCTGCGTGCCCGCATCCCCGAGGCCGGCATCGCGATCGAGCAGCCGGTCGAGCTGAAGCCCGGCGAGACGCGCGAGGTCGTCTTTGCGCCCGCCGCGTTCCCGGGGCTGGTCGTGAAGGAGCCGAAACTCTGGTGGCCGCTGAACAAGGGTCCGCAGAACCTCTACGCCTGCGAGGTCGAGTTCGTCGAGGGCGGCACGGTGACGGACGCGGCGAAGACGCGGTTCGGCATCCGCGAGATCACCTCGGACACCAACACGCCGGACAAGAGCCGCCTGTTCTATGTGAACGGAAAGCGCCTCTTCATCCGCGGCAGCAATTGGATCCCCGAGGCGATGTGCCGGACCTCGGACGCGCGGACGCGCGCCGAACTGCGCTGGACCGCGCAGGCGGGCGTCAACATGCTGCGCCTGTGGGGCGGGGGGATCACGGAATCCGACCTCTTCTACGACCTCTGCGACGAGCTCGGCATCCTCGTCTGGACCGAGTTCTGGCAGACCGGCGACACCGACCTGCCCACCGACGCCGCCCTCTACCGCGCCAACGTCGCCGACACCGTCAAGCGAATCCGCACCCACGCCTCGCAGGCCTACTGGGTCTCCGCCAACGAGCGCTCCGCGGAGAAGATCATCCCGATCGCCGACCTGCTTGCGACGCTGGACGGCACGCGGGGCTACCAGCCGGGCTCCGAGACCGACGGCATCCACGACGGCAGCCCGTACTGGTCCGTCAACCCGATGTGGTACTACGAGAACACCGGCTCCGAGCGCGGCAGCCGCATCGACGGTTTCAACCCGGAGTACGGCTGCCCGTGCCTGCCGACGATCGATGCGATCCGCGAGATGATGGACGAGCGCGACTTCTTCCCGATGAACAAGCCGGTCTGGGACTACCTTGACGGCGGCGGGTTCCACCGGATGTCGACCTCCTACACCGACGGCATGAACCAGTACGGCCCGGCGTCGTCGGCCGAGGAACTGGCGATGCGAGGCCAGGCCTACGGAGGGCTCGCCAACCGCGCCCTGTGGGAGTGCTGGAGCCGCAACAAGCTCGACTACGGCGACCGCTTCGCCTCCGGCTTCCTCTTCTGGTACCACAACAGCCCGCTCCGGCAGATCTGCGGGCGCATGTGGGACTGGTCGCTCGAGCCCACCGCGGCGCTCTACTACACGCAGAAGG
Organism: uncultured Verrucomicrobiota bacterium; assembly: GCA_964402695.1. Classification (GTDB taxonomy): domain Bacteria; phylum Verrucomicrobiota; class Kiritimatiellia; order PWTM01; family PWTM01; genus VGWF01. The sequence goes on from CAYODK010000054.1 coordinate 18,570, forward strand.
CGAACGAGCCGCTCCACGCGCAGTTCGACTTCCTCAAGGACGGCGTCTCCGTCGTCAACGAGTGGCCGCGCGAGTTCAAGGGCACGGTGTCGATCCGCGTGCTCGACTTCAACCTGAAGGAACTCCTCCGCCGCGAGGCCCCGGTGACCGTCCCCGCCGACGCAGTGACGAACGACGTGATCCGCATCGAGTGGCCCGCCGGTCTGACGCCGGTGCATTTCTTGAAGCTCGAACTCCACGACGCAGGCGGCAAGCTCGTCAGCGACAACTTCTACTGGCGTTCGGACAAGCCCTACCAGCCGAAGCGCACGTGGACCGGCCCGCAGTACGAGGGCTTCGAGTCGCTCGCGAAACTGCCGCAGGTCGCGCTGGACGTGAAGGTGAGCGACGGGGGCACCGATACGACGGCGACGCGCACCGCGACCGTGAAGAACCCGTCGGGCAGCCTCGCGTTCCTCGTGTGGCTGCGGCTGCAGCACGCGGACACGGGAAAGCCGGTCCGCCCCGCCTTCGCGACGGACAACTTCTTCTGTCTTCTGCCGGGGGAGGAGAAGACCGTGACGTTCGAGTGGGACCCGCAGGCCATTGGCCGGGCGGAGACCCGGCTCATGATCGACGGCTGGAACATCCGCCGCCAGATCTGGGCCGACGGGAAGCTCGCCGACGCGCCCGAGCCGCCGAAGCCGGTCGATCCGCTCGCCGCGCACGCGCCGGTGGAAATCGAGGCGTTCGCGTCCAGTTCCGAGACGCCCGACCGCGGCCCGGAGAAGGCGATCGATCGGAACCGGGAGACCCGCTGGAGTTCGGCGCGGAAGGATCTCGAGTGGATCGGTCTCGACCTCGGGGAGAGGCGGAAGATCGCGGGGCTGCTGCTCGACTGGGAGGCGGCCTATCCGAAGGTCTACAAGATCCAGGTCTCCGACACGCGCAAGGAGTGGAAGGACGTGGTCTGGGTGCGCGATGTCACCGGCGGACGCGAGTACCGCAAGTTCCCGCCGGTCGAGGCGCGCTGCATCCGCATGGTCGCGGTCGAGCGGGCGACGCAGTACGGCGTGTCGCTCTGGGAGATCCGCGCGTGGCTCGACGGGTGGGCCGACCCGCTGCCGCCCGCCGGCGGTCCGATTAAGCCCGGCTGGCCCGAGGTGTCGGCGAAGAACCGGGGGCTGGAGAAGCCGCAGGATGCGGCGACGCTGCCGAAGTCGAACGGGCCGGCGGATGCGAAGCCGCCGTCGACCGACCTCTCCGGCATCCGCACGGCGCCCGAGCCGCCCCCGTTCGCGCCTGCCGCCGACGGCCGCAGCGTGCTGCGCGCCGGCTGGAAGCTGTGCGAGGCTGGGAAGGTCAAGGCGAAGGGCGATGCGCTGTCCAAGCCCGGCTTCGACGCCGCCGCGTGGCACGCCGCCGTCGTCCCGGGCACGGTGCTCGGCAGCCTCGTCCGCGCGGGCGTCTTCCCGGACCCGTACTTCAACCTCAACCACATGGCGATCCCCGAATCGCTGTGCCGGCAGGACTGGTGGTACCGCGTCGAGTTTGACGCTCCCGCGGCGTGGGCGGACCGTCCGGTCGCGCTGCAGTTCGACGGCGTGAACTACCGCGCCGAGGTGTGGCTCAACGCCACGAAGTTGGGCACGGTGGCCGGTGCGTTCCAGCGCGGGCGGTTCGACGTCGCCGGACGCCTCGTCGCGGGCGGCCGCAACGCGCTCGCGGTGCGCGTGTCGCCGCCGCCGAACCCGGGCATTCCGCACGAGCAGTCCATCGCCGCCGGCCCCGGGCCCAACGGCGGGATGATGTGCCTCGACGGACCGACCTTCTTCTGCACCGAGGGCTGGGACTGGATCCCCGGCGTCCGCGACCGCTGCGCGGGGATCTGGCAGGACGTCGCGTTCGAGGCGACCGGCCCCGTGCGTATCGACGACCTGCAGATCGTGACCGACCTGCCGCTGCCCGACACGTCGCTCGCCGACGTGTTCGTGCTGGCGGAGCTGCGGAACGCGTCGTCCAACGCCGTGCAGGGGACGCTCCGCGGGCGGTTCGAGTCCGTCGAGTTCGCGGCCCCGTTCACGCTGCGCGGCGGCGAGACGCGGACCGTCCGCTTCGACCCGGCGACGCATCCGCAGCTCGCGGTGAGGAACCCGCGCCTGTGGTGGCCGAACGGACAGGGGAGCCCCGAGCTCTACACGCTGGCCCTGGAGGCCGACGCCGGCGGTGCGGCGAGCGACAGCCGGAAGACCCGCTTCGGGATCCGCGAGATCTCGTACGAGATGTCCTTCCATCCCGGCGGCGGGAAACCGGCGGTGCGGCGCGAGTACCGGCCGACCGACGTCTGGCGCGCCGGGGCGGTCGATCCGGTCGACCGCGAGCGCACCGCGACGTTCAAGGGCGAGAAGGACGTCTGGCTGCACACGCTGCGGCCGGGGTGGGAAACTGCACCGGGGCTTGCGGAGGTCGGGGACACCGAGACCGCGCCCTACCTGACTGTGCGCGTCAACGGAGTGCGCGTCCACTGCCGCGGCGGGAACTGGGGCATGGACGACATGCTCAAGCAATGCTCCCGCGCGAAGCTGGAGCCCTACGTCCGCCTGCACCGCGAGGCCAACGTCAACATGCTCCGCAACTGGTGCGGACAGTCCACCTCCGAGGCTCTGTTCGACCTCTGCGATGAGTACGGCATCCTGGTCTGGAACGAGTTCTGGCTGACGACCGAGGGATGGAACCTCGACCCGAAGGACGAGGAACTGCTGCTCGCCAACGCGCGCGACTCCGTGAAGCGCTTCCGCAACCATCCGAGCATCGTGCTCTGGTGCGGGCGGAACGAGGGCGTGCCGCCGGAGGTCAGCAACCGCGGGCTCGACCAGTCGGTGACGGGACTCGACGGGACGCGCCTCTACCAGCCGAACTCGCGTGCCGTGAACCTGCTCCACAGCGGGCCGTGGAACTACTGTCCCGAGGGCCAGTACTTCACGAAGCACTCGCGCGGTTTCACGACCGAGCTCGGCGTGCCGTCCGTGCCCGAGGCGGCGACGCTGCGGAAGTTCCTCGCGCCCGCCGACCTCTGGCCGCCGTCGGACGCATGGTCCTACCACGACTGGCATTCGCAGGGCGGCATCGGCGTCGCGCCGTTCATGCAGGCGATCACGAACGCCTTCGGCGCGCCCGCGGACCTGGCGGACTTCGACCGCAAGGCGCAGGCGCTCAACTACGCGACGCACCGCGCGATGTTCGAAGGCGCCAACAGCGGCCTGTTCAAGCCCTGCACGGGCCTGCTGATCTGGATGACGCACTGTTCGTGGCCGAGCACGGTCTGGCAGATGTATGCATGGGACTACGACACCTACGGCGCGTTCCACGGGATCCAGAAGGCGTCGGAGCCGGTCCATGTGCAGTACAACCCGGTCACGCACGCGGTCGAGGCGGTCAACCGAACGCGCGGGGCGGTCCGTGGCGGCAAGGTCGAGGCGACGCTGTTCGCGATCGATGGTGCGCGGATCGACGCGAAGGAGGCAGCGGTCGACGTGGCGGCGGGGGGCGTGGTCGAGGCGCTGACATTGCCTGCGCCTGCCGGCGGTGCGCCCCAGTTCCTGCGTCTCGTCTGGCGCGACGCCAAGGGCGGGGTCGTCAGCGACAACTTCTACTGGCGCGCCGCGAAGGAGACGGACCTGCGAGCGATGGCGGCGATGCCGCGGGCGACGGTCGGGGCCTCGGCGTCCGTCGTGGCGGTCGGCGGCGAACGCAGCATCGTCGTCAAGCTGCGCAACGAGGGGACGGTTCCCGCCCCGCTGATCCGGCTGGCGGCGGTCGACGCGAAGACCGGCGCGCGGATTCTGCCGGCCTACTGGCGCGGCAACTACGCGAGCCTCCTGCCCGGCGAGGAGCGGACAATCGAGGCGGCGGTGCCCGGAGCGAAGGGCACGGCGCTCAAGGTCGAGGTGTCCGGATGGAACACGCCTGCGTCGATGGTGGAGGTTGCGCGCTGACGGAGCGAAGACCAACGCCCAACAACCAACAACCAACGCCCAACACCGAACGCCCAATGGGCGGGACTCCTGCTCCGGACACCTGAAACCTGAAACCGTCCCTCCCGTGAACTTGAAACTTGAAACCTGGAACTTGAAACTCCTTTCCCCCGCCACATCCGGCTGGCGGCGGGGCGGGGCGGCGTGCTATGAGTGGCGCGTTGGACGGGTGGCGGAGCAACGGTTGAGGAGAACGGGATGAACAGGACGTTTCCGATCTTTCTTGCGTTTCTTGTGATGGGCGTGGCGGACGCGATGGGGCCGATGTCCGACGCGGTCAAGGCGCAGTACCAGCTCAGCAACGTGATGTCGACGATGCTGTCGTTCTTCGTCTTCATCGCCTTCGCGGTGTTCAGCGTCCCCGGCGGCGTGATGGCGGCGCGGATGGGCAAGAAGAAGCTGCTGCTGCTGGGGCTCGGCCTCAACGCGGCGGCGATGCTGGTGCCGACGCTGATGTCGCCCGGCTTCGCGGTGCTGCTGGCGTGCATCTTCGTCCTCGGCGTCGGCACGACGTTCCTCCAGGTCGCGGGCAACCCGATCATGCGCGACGTGAACCCGCCGGCCTACAGCCGCAACCTGAGCCTCGCGCAGGGTATCAAGGGGCTCGGCAGCGCCTCGTCGACCTACCTGGTGACGGCGATCGGGTCGATCGCGATCTTCCAGGGCATGGGGTGGCGCGGATCGTTCCCGGTCTTCTTCATCCTGATGGCGGTCGCGCTGGTGTCGGTCGCGCTGGTCAAGGTCGATGAAACCAAGGCGGACGTTCCGCCCAGCATCGGGTCGAGCCTCTCGTTGTTGAAGGAGCCCGTCTTCGCGCTGGCGGTGCTGGGCATCTTCCTCTACGTCGGCGCCGAGGCGTCGATGGGGCGGTTCCTGTTCCCGGGGCTGAAGGACATGGGCGTCGACGAGAAGACGGCGAGCAAGTTCGGCCCGGCGCTGTTCTTCGCGCTGCTGACGGTCGGCCGGCTGCTGGGCGGTGCGCTGATGACGATCATGAGTGCGCGCACCTGCTTCCGGCTCTCCGCGTTGCTCGGCATGCTCGGCGCCGGCGGCATGATGACCGGCAACCATGCCCTGGCGATCGCCGGCGTGATCGTCGGGGGCCTCGGTTTCGCGAACATCTGGCCGATGCTCTTCTCGATCACGGTCGAGGAGAAGCCGGAGCGGGCGAGCGAGCTGTCCGGCCTGATGTGCATGGCGATCTCCGGCGGCGCGATCGTCCCGCTGGTGATGGGCAAGCTGGTCGACATGAAGATGGGCTCGATGGCCTTCGTCGTGCCCGCCGCGTGTTTCGCCTACCTGTTCCTCCTCTCGCTCAAGGGCGGCAAGAAGGCGGCGTGAGGCGGAGGATGAGGGGAAGGATGGAGGACGGGATGAGTGGAGGATTGGATGACGGGGCGGGATGTCTCTTCCGACATCCATTCATCCCCTCATCCATCCATCCGCGTGATCCCGGTTCCAAGTGTCTTTTGAAATGACGGGAGACTCCGGACCATGACCTTTCAGAACGACGACCGCGTGGTGATGACCCTCGATGCCGGGGGCACGAACATGAAATTCTCCGCCGTCCGGGGCGGGAAGCTGGCGACGGGGCCGTTCTCGGTGCCGTCGAACGCGGACAACCTGGAGCGGTGTCTCGCGACGATCGTCGGGGGCTTCGAGAAGGTCCGCGCGTCGCTGCCGGTCCCGCCCGTGGCGATCAGCTTCGCGTTCCCGGGCCCGGCGGACTATCCGCGCGGGATCATCGGCGACCTGGGCAATCTGCCGGCGTTCCGCGGCGGCGTGGCGCTCGGGCCGATGCTGGAGGACAGGTTCGGGATCCCGGTGTTCATCAACAACGACGGCGACCTCTTTGCCTATGGCGAGGCGATCGGGGGCTTCCTTCCGTACGTCAACGGCCTGCTGGAGAAGGCCGGCAGTCCGAAGCGCTACTCGAACCTGTTCGGCGTGACGCTCGGCACGGGCTTCGGGGCGGGTATCGTCCGCAACGGCGAATTGTTCATCGGCGACAACTCCGGCGCGGGCGAGATCTGGCTGTTGCGGAACAAGCTGATGCCCCAGGCCAACATCGAGGAGGGGGCCAGCATCCGGGCCGTCCGGCGCGTGTACGCGGAGAAGACCGGTCAGCCGCTGGACCAGGTGCCCGAGCCGAAGGTGCTCTTCGAGATCGGCATGGGGCAGGCGGCGGGCGATCGCGCGGCGGCGGTCGAGGCGTTCCGGCGGCTCGGCGAGACGGTCGGCGACGGCCTCGCTCAGGCGCTGACGCTGGTCGACGGGGTGGGGGTGATCGGCGGTGGCGTGTCCGGCGCGGCGCCCCTGTTCCTGCCGGCGGTCGTCGACGAGATGAACGGGGCCTATGTCAGTCCGTCCGGCGAGCGCTTCCGCCGCCTTGTGCCGCAGGTTTTCAACCTGGAGGACGGCGCGCAGCGCGATGCCTTCCTGAAGGGCGCGGTCAAGGAGGTCACGGTGCCCGGGTCCGCACGGAAGATCGTCTACGACCCGATGCCCCGGATCCCGGTCGGCATGTCGCGCCTGGGCACCAGCGAGGCCGTTGCGATCGGCGCCTGCTCCTTCGCGCTTCGGCAGTTGGACCAGCAGAAGTAGCCGGCCCGCCACGCCTTCAGGACTCGCCGCCCCGGGGGTGATGACCGCGGGCCCATCGGCTGTCGGGTGGGGAGCGTCGGGATCCCGATGGCGCGACCGACGGCGGTCGTCAGAGGCGCACGGGCGTTCCCAGTCCCGTGCGGCGGGCGGTCTCCAGCACCCGCGCCGCCGCGCACAGGTCCTGGATCGCCACGCCGACGGACTTGAACAGCGTGACCTCGTCCGCCGAGGATCGTCCCGCCACCCTGCCGAGAAGCAGGGAGCCCAGGTCGGAGGCCAGGTGGTCCTCGCCGATCAGGCCGGCACGGAGGGGAAGGAGGAGGTCGCCGGCTTCCTCGAGCGCCGAGGCCCGGTGATCCACCACCACGCGGGCGCGCCGGACGGTCGCCGCCGGCACTTCCGCGCGGTCAGCTTGGAAGACGCCGATCGCGTTGATGTGCGTGCCCGGTCGCACATCCCGATCCTCGAACACCGGCGACGTCGCCGTGGTGGCCGTGCAGACGATGTCCGCGTTCCGCAGCGCCTCGGCCGGCGTTGCGACCGCCTCGACGTCCAGTCCGGGCCTCCGCATCTCGTCGGCGAACCGGCCGGCCGAGCCGGCGTCGCTGTCGTACACCCGCACCTGCCGGATGCGACGCACGCAGGCCATCGCCTCCAGTTGGGTCCGCGCCTGCGTGCCGCTGCCGAAGATGGCCACGGTCTCGGCTTCGGGCCGTGCGAGCAGGTCGGTGGCGAGGCCGGAGGCCGCCCCGGTCCGGAGGGCGGTCAGGCTCGCCCCCTCCAGCAGGGCCAGCGGCCGGCCGTTGTCGCCGTCGGAGAGGAGGATTGTGGAGTGGATCAGCGGCAGGCCTCGGGACCGGTTCCGATCGGAGAGCGTGATGAACTTGACGGAGTACAGCTTCAGGGCGGAGGAATGGCACGGCATGACGAGCGCCACGCTCTGCTCGGAAGCGGCGTCCATTCGCGCGCGGGGCGGCAGGATGACGTCGCCCCGCGCCAGCTGCGTGAACGCTTCACGCATGGCGTCGATGGCCTCGCGCATTGGCAATGCCCGGCGGACGTCGTCGGCGGAGAGATGGAGCAGGACGTCGGGAGTCTTCATCGTCCTCCGAGGCGGCCCGCGGCCAGGGCCTGTGCGGTGGGCGTGATCGAAAGGCCGCCCAGCGCCGTGCATCGCAGCTCGCGCGGCAACTGGGCCCCCACGGCGCGCGCCGCCTCGATCACTTCGTCGAGCGGGATGACGGGGTCGTATCCGGCCAGCGCCATGTTGGCGCAGGCGAGCGCGTTGGCGGCGGCCATCACGTTCTTCCCGAGGCAGGGGACCTCGACCCGGGACGCGACGGGGTCGCAGATCAGCCCGAGCATGTTCTGGAGGGCCAGCGATGCCGCCGCCGTCGACTGCAGAAGCGAGCCGCCGGCCAGGGTCGCCAGCGCCGCGGCGGCCATGCTGGAAGCGGCTCCGCACTCGGCCTGGCAGCCGCCCACCTCCGCTGCGAAGGTCCAGTTCGTCGCGATGAAGACACCGGCCAGCCCGCCGGCGAGCAGGGCCTTGGCCGCGGCCTCCTCGGAGGCTCCCGTCTCGTCCGCGCACGCAAGGACCACGCCGGGCAGGGCTGCGCACGCCCCCGCCGTGGGGGCCGCCACGATGAGGCCCATGGAGCTCTTCACTTCCATGAGCGCCGAGACGTAGAGCACGGCCCGGTTGAGGGCGCCGGCGGGCAGCAGGGATCCGTCGTCCATCCGCGCCTTGAACGCACCGGACTGGGGGCCGAGAAGGCGGTCCGCGTGGTGCGTGCCGGCAATGCCCTGGATGACGGACCGTCGCAGGGTACGGACGATCTCCGCCATGTGCCCGACCGCCTCCCCCGCCGCGAGCCGTCCCCGTGCCGTTTCGTATTCGGCCGCCAGTTCCCACAGGGGCGTGTTGCGGCCCGCGTCGTGGCGCAGCATCTCCGCGCACGTCGTGAACGGCACCTTCACATCCCTGTGCGCGAGCACCGGCAGCACCGGCGCGAGGCGTTTCACGGCATGGACTGGCGCGGTCCCGCGCAGGGTCGCGAGGAGGTCGTCGTCGACGAACGTACGGGCCTTCACCTCGATCAGGCAGCCGTCCTCCGCCTCGTGCCGGAGGACTTCACCGTCGGGCATCCGGACTGCGATTGCATCGGCCAGGGCGCGGCCCGGGCGGTCCGTCCACAGCAGCGTCTCGAAACCGTCGCCGGCCATCGAGGTCTTGAAGCCGTCGACTTCGATGACCTCCACCATGCCTCCGCCGGTGGAGACGGCGATCAGCGAATGCTGTTCGCGGGCGTTCCGGAGCGTGAGCCGGTAGGTGTTCGGGTGTGGATCGCGGGTGTCGACCGTCTCGAAGCGGAGGCGCACGCCGGCCCGGCGCAGCGCCTCGACGGAGCCGGGAAGACGGTCATCGGCCGCGTCCCATCCCATCAGGCCGCCGCAGAGCCCCATGTCCGAGCCCTGGGTCTCGTGCGTCGTCGGCAGCGAGCCGTTCCGGTCGAACTCGACCCGCACGTCGAGGATGTCGCCATCCATGAGATCCCGGGCAAGCCGTCCGATGCGCAGCGCGGCGGCGCAGTGGGAACTCGACGGCCCGCGCATGACCGGGCCGATCACGTCGTTGAAGATGCTGACGATCATGCGGTGATTTCCCATCCCGACGCGGGGCGCGGCATCCATCGCCGGCCCGTGCGCCGGGACCGTGGATCCTGAACACCGAGGAACGCCACGCGCGCGAACGAGAGTGCCCTCACTCTGCGGCGATTGCACGTCCAAATGCTGCTTCCGCATCTTCGGGACTGCAGATTTCGAGCGAGGGCCCGACTTGGACTTCTACCGCAGATCGAACAGCAGCGCCTCGGTGGCGGACGCGGCTCGCAGGATGTGAGTGCCGGCCGCCTCGGTGCGGGCGCCGTCACCCGGCTGAAGCGCCGTTCCGTTCAGCGACAGGTCGCCGGTGATCACCTGCAGCCAGAGCCCGCGGCCCGGCCGCAGGGTGTGGGTCAGGTCCCGGCCGGGCTGGAGCCGCACCCGGTAGACCTCCGCATCCTGGTGAATGAGCGCGGAGCCATCCCGGCCGTCCGGGGATATGACCAGCACCTTGGCGGCCGTGGCGTGCTCCGGCTTCGGGTGCCATTCCGTGTAGCCGGGCTTCCGGCCCTTCTCCGCCGGCTGGATCCAGATCTGCAGGAAATGGGCGCCCTCGTCGGGGCTGGGATTGTACTCGCTGTGGGTCACGCCGGTCCCGGCGCTCATGAGCTGAATCTGTCCGGGCTTGAGCGTGCGTCCATTGCCCATGCTGTCCTTGTGCTCGAGCCGGCCCTCGAGGACATAGCTGAAGATCTCCATGTCCTTGTGCGGATGCGTCGGGAATCCGCCGCCGCCGGCGACCCGGTCCTGGTTGATCACGCGAAGCGAGCGGAAGCCCATGTGCTTCGGGTCGTAGTAGTCCGCGAACGAGAAGGTGTGGCGGCTCTTCAGCCAGCCGTGATCCGCCAGGCCGCGCTCCTCCGACTTGCGCACCACGACGCTGCCGCTGTTGTTCTCCGCTCCGGTCTGCATGGCCAGGCCTCCCATCACCAGGAACACGGCGGCGCTTGGCATCAGTCCACGCCGTCCGTTGGTTGCCCTCGGTCTCATGCGTCACCCTACGCGGGGACATGACAAATAAGGGCGCCTGTCCGGTAGAGGGAGGGTGTCAGCCCCTCTGGTTGTGTTT
>CAYODK010000055.1:0-28733 GCA_964402695.1 uncultured Verrucomicrobiota bacterium
GTCGCGCTGGGTGACGTCGAACTCCGCCCCCGCGTCGATCTGGATCGTCGGGCTGATCGCGATCGAGGCCGACCCCGTCAGCGCCAGCGTCCCGGCCATGACGCGCGTCGTCCCGCTGTAGGTGTTGATCTGGTCGAGCGTCAGCGTCGCCGGTCCGGCCTTCGTGATGCTCAGCGCGGCGGCGGGTGTGTCGTCCGCGCCGGGGTTCGAGACGGTGCCGTCGCGGATCACGCCCTGGAAGAGCCGGTTGCTGTGCTGGTTGATCGTGAAGCTGCCCGGCATCGATCCGCCGTTCTCGAGCCAGGTGTCGGCGACGACGTCGTTGTCGTAGTAGTCGGATATCACGCTGTCGACCTGGCCATCGCTGATGAGCGTGCCCAGTGTCACCTGGCTGCCGTACGCCTGCAGGTGGGCGTTGTTGCGCAGGACCACGACGTTGTTCGACGAGATGGCCAGGGTGGCCAGACCGTCATCGTTGCCGAACCGGACGAAATGCTGCTTGTCGAAGTCCGGTCCCTGCTCGGAGGCGCCGGTGCCGGTCCGGTTGCCGACCTCGAGCGAGCCGGTCCAGCCGGTGTTCGTCCCGCTCAGGGTGAAGAAGATCCGGTAGTCGACCTCGTTGGTGAACTGGGCCCCGCGGTCCTGCGTGTTCGGCGTCCCGCCGAGGTTGAGGTAGGTCCGGATGCGCCGGTTGCCGCCGGTGATGTCGCCGGAGAGGTTCATGAACGCCTCCTCCGCCTGGTCCGCGGCATCCGCCGCCTTGCGCTGGGAGACGGTCTCGTCGTTCATGTAGAGCTGGAACTCGCGGTAGGCGCCGGCGTTGTCGAACCCGGACAGGTCGATGTCGCCGGTGAAGTTCGCGACGTCGTTGTGGTTCTGGCGCATGAAGCCGATCCGGGTTGCGCTGCTGTTGCCGCGGACGACGAACGGCTGGGGCACGTTGATCACCGAAGCCATCTCGTCGCGTTCCGGCCGGACCGCGAACGAAACCTCTCCGCGATCCGTGGTGTCGGCCATGCCGAGGTAGACGGTGCCGGCGTTCGGCAGCGAGAACTGGCTGTAGGCGGTGAAGTTGACGCGTCCATCCTGGATCTCGATGTCACCGGTGAACTCGGGGCTGTGTTCGTGCAGGGAGAGCTCGCCGTTGCCGGCCTTGATCAGCCGGCCCGGGCCCATCAGGTAGCCGGCGTCGTTGTTGAGCGTGAAACCGTCGGCGCTGACGTCGACGACCGCGTCGCCGCGGAAGTCGATCACCCCGTTCCACCGCCAGCCCATCCACGCGGCGTTGGTCTCCGTCACGCGGAGGGTGGCGCCGTGCTCCAGGACCAGCCACTCGCGGATGTCGAGGGCATTGTTGTTCGCGGCGATCAACAGCTGCAGCGTCGCGTTGCTGCGGACGATCGTCCCGTCGTAGAACGACTTGCTGCTTCCGAGGACGAACTGGTTGCTGCGCGTGATCAGCAGCGTGCCGCCGCGGATGTCGGTCAGCCCCTGGTAGGTGTTGGTCTGGGTGTGCGCGCCACCGAGAACCAGCACGCCGGCGCCCTCCTTGATCAGGTCGCCGTGGGCGTTGTTCAGTCGCAACGCGCTCAGGATGTTGTTCTCGGTGTTGACGAGGCCCGCGACCGTGCCGGTGACGCCGGCCGCGACGCGGAAGATCCCGCCGTCGCCCCCGAGCGTGATCTTCCGGTTGCCGAGGTCGGTCGCGCCGGTGATCTCGAGGGCGCCGCCGCGCAGTTCGACGCTGTTCGTGGAGCTGCCCAGCCGGGCGGCGCTGTCGATCGCAAGCGCTCCGCCGTTGAGGTAGACGATGCCGTCGAACGTGTTGTTGCCCGCGAGCACCGTCCGGCCCGGACCGGCGTGCGTCAGCGCCACGGAGCCCACGATGTCGGCATGGAGGCCGAACCCGTACGTCGTATTGTAGTTGTGGACCATCAGTTCGCCGCCCGAGGAGGTCAGGGATCCGAGGTCGATCGAACTCATTCCGCCCAGCCCGTCGGAGGCGTTGTCCGTGATCAGGATGCCGCCCTCGGTCACGTCGATCTGGTTCCCGCCCAGCCCCATCCACGCGCCGTCGTTGAATCGCAGCGACGCGGTCTGTGCATTGGCGCCGAACCCGGGGTTCACGACCACGTCGGAGTGCAGGCCGGGGGCGTACGTGCCGGCCGCGTAGGCCGTGAAGCCCGTCACGTTCGTGCCCGCATCCGTCGCCGCCCACGTGCCGCCGGCCATGCCGTTGGAGCTGTAGACGGCCCAGGAACCGAGCCGGGCCGACGCGACGAGACCGAGGTGGATCCCGGCATTGCCGCCGGCGGCCAGATCGCGCTCGAAATTGACGGTGCCGCCCTGCATCCGCGTGACCGAGGCGCCGGTGGCGGTGGCGATGAAGAGGCCGTTGGTGCCGGCGGCCCCGCTGGTCCGGCTCCGGACCGTCGAGTCGCCGGCGCGGATCACGAGGTTGCTGGTGAGCATCTCGGTGGTGATCGAAGTCGACCCGAGGTGGGTCAGATCCCCGCCGGCCAGCGTCAGGTAGGCGCCGGCATCGCGCGTGCGCCGCATGCCGAGATCGGCCGACGAGCCGGGGCTGCGGTCGAGGATCAGCTCGCCGCCCAGCAGGTGGAAGGCGCGGATGTCGTTCGACTCGTCGTAGTTCACGTTGTCGGGGCCCTGGAGGGCGACGACGCCATTGCCGACCTTCGTCAGGACCGAGTTCTGGTCGCCGCGGAGGGTCTGCGTGATGTTGACCCGGCCAACGCTGGCCGTCCCGGCGGCGGAATCCCAGCCGTTGTGCGCGAAGACGCGGAAGTCGCGGTTGAAGGTGATGCGGTTGTCGTCGCCCGCGGCGCTGCCGTCGTTGAAGCTGTTGCCGATCTTCACGGTCGCGTTTGTCGGTCCGAAGTGCTCGAGGCCCATGGTGACGGCGGTGTTGGTGTAGGTGCCGCCGCCGCCGTTCTGCGCCACCGTCCATCGCTCGCCGTTGAAGGACTGGCCGTCCTTCGTCAGCAGAAACGTCGCGCTGCCGCCGCCGTCCGTGCCGTCGCCGCCGAGTTGGAAACCGCTGAACCCGTTGGCGAAGTTCGCGTTGGTCAGGGCAAGGGCGTCCCAGAAGTCGCCCTTGCCGGCGGCCGGGTCGCCGAGGAAGCGGATCGTGCCCTGCTCGGCGTAGATGCGCCCCGTCGCCCTCCACGGGTTGGCGATGTTGACGACCAGTTCGTCCCCGCCGTTGGCGAGGCTCGGCCCGTCGATGCGGAACCGCAGCATGTCGTTCTCCGACGACCCGCGGCCGGAGGTGAAGCCGCCGGTCTCGATGCGCGTCCAGCCCCGGAGCGTCGAGTCGACCGGCACCGCCTCGCCGTTGACGATCCGGTCGCCGAACGTGCCGTAGAGGTTCAGGATGCCGGCGGAATCGGAGGTGCTCAGCCGCTGCGGATCCATGATCGAGATGTCCGCCAGCGGAAGGGCCTGGTCGATCCCGATGTCGCCGAGGAGGGTGAGGGCCGTGTTCTGGCTGTTGTAGCCCGCGACGATGCGGGGCTCGTGGATGTAGAAGCCCTGGGGATCGTACGTGCGGAGCAGGATGTCGCCGCCCCACACGTTGTACGAGGAGTCGCTCTGAAGGATCTGCTTGCCCCACGGCAGTTCGGTCGCGACGAGGTCGACGCCGGCGATGTTCACGCCCCACTGGAGCTGGATCAGGCCGTCGCCGCTGACCACGGCCTGCGTCGCAACGCCGAGCGCCAGGCTGTTCCGCGGGTACAGGGTGCCCTGCGCGACGTAGACGGTGCCGCTGATGCGGTTGGCGGCATCGAGCACCAGGGCGCTCTCGCCGCTCTTGGTGAACCCGTTGGCGGCCTCGACGGCGGACCGCACGTAGAGGTTGTGCCCGCCGGAGTTGTGGATGATCGCCTCACGGTTGTTGGCCGCTCCGTCGAGGTCGAGAATGCCGTGGTAGAGGAACATGTTGCCGCCCGCGGAGTGATCGCCCGCGGCGCTGCCGGTGTCGCGGCCGACGAGCAGCATGCCGGACTCGGAGGTCAGCCGCGTGCCGTCGCCGAGCATCAGCGCCCGGCCCGGGTCGTTGGCCGCCGCGCCGGGCGCATTGGAGACGATGCCGAGGCGGATCGAGTTGAACACCGGGCTCCCGAGGACGGTCTTGTCGACCAGCCCGGGGATGACGCCGGTCGCGAGGTTGCCGTCCAGGTCGACCGTCGAGGCCATGAAGTTGATGTTGACGTTCGCATCCGCCGGGGCCGAGGCCTGGGTGATGACCAGGGCGTTGCTGGAGCGGTTGCCGAGGTTGACCATCTCGGTCAGCGGATCCAGCGTGCGCAGCCGGCCGGCGTCGACCGTCATGAACTCGTCCACGCGGTTGGGCGAAATGTTGATCAGGTCCGTCCCGTTGAGATCGCCCGCGTCGCCGCCGAACACGCCGACCGCGACGGTGCGGTTCACCTGTCCCGCCGCGCCGCCGCCGCCGACCTGGGCGAGCGAGGCGCCGCCGTCGAGCAGGTTGACCGTGTAGGCGGCGCCGGCGTTCGTCGCCCACACGCCCTGGCGCGTGTCGCTGGCGTGGAAGCCGATCGCGCCGCCGACGGAGCGCGTCAGGCTGGCGATGCTCAGCGCCTGCGCCTGCGGCGTCGCGTTGTCCGAGTCCAGCTCGATGGCGAGGCGGCCGAGCCGGTTCGTGATGGCGCCCAGGGTCTCGGACGACGCCGCGGACGCGTTGCCGAGGATTTCGATGCGGCTGCGGCCGTCGGCGACGATCCACGCGGCGTCGTTGACCCGGTCGCCCATGTTGACGGCGCTGTTGTCGAGATAGAGCGATCCGTTGCGGATCAGGTTGACGCCCTCCAGCGACGTGACCGCCCCGCCCTCGCGCAGCGCGACGCCGCCGTAGGTGCCGCGGCCCCGGTCGAACTCGCGGTTGATGTTGAGGACGCCCGTGAAGGTGTTCGTCCCGTGGAGCGTCATCTCGCCGCTGGACATCTTCGTGAAGCCGCCGGTGCCGCCGAGCGTGCCGGAGAAGATCATCTGGCGCACGCTGCTGGTCACCGCGCCGAGGTCCTGCGACTCGGCCCAGATGACCGACTCGTCGGCGTCGCCGTTGAGCGTGATGTTGCCGGCGAGGACCGCCGGAGCGCCGTTGGTCGACGGCCGGTTGTAGAGCTGCAGGATGCCGCGGTTCATCGTCACGTTGAACGTGTTGGTCAGCTGCACGGCCTGCGATCCGTAGTTGGTCTGGTTCAGGCCGATCAACTGGGCGATCGGAAGCTGGATGCGGTCGTTGACGGTGCCCTCCTGGGCGTGGACGCGGTTCGTCAGCGGGTGCGCGGCGCCGGAATCGACGACGCCCGGGGCCGCCCCGACGACGAGGTTCGCGATCTGCGGCAGCAGCGCGACGTTGCCCTCGAGGTTCCACTGCACCTTGCCGTCGCGAACGACGAAGTTGTTGACGTTCGTCGTGATGCGCTGGATGACGAGCGTGCCGTCCTCGCCCTTGACGATGTCGTGCCCGCCGCCGTCCAGGGCCCGGGAGTTCGTCGCTCCGCCGTACAGGTACAGGGTCTGCCAGTTGTCGATGTAGAGCCCCTCGGAGTCGAACACGTGGATGCCGGCGTCGGTGTCGTCGCCGCCGTTGCCGATATCGAGGTTCATGTCGCCCGAGCCGTGCGACAGGAGCGCCATCGTACCGTCGCCGGTGTCGAAGACGAGCGTCCCGGTGCCCGGCACGCTGCGGATGTCCACCTGCGACCCGCGGTCGCGGTCGCCCCAGATCAGGTAGCCGACGGTGTTGCTCGCGTTGAGCGTGAGCGTCCCGTTGGCCGTGAACCCGCTCCCCAGGTTGGTCTGGCCGGTGATCTGGACGTACTGGCCCGCGCCGTTCGGCGGGACGCCGTTGGTCCAGTTGGAGCCGGTGTTCCAGTCGCCGCCGACGCCGGGTCCCCAGAGGTTGGTGGAAACCTGGGCTCCGGCCGCGCCACAGAACGCCACGGCGAGGGCTGCCGCGGTCGCTCCGATTCCCGTCCGAAACCGACCCGTTCCCGCCCGCGTGAGTCTCAAGTTCATCCCATCCTCCCGGCGTCCCGGACCGACCATCCCGGCACGGCACAACCCAGTATGCCGCTTTATCTCCGAAGACCCCGTGAAGGGACAAGGCAAAAAAAGGAATCGCCGGGCGCGGATGCGTCCGGCCGGGGGTTGCCCGGGCGGTGCGGAGAGCCGGGACTACGGCTTCGCAGGCGCGTCGGGGAAGACTCGCGCGCGGAGGGCGCGGATGCGCTCGGCGTTCTTGCTGTCCGGCGCCGCGGCCAGGGCCTCGTCCATGGCCTTCTTCGCAGCCTCCTTGTTGTCGGAGGCGTAGAGAAGCGATGACTTGTCCATCAGGAGGTCCTGCAATTCCTCTCCGGAGGGTTTCGTTTCGGCGAGGATCTGCTCGTAGAGCTTGAGCGCGCCCGCCGTGTCGCGGGCCTCGCGCGCCGCCCGCGCCTTCTCCAACAGCAGACGCCGCTGGTGCTTGGGCTTCAGGCCGAGCGCGCCGTCCGCATCGAGGCGAACCACTTCCTCGAGGTCGGCCAGGTGGTCGCCCATCATCGACTCGGGCACGGCCGCCAGCGCCGCGTCGAGCGCCCGGGCCTTCTCGGCCCCGGCCAGCCCGGGCTGGCGCGCCTTGGCGAAGAGCTCGTCCCCGAGAGCCTTGCCCTTCTTCAGTTCCGCCAGATGGGCCAGGTACGGCCCGGGACCCCCGGGCCGGTAGCCTGTCCGGGCGTACAGGGTCCCTTTCGCGTCAAAGAGCAGGACCGTCGGAAACCCCTGCACCCCGTGCTTCTTCATCAGGTCTCGATTGCGCGCCTGAAGTGCCTCCGGGATCTTCGCCCGGTTCTCCGGCTTGTTGGGGAAGTCGAGCACGCAGAGCGTGAAATCCTTCCCGGCGGCATCGGTGAACTCCGGCTTGCTGAAGACCTCAACGTCCAGCTTGATGCACCAGCCGCACCAGTCGGACCCGCTGAAATCCACGAGCAGGTGCTTGCCGTCCTTCTCCGCGGCGGCCCTGGCCGCATCGAAATCCGTCAGCCATGCACCGCCCGCCGCACGGACGGACACCGACACACACGTCGCGGCCACCGCGACCCACGCCAGCCTGGAAACGCTCATGATCGGCCTCCCGCGCACGGAACCGGTCCCCGGCCCCGACGCCCACGAGCCTACCACAAAACGCGCCCGGTTGACGCGACGGCCGCGATCCCCCATCGTGGCCCCATGCCGGACGCGGTCCAGCTCTTCGTGACGTGCCTTGTCGACACGTTCTTCCCGGGGATCGGGGAGGCGATGGTCCGCGTGCTGCGCCGCGCCGGCGTCCGGGTCGAGTTCCCCGCCGGCCAGACCTGCTGCGGCCAGCCGGCGTTCAACGCCGGCCTGCGGTCCGACGCGCGCCCGCTGGCGGAACACACGATCCGCATCTTCGAGGCCACCCGCGGCCCCGTCGTGATCCCGTCCGGCTCCTGCGCCGCGATGGTGCGCCACGGCTACCTCGAGCTGTTCCGCGACGACCCGGAATGGCTCGCCCGCGCCACGACCCTCGCCGAGCGGACCTTCGAGTTCACCGAGTATCTCGTCGACGGCCTCGGCCTCTGCGCGGGGCCCGGCGCGCCGACGCCGGGGGCGCGGTGGCCCGGGAAGCTCGCGTACCACGCCTCCTGCCACCTGCTGCGCGGCCTCGGCGTCGACCGCCAGCCGCGCGCGCTGCTGGCTTCCGTGCGCGACGCCGAGATCGTCGACCTCCCCGGCCACGACGAATGCTGCGGCTTCGGCGGCGTGTTCTCCGTCGAGCACCCGGAACTCTCCGCCGAGTTTCTGACGCGCAAGATCGACAACCTCGAATCGACCGGCGCCCCCACCCTCGTCGTCGCCGACACCGGCTGCCTCATGCACATCCAGGGCGGCCTGCGCAGGCAGCTCAAATCGCCCCGCGTCGTCCACATCGCCGAGGTGCTGGCGCATGAATGAGGCGAAGACCCCCCACGGACGGACACGGACGGACGCGGACGGGCACGGACGGGATCCCTCCTGCCTGCCCGGTCTTCCCTTGCGCCCTCTGGGCCTTCGTGGTCATCCGCCTTCCTCTTCGCGCGCTTTGCGTCTTGGTGTGGCCCTGCCAGGCGCGGAGGCGACAAGACCGTGAACCCGTTCCGCCAGAGGATCCGCGCATCCCTCGGCGACGCCAACCTGCAGGCGGCGTTGGACAACAATGCCGCCCGCCGGAAGGCCGGCCGCCTGGCCGCCTTCGCGCAGGTGCCCGACCACGCGGCGCGGCGCGCGCGGGCGCACGCGGTGAAAGCCGATATCGTCGCCCGGCTGGACGAGCATCTCGAGCGGTTCGTCGACCGCGTCGAGGCCAACGGTGTGACGGTCCACCGCGCGAAGGACGGCGCCGAAGCCGTCCGACTCGTGCTGGAGATCGTCGGCGACGCCGTCCGCCGACGCCCGCCGGCCGCCGCCCGGCCGCCGCTGGTCGCCAAGGCGAAGTCGATGGTCTCCGAGGAGATCAACCTCAACCACGCGCTGGCGGAGCGCGGCATCCGCGCCGTCGAGACCGATCTGGGCGAGTACATCGTCCAGCTCCGCGGCGAACGCCCGAGCCACATCATCACGCCCGCCGTCCACCTGCGGCGGCAGGATGTCGGCCGCCTCTTCGCCGACAGGCTCGGCATCCCGTACACCGAGGACATCCCCGCGCTGACCTCCACCGCCCGGCGCGTGCTGCGCGAGGTCTTCCTCACCGCCGACGCCGGCGTCTCGGGCGTGAACTTCGGCGTGGTCGAGACCGGCACGCTCGCGATCGTCACGAACGAGGGCAACGGCCGGATGTGCACGACCGTGCCGCCCGTCCACGTCGCCCTGATGGGGATCGAGCGGCTGGTGCCGACGATGGACGACCTTGCGCTCTTCCTCTCGCTGCTGCCGCGCTCGGCGACAGGCCAGACGCTGAGCGTCTACACGAGCCTGATCCATTCGCCGCGGCGCGCGGAGGACGACGACGGCCCGCGCGAACGACACCTGGTCCTCGTCGACAACGGCCGCCGCGCGCTGCGCGACTCGCCTCTCGCCGAGGCCCTGGCGTGCATCCGCTGCGGCGCGTGTCTCAACATCTGCCCGGTGTTCCGCGAAGCCGGCGGCCACGCCTACCTCGGCCGCGACGGCTCGATCGCGCCCTACCCCGGCCCGATCGGCTCGGTCGTTTCGCCGGGCCTCTTCGGCTGCGAGACCTACGGCCACCTCGCCCAGGCCTCGTCGCTGTGCGGCGCGTGCCGCGAGGCGTGCCCCGTCGACATCGACCTGCCCGGACTCCTGCTCCGCGTCCGCGCCGGCGAAACGCCGCACGCACCGGGCTCGCGACCCGCCGAGGGCGCCGGCCTGCCCCCCGCCGTGCGCGCGGGGCTCCGCGCCTTCCGCGCCGTCGCCCGCCGCCCGCGTCTGTTCGCCGCCGGCCAGCGTCTCGCCGCCCTCGCGGCCCGGCTCGTCCCGCACCGCGACGGCTGGATGCGCCTCCCGGCCTTCACCGGGTGGGGCCTCAGCAAGGACTTCCCGCTGCCCGCGGCGAGGGCGTTCCGGGCGCGGTGGGGGGAGGAGGCGGGAGAGGGAAGCCGGGAGGCCGGAATCGGGAAGCGGCGGGCGGGGACCGGGGATGGGCAGCCGGCGCCGGCAGATACCGGTGCCGCGGGTGCGGAGGCGGGGGATCTCATCGGGCGGTTCCACCGCGAACTGACGGCGCTGGGCGGAATCGTGCATATTGTTCCGCCCGGCGGGGTGCAGGCGACAGTCGAGGCCCTGCTCGCGGAGCGGGGCATCACGCATATCCAGATGGGTGGCGACGTCCCCCACGTCGACGCCACGGCGCTCGGGGCCGCCGGCATCGAGGCGCAGCGCGGGCCGGCCGAGTCGATTCGCGCGGGTCTGACGGGCGCGCTGGCGGGGATCGCCGAGACCGGGTCGATCGTGCTCGCCGGCGGGCACGGGAGGCCGCTGACGGCCTCGCTGGTCCCGTCGATGCACATCGCCGTCCTCGACGCCTCGCGCCTCGTCGCCACCGTCGCCGAAGCCCTTGCGCTGCCGGCGGTCCGGGCATGCTCCGCGGGCGCGATCGTCACCGGCCCCTCCCGCACCGCCGACATCGAGATGACCCTGACCATCGGCGTCCACGGCCCCGGCGAGATCCACGTCATCCTCGCCACCGCCTGATCCGTTCCGGCAGGCTTGGCGGGAACGGGCGGACGGGTGCAAGATGGCCGCGGAATTCCAACCCTTGGAAGGCGGTGCGGCGATGATGTCCAATCCTTGGAAGATCGGGGCCGTCCTGCTGCTTGTCGCCACGGCCCACGCGGGTCCGGGCCTCCTGCCCGAGGGCTCCGCGCCGGCGCCGGTGGCGTGCCCGCATTTCCCGGACCGGCTCCACGCCGTCGTCTGGCGCAACTGGCCGGCCGTGCCGGCGCGGACGCTCGCCGCGGCGCTCGGCGCGACGGAGGCGCAGGTCGCGGACCTCGCCGCCTCGATGGGTCTCCCGCCGCAGGGCGGCATCGCACCCGAGTGGCGCACGCGCGGCTATATCACGATCCTCCGCCGCAACTGGCACCTGCTGCCCTACGAACAGATCCTGCCGCTCGTTGGCATGTCGCCGGAGCGCCTCGCCGACGCCCTGCGCGAGGACGACTTCCTGTTTCACAAGTTCGGCAACCTGAAGCCGAAATGCGAGCCGCTGGCATGGGCGCCGCCGGACGACCCCTCGCGCGCCCGCGCCGCGGAGATCGCCGCCTTCGTCCGCACGCAGCTCGCCGGAGCGCTGGCGGTCCCCGAGGAGCCGCGCTTCCGGTTCGTGGCCGACCTCTGTGCGCCGAATGGAGGGCCGGCCTCCGTGCCGGCCGTCCCCGCGGCCCGGACGGAGCCGGGCCCTCCATCGCGGCGGCTGCGGTACATCTACTCCTACTTTGCGCCGTACGGCGACCCGTTGATGCGGCCCGACCTCGACCCCTACCCCGACGGCCTCCTCGCCCGCCTCGCCGATGCCGGCGTCAGCGGCGTCTGGCTGCACACCGTGCTGCGCACGCTGGCGCCCAGCCCGCGGTTCCCGGAGTTCGGCGAGGGTCACGCGAAGCGCCTCGAGAGCCTGCGCGCCCTCGTGGATCGGGCCGGGCGGCACGGGATCCGCGTCGTCCTCTACATGAACGAGCCGCGCGGCATGCCCGCGTCGTTCTTCGAGGCACCGGGCCGCGCGGAACTCGCCGGCGTGCGCGAGGGCGACACGGTCGCCTTCTGCACGTCGCGTCCGGAGGTCCGGCAGTGGCTCGCCGATTCGCTGGCGTACGTGTTCGAGCGCGTGCCCGGCCTCGGAGGCGTCTTCACCATCACGGCGTCGGAGAACCTGACGAGTTGCGCCTCGCACCACAAGCACTCGCAGTGCCCGCGCTGCAGGGACCGCCCCGCGGCGGAGATCATCGCGGAGGTCAACGCGACCATCGAGGCGGGGGTGCACCGCGCGGCGCCGGGGGCGGATGTGATCGCATGGGACTGGGGCTGGAAGGACGACTGGAGCGCCGACGCGATCGCGCGGCTGCCGAAGTCCGTGATGCTGCAGTCCGTCAGCGAGTGGTCGCTCCCGATCGTCCGCGGCGGCGTGACGTCGGCGGTCGGCGAGTACTCGATCTCGTCCGTCGGCCCCGGCCCGCGCGCGGCGCGCCACTGGGCCCTCGCCCGCGAGGCCGGCCTGCGCACGGTCGCCAAGGTCCAGCTCAACAACACGTGGGAGATCTCGACGGTGCCCTACCTGCCGGTGATGGACCTCGTCGCCGAGCACGGTTCGAACCTCGCGCGCAGCGGCGTCGACGGCCTGATGCTGAGCTGGAGCCTCGGCGGCTACCCGTCGCCGAATCTCGACATCGCGCGCCGATTCGAGGCGCGCCCGCCTCCGGACCCCGCGGCCGTGCTCGACGCCGTCGCCCGCGAGCGGTTCGGCGAGGCCGGCGCCGCCCGCGCCCGTCGCGCATGGAGCGCCTTCTCCGCCGCCTTCCGCGAATACCCGTTCAACACCGGCGTCATCTACCGCTGCCCCGTCCAGATGGGCCCGGCCAACCTGCTGTACGCGGAGCCGACCGGCTACAGGTCCACAATGACCGGGATCCCCTACGACGATCTCGCCGGCTGGCGCGGCCCCTATCCGGCCGACGTGCTCGCGGCGCAGTTCGCGAAGATGGCCGACGGCTGGGCGACGGGACTGCCGGACCTCGAGGCCGCGGCGGCGGCGGCCCCGGCGGACCGGCGCGCCGACGCCCTCGCCGAGGTCCGCTTCGCCCGCGCCGCGCAGCTCCACTTCGCGAGCGTTGCGAACCAGGCCCGGTTCACCGCGCTGCGCGACCGTCTCCTCGACGCGAAGGCGCCGCCCGCGCCGGACGAGCGCGCCGCGCGGATCGCGGAGGCGAGGCGGCTCGCGGCGGACGAACTGCGGCTGGCCGTCGAACTGCTCGCCATCGCCCGCGCCGACTCGCGCATCGGGTTCGAGGCCGCCAACCAGTATTTCTACCTGCCGATCGACCTGATGGAGAAGGCGGTCAGTTGCGACTTCATCCTGTCCCGCGCGTGGCGCTGAGCCGCCGGCGCCGCGTCCGGGGATTGACGCGGCACGGGGGGCGTTCCATGCTGGGCGCATGAACGGCTCCCTCCGCATTCCCGCCATGATCCTCCCCCTCCTGGCCGCCGGGGCCTCCCGCGCGGCGCCCCTGCCCTCGCAGGGATGGCCGGGGGACCGCATGGCGGCGGATTACTTCGCCGCCGAGACGGCGCAGGTGGCCTCCAACTCCCTCGCGTCGATCCGGACGCGCGACGACTGGTCCGCCCGGCGCGGCGAACTGCGCCGGCAGGCGGCGGAGATGCTCGGGCTCGACCCGATGCCGGAGCGCACGGACCTGAAGGCCGTCGTCACGGGCGTCCTCACGCAGGAGCAGTTCCTCGTCGAGAAGCTCCACTTCCAATCGGCGCCCGGGCTCTACGTCACCGCGAACCTCTACCGGCCGCGCGCCCAGGCCGGCCCGGCGCCGGCCGTGCTCTACGCCTGCGGCCACAGCAGCGTCGTGACGAATGGCGTCTCGTGCGGCAACAAGACCGGCTACCAGCACCACGGCATCTGGTTCGCGCGGCACGGCTACGTGTGCCTCGTCGTCGACACGGTCCAGCTCGGCGAGATCCGCGGCGAACACCACGGGACGTACCGGCAGGGCCAGTGGTGGTGGAACTCCCGCGGGTACACCCCGGCCGGCGTCGAGGCGTGGACGGGCATCCGCGCGCTGGACTACCTCGCGACCCGGCCCGAGGTCGACATGGGGCGCGTGGGGCTCACCGGCCGGTCCGGCGGCGGATCCTATTCGTGGACGATCGCCGCGCTGGATGACCGCGTGGCCGCGGTCGCTCCGGTCGCGGGCCTCACGGACCTGCGGAACCACGTCGTGGACGGGGCCGTCGAGGGGCACTGCGACTGCATGTTCCTCGTCAACACCCATCGCTGGGACTACCCCCTCCTCGCCGCCCTTTGCGCCCCGCGCCCGCTGTTGCTGGTCAATACGGATTCCGACGCGATCTTCCCGCTCGACGGCGTGATGCGGACGCACGGGTTCCTCCGGCGCATCTACGCCCTCCACGGAGCCGCGGCGAACCTCGGACTCGTCATCGGCCCGGGACCCCACAAGGACACGCAGGATCTCCAGGTGCCGGTGTTCCGCTGGTTCAACCGGCACCTGAAGGGCGAGGATCCGCCGATCGGGGACGCCGCGCTGAAGATGTTCGCCCCGGCCGACCTCCGCGCTCTGGACCGGATCCCCGCGGACCAGATCAACACGAACGTGCAGTCGCTCTGGGGGCGCATGGCGCCGGCGCCGGCGATCCCCGAGTCCGTCGCGGCATGGTCGAACCGGTGCGCCGCCTGGATGGACGGCCTCCGCGCGAAGTGCTTCGCCGGCTGGCCCGCGGACGCCGGTCCGCCGGACGCGGTCCCCGCCTTCTCGGAACAGGCCGGCGGCGTGCGCTTCGACGCCTGGGACTTCACGAGCCAGCCGCACGTGCGGCTTCGGCTGTACATGATGAGGTCCGCGGAGCCCCCGACGTCGGTCCGGCTCGTGGTCGGCGACGGCGCCGGGCTGATGCCGACGAACCGGCTTGCGACGGCGGCCGGCACGAACATCACGGAGGCCCTGATCGCGGCGGGGATCCCGTCGGTCGAGCGCGTCGCGCAGGCGGTCGCCGGCGGCGCGGCGCTGGCCGCCGTGATCCCGCGGCACCTCGGGCTCACCTCGTGGTCCGGCGACGCGAAGCGACAGACCCACATGCGGCGGCGCTTCATGCTGCTCGGCCAGACGGTCGACGGCATGCGGGTGTGGGACATCCGCCGCGCGGTGCAGACCCTGCGGGCGATGGACGGCTTCGCATCCGTTCCGCTGACCCTGGCGGGCGGCGGCGACCAGGGCGTCAACGCGCTGTACGCCTCGCTCTTCGAGCCGGGCGTCGCCGCCCTCGACATCGCGGCCCTCCCGGCCTCGCACATGCAGGGGCCCGATTACCTGAACGTGCTGAAGGTGCTCGACATCCCGCAGGCGGTGGCGATGGCCGCGGGGCGGGGGCCGGTGACGCTGGTCGACTCGGGCGGGGCGGCCGGGTACGCCATCGAGGTCGGTCGCGCTCTCGGATGGCCGGAGGGGCGGATCTCGCAGCGCCGCGCGGTGTCCCGATGACCTCCCCCACCCCCCGCCTCTCCACCTTCGGGACGACCCCCATGCGGCGACGGGCATTCCTCGGACGCGCGGCCGGCGGCGCGGCGATGCTGGCGGGTTTGGGGACGGCCGGATGCCGGAGCGCGGGCGGGACCGGCGCGCCGGACAGGCGTCACCCGTGGCGCAAGCACGGCATCGTGCTTGCCTCCGACGAGTCGGGCTGGATCCAGAACTTCACATCCGTTGCCGAACCGCTGGGCGGCGGCCGCTGGCGGCTCTGGACCTCGCTGTCGGGCCCGGACGTGGCGAAGAACGTCGGCTTCGCCGAGGGCGTCCCGGGCGGGCCCATGCGGCGGACGTTCGCGGTGCTGACCCCCGGGGAGCCGGCCGACGCGGGCCTTGCGATCGGCAACCTGCCGGACGGCTGGCGGCCGGTGCAGTCGGTCCACATCGGACTCCCCGGCGGCCGGCACCGGCTCTACTTCTGGGCGCACGGTCCGAAGATCGTGCGGTACCTCGCGGCGGAAAGCGACGACGGCCGCCGCTACCGGGTGCTGGACCCGCACCGTGCGTGCCTCTACCACCCGGCCGACCGCGCGGTCGGCGGCGACGCGGCCCGCGAGGCGGGCCTCGCCCGGCGCGCCGCGCAGAAGGCCTCGTCGCCCCCGGGCGAGCCCTGGGTGCCCGCGGGGCTGGTGTCCAACGATGCGACGAACGTGTACCGCCTGCCCGACGGAACCTGGGAGATGTACTCCGTCGGCCTGCTCGAGGTCGCGAAGGACGATCCGCGCTGGATCGCGCACGACAACTGCCCGGGCTGGGTGCGCGTGATCGACCGCTACACGAGCGCCGACGGCCTCGTGTGGGGCGGCCGGCGGCGGATCCTCGTGCCGGACGCGGAGGATCCGCCCGACCAGCAGTTCTACTACCTTGCCGTCACCCACACGCCCGCCGGCCGCATCGGCATGCTCGGCCACTACCGCTGCGGCGCGCAGACGATGGACCTCGAGATGTGTTTCTCGAAGGACGGCGTCGCGTGGGAGCGACCGCATCGCGGAGCATGGATCCCGCGCGGACGGCCCGGCGAGCCGGACTCGTACGCGATCTACGCGAATCACGCGGCCGTCCGCGACGGCGGGCAGTGGCACCTCTTCTACATGGCGATGAACGAGGCGCACAACCACAAGCACTCCCACGGCCCGCCAACGCGGTGCGTGATGCATGCGACGTGCCCGCGGCTGATGCTGCCGGACGGCACGGAGGTCTGATCCCGGCTCAGCGCTCCCAGGGCGTCTCGACGATCTCGACGGGGAACGGGGGCGCCGGGAGAAGCGGACGGACCCTCAACTTCCCTCGGACGTTGTCTGGCACTCGACCCGAGTACCGGCAGGTGCCTCCTCAGCCATACTCGAAGTTGCCGGTCCACACGCTGCGGCCGGCGGCGTCAAGGACCTCGAACTGGAGCGGCTTCCGACGGACGGCCTGCACGTACAGGGAGACCCGGCTTCCATCGGCCCCCGTGATCTTCAGGTCGAACGCCTGCTGGCCGTCGCCCGCCTTCGACGGCGTCACCACGGCCCGGTACGGCGGCCCCAGCGCAACGTCGGTCGTGCCGTTGGGCAACACGGTGAGGGTTTGAATCTCGCGACTGAAGTTGTACCCGGCGACCGTCCACGCCGCCCCGTCCGCGCCGGTTGCGGCCGTCGTGAAATGCTGAAGACGCAGCGTGCCCGCGGGCGAGGCCAGGACGCCGTTCGTCGATTCCAGTCGCAGCGGGGGGCTTCCCGCGTCGTCCTGCACCGTCAGGGTCGTCCCGCCCGTGCAGGCGGTGCGGATGACCCCCTTGGCCCCGGCATGCGCCGCCGCGTCGAACACCTTGGGTTCCGCCCGCTGGGCCACGCGGCTGAACCCGATGGCCGCCACGGCCCCGAGGGCGATCAGGCCGAGCGCCGCGGCGCCCCACACGCCGCCCACGATGATCAGCGCAGTTCCGCCTCGGTGGCGGGACGAGCGGCGTATGCCGATGACCAGCGGCACGAGCCAGCCCAGAAGGAACAGGGCCAGCGCCACCAGGAAGGCGATGCCGAGCAACGTGCCCATGCCGCCTGTGTAGGCCTTCGCCGCCTGCCCGTCAAGCGGCATATGCGCCCTCCGGACGGACAGGATCACGGGATCACAAGGATGGCCCGGACGGCAGGGGCGGGTGCGGCACCCCCGCTCCATCCTGTGGTCCTGTCAGGGACGCCGCCCCGGCGGATCGGAGTTCCATGTCCGGCAGCCGCCGTGGTAGGGTCGCCGCCGCATGGAACGATGGATCAGCCTTCTCGGCCTCGGGGTCATGGTCGGCCTGGCCTACGCCTTCTCGACCAACCGCCGCGCCGTGAACTGGCGCCTGGTCGCGTGGGGGCTCGGCCTGCAGGTCGCGTTCGCCCTGCTGATCCTCAAGACCGCTCCCGGACGGTGGGTCTTCGACCTGCTGAACGTCGCCGTCGGCAAGCTCCTGCAGTTCCAGTTCGAGGGCGCGAAGTTCGTCTTCGGGACGCTCGCGATCCCGCCCGACCAGCCGGGCACGATGGGCTTCTACTTCGCCTTCCAGGTGCTGACCACGATCGTGTTCTTCTCGTCGCTGATCTCGATCCTCTACTACTTCGGCATCATGCAGCGGCTCGTGATGTTCTTCGCTCGGATCATGTTCCGAACCTGCCGGACCTCCGGCGCGGAGACGCTGTCGGCGGCGGCCAACATCTTCGTCGGGCAGACCGAGGCGCCGCTGATGGTCCGGCCCTATGTCGCGCGGATGACGCCGTCGGAATTGCTCTGCGTCATGACCGGCGGCATGGCGACCATCGCGGGCGGCGTCATGGCCGCCTACGTCGGCATGCTGCGGGGCTTCTATCCCGACATCGCGGGGCACCTGCTCGCGGCCTCGGTGATGTCGGCCCCGGCGGCGCTGGTGATGGCGAAGCTGCTCATGCCCGAGACCGGGGCCCCGGAGACCGCCGGCCGGCTCGAGTTCACGTACAAGGACCCGAGCGTGAACGTGATCGACGCCGCGGCCAGCGGCGCATCGACCGGCCTGCAGCTCGCCTTCAATGTCGGCGCGATGCTGGTCGCCTTTCTCGGTCTCCTCGCGCTTGCCAACTGGCTGGTGGGGCTGTGCGGCGGGCTCTTCGGGCACCCGGAGCTCCGGTTCGAGACGATCCTCGGCTGGCTGTTCTCCCCGCTCGCGTGGCTGATGGGCACGCCCGCGGCCGACTGCGCCGAGGTGGGCCGGCTGCTGGGCGAGAAGACCGTGCTCAACGAACTGGTCGCCTACTCGCACCTCGCCGAGGCGGCGGCGAAGGACCCGGCCTTCATCAGCCACCGCTCCTTCGTGATCGCAAGCTACGCCCTGTGCGGCTTCTCGAACTTCGCGTCGATCGGCATCCAGATCGGCGGCATCGGCGCGCTCGCGCCGGAGCGCCGGCCCGACCTCGCCCGCCTCGGTCTGCGCGCCCTCGCCGCCGCCTCCCTCGCCTGCTTCATGACCGCCGCGATCGCCGGGCTGCTCATCTGAGCATCGGCTCGAGGCACTTCACGACCTGGGCGGCGAGGATGCGGACGCCGTCGGAATTGAAGTGCGTGCCGTCCTCGCCGCGCGCGGTCGCGACGGACGGCAGGATCGCCGCGTGGAGATCGTTGATCGGGATGCCGTGCTTCTTCATGACCGCGTCGGCGGTCGCGTTGAGCGCGACGCTGCCGTCCTCGGTCTTCGAGTCCTTGTCACGGAATGGCGTCGTCCGCGCCCAGACGAGCTTCGCGCCGGTCGCCTTCAGCCGCTCGACGACCTTCTCGAGATTCGCCGCGTACTGCTCCGGCGTCTTGCGCCGGTCGTGGATCCCGAAGTTGACGTGGACGATGTCCCATCGCCCCGTGCCGAGCCAGACGTCGAAGCACTTCAGCCCGGTGTCGGTCGGACCGCAGTTGGCCGGTGCGCGGTGGACGTTGGCCTTCCCGGCCAGAGCCTTCCGCACATCGAGCGTGTAGGCGCGGGAGATCGAGTCGCCGATGAGAAGCACGCGTGGCAGCGCGGGATCGTCCTTCACGAAGGTCCACGCGGTCTCGCGCTTCGCGAGGCGGTCGCGCACGTGGATCTGGAAGTAGAAGCCGCCGAGCTGGTCCTCGAGCACGCGCTCCCACGCCTGCTCGTCCGCCGGCAGCGCCGCGACGAGCGCCCGGTAGGCCGCGTAGTCCGCGGGCTTGAGCTTGTCGCCGTATTTCTTCTGCAGCGCCGCCTCGGCCGCGTTCGTCGGCTCGCCCTTCGGCGCCGACGCCGGTTCCGCCGCGCGCCCCGCGACCGTCAGCCCCCACGCCACTCCCGCCGCCAGCCACATTCGGTTCATCGGGATCCTCCTGAAACAGGCGGAGTGTAGCCGCCCGACGGGGCGGTAGCCAGATCCCGCCGGCCTTCGCACGATGGTGCGGGGCGCGGCGGGGCGGGCCCCGGCGCTTCCCGCGGCGCGCGGCGCGCGGTATGCTCGCCTCCAACAACCCCCAGGGGAGCCCGGACGCCATGACGCCGAAAGCCATTGCCCTGTTGCTTGCAACCGCCCTTCCGACCGTCGCCACCCATGCCGCCGATGCCCCGGCGCGACGCGAATGGACGATCGACGGAACGCAGCGCGTCGCGCTGGTCTGCGCGCCGGCGAAGGCGTCGACGAATCCCCCGCCGCTCGTCTTCGTCTTCCACGGCCACGGCGGGTCCATGGAGAACATCTCGCGTTCGTTCGGCATCCACACCCTCTGGCCCGAGGCGGTCGTCGTATACCCGCAGGGCCTCAACACGCCCGGGCGGCTGACCGACCCCGAGGGGAAGCGGCCCGGCTGGCAGCATTCGGTCGGCGCGCAGGGCGACCGGGATCTCAAGTTCTTCGACGCGATGCTGGAGGCGATGCGGAAGGACTTCCGCATCGACACGAACCGCGTCTACTCGACCGGGCACTCGAACGGCGGCGGCTTCACCTACCTGCTCTGGCTCGCGCGCGGCGACCGGCTCGCGGCGATCGCGCCGTCCGCCGCCGCCGGAATCCGTAACGCGGATCCCGGGAAACGCCCGCATCCCCTGCCGGTCATGCACATCGGCGGCACGGCGGACCCGCTCGTGAAGTTCGAGTGGCAACGCGCCGCGATGGACGCCGTCCGCACCCTCAATCAGTGCGGCGCGGGCGCGCCCTGGGCGCCGATGTGCACGCAGTACGTCTCGAAGGTGGGGGCGCCGCTCGTCGAGTTCATCCACCCCGGAACCCACAAGTTCCCCGACGAGGCCCCGCCGCTGATCGTGAGGTTCTTCCGGGAGCATCCGTCCAAGTGACTGCTTTGCAGGTTTGGCAGGGACGCGCGGGTGACAAGTGATCGCGCACTCGCGAAGCCTGTCGCGAAGCGTCACATCCTCGAAGGGCAACACCCCATGATGAACCGCTCAAACCAACCACGGCTCCATCTTCTTCCTCAGCTTATCACGCGCGGATGGTTCAACTTGGCCCATGCGCCTACTTGCCGTTGGGAAGGACCACAGGTGGGGCAGTTCAATCTGTGATGTCTTTGAGTTCGGGAATAGGAGTGCCTTCCTGTCAACGATGGGTGTGTATTCCTTCGGGTTACTGGGTTCATTCAGCGGGACAGCGAGCAACTCGCCGACGTCCAGTTCACCAATCACGATCCACGGTCGTCCGCCATCGTAGATCGTCTTGTACGGTCTCATCACAGTACTGACGGTAAGCAAACCAGGGTCAATGACGTCCCAGAGTCTAGATCCTCGGAAGAGACCTTGCGTGATCGCCTGACGACTCTCCGGCATGGTCTCGTCGCCACACTCGAGTTGACCTTCATCGACGGCAGCGGTCCATGAAGCCTGCCCGTCACAGAAGGCGACGACTTGAGTGATCGAACTCAGATGGCGTGCCTTCAGCGCACCTGGATGAACACCGATAGACAGCATCGCATTACATGGAGGGGGATAAGCCAACTTCTCCATCTCGCCTCGCTTGAAATACACGATCTGGTCGGGCAGGAGCGTAGCCATACGTCAAGAGACCTCCGGACTCACAAAGCACCGGCGGACACTGCACCGACTTCGCTTGGCTCCGCCAGCGTTCACTTGCCTCGCGCCAGTAATAGCTAGCGAATGTACATCCTTGGTCATCCCGCGAAGACAGGAAACAACCGGACGCAGTGAGCAGAAATCATGATTACAGCCGATCATGAGATGAACCCATACCATGTCTGCGCTGACGAGACAAGGTGTCGACCCACGCCAGAGTTATTCCGTTGGGACTTGGGAACGTCTGCGCGGGAAGTAGTAGATCATTCAGGGAGAGGGAAACACGGAACTCCATAGAAGATACGTGGAATAGAGAGGAAGGAAGTCCAACGACATGGGATTCCGGAACAGCCTGTGCGAGACGGATACCTTTCGGAGCGGCGCTGATCCGCACAGGAGAGTTCGCCGACGTGCCGCGCCTATCCTCTGAAGTTCGACTTCCTTTGAGTTGGACGTTGTTCCTCTTTAGGAGCGTTGCTCTTTGGTCGCCATGATGTAGGTCAACTGCGTCGATTCTGCCTTGCCAATGGTATGTGCTCCCTCATGGCGGATTGACACGGCCGCGCCGCGGGAGTGAACTCGGCGCATGGGCGCGACGAGGTCCGTCATCCTGGCGCTGGACCAGGGAACCACCAGTTCCCGCGCGGTCGTCGTCGACCGCTCGGGCGCGATCCTTGCCTCGGCGCAGCGGGAGTTCCGGCAGGTCTACCCGCAGCCGGGCTGGGTCGAACATGACCCGCGCGAGATCGCGTCCACCCAGATCGGCACCGCTCGCGAGGCGCTGACGGCGGCCGGACTCGGCGCGGGCGACGTCGCCGCGATCGGCATCACGAACCAGCGCGAGACGACCGTCGTCTGGGACCGCCGCACCGGCGAGCCGGTCGGCAACGCGATCGTCTGGCAGGACCGCCGCACCGCCGCCTTCTGCGACGAACTCGTCCGCTCCGGCCACACCGCGGAGGTGCAGGCGAAGACCGGCCTCGTGATCGATCCCTACTTCTCCGGCACCAAGCTGCGCTGGATCCTCGACCACGTGCCGGGGGCGCGGGAGCGCGCGCGCCGCGGCGAACTTGCCTTCGGCACCGTCGACTCGTGGCTCGTCTGGAACCTGACCGGCGGTCGCCTGCATGCAACCGACGCGACCAACGCCTCGCGGACGCTGCTCTACAACCTGCTCACCGGCGGCTGGGACGACGACCTCCTCCGCCTGTTCGAGGTCCCCCGCAGCCTGCTGCCCGAGGTCCGGCTTTCCAGCGGATTCTACGGCGAGACCGATCCCGGGATCTTCGGCGCCCCGGTCCCGATCGCCGGCATCGCGGGCGACCAGCAGGCCGCCCTGTTCGGACAGG
Organism: uncultured Verrucomicrobiota bacterium; assembly: GCA_964402695.1. Lineage (GTDB taxonomy): Bacteria > Verrucomicrobiota > Kiritimatiellia > PWTM01 > PWTM01 > VGWF01. The sequence continues at coordinate 22,173 of CAYODK010000055.1, forward strand.
GCTGTTTCGAGCGCGGCCTCGCGAAGAACACCTACGGCACCGGCTGCTTCATGCTGATGAACACCGGCCGCTCGCCGGTTCCCTCGAAACACCGGCTCCTCTCCACGGTGGCGTGGCAGACCCCGGAGGGTACGGACTTCGCGCTGGAGGGCAGCGTCTTCATCGGCGGCGCCGTGGTCCAGTGGCTCCGCGACGGCCTCGGCATCATCCGTTCGTCGGCGGAGGTCGAGGCGCTCGCGGCGGGCGTTCCGGACTCCGGCGGCGTCGTGCTGGTCCCCGCCTTCGCCGGCCTCGGCGCACCGCACTGGGACGCCTACGCGCGCGGCACGATCGTCGGCCTCACCCGCGGCACCGGCGCGGCCCACATCGCCCGCGCCGCGCTGGAGGGCATCGCGTTCCAGGTCGCGGACGTGCTCGACGTCATGACGGCGGATTCCGGGATCGCGGTCTCGGAGCTGCGCGTCGACGGCGGCGCTGCCGCGAACGACCTGCTGATGCAGGTCCAGGCCGACATCCTCCAGGTGCCCGTCGCCCGGCCCGCCTCGGTCGAAACCACCGCCCTCGGCGCCGCCTTCCTCGCAGGCCTCGCCGCCGGGGTCTGGCGCGGCCTGGACGACCTTCGCGCCCTGCGGCGCCCCGGACGGACCTTCGTGCCCGTGATGTCAGCCGCCGAAGCCGCCGCCCGCCGCGCACGCTGGACCGAGGCGCTGCGACGCGCGCGGGATTGGGAACCCCACGAGGGCCAAGGAAAGAAGTAGGAAACTCCAAACTCCAAGGAAGTTCAAAGGAAGAAGGAGGGACGTCGGTAAGGATGCGTCCACTGCCCCATTCCTCCCCTCATCCAGTCATCCACCCCATCCAACCATCCACTCCTCCAACCCTCCGTTCATCCATCGCCTTGTCGCCCGCAGCCCTCCAAAGTCCTGATGCCCTCCGCACCGCCGCTTTCCGCCGAGCGACGGAGCGCGCGGAGCCGTGGGACATCGCCGTCATCGGCGGCGGGGCCACCGGCGCCGGCATCGCGGTGGATGCCGCGGCACGCGGTTACTCCGTCGTGCTGCTCGAGCAGGCCGACTTCGGCCAGGGCACGTCGAGCCGCTCCACCAAGCTTGTCCACGGCGGCGTCCGCTACCTCCAGCAAGGCAACGTCCCGCTCGTCATGGAGGCCCTCCGCGAGCGCGGCCTGCTCGCCGCCAACGCGCCGCACATCGTCCACGACCTGCAGTTCGTCGTGCCGAACTACCTCTGGTGGGAGGCGCCGTTCTATGGGATCGGGCTGAAGGTCTACGACCTCATGGCCGGCCGCCACGGTTTCGGCACATCGCGGATGCTGTCGACGGAGGAGGTGCTCCATCGGATCCCGACCCTGCAGCGCGACGGCCTGCGCGGCGGCGTGCTCTACCACGACGGCCAGTTCGACGATAGCCGCCTCCTGATCAACCTCGTCCAGACCGCCGCCCGGCTGCACGCCTGCGTCCTGAACCACGCGCCCGTGACGGCGCTCGCAAGGAACGGCGACGGCTACCTCTGCGGCCTCGCGTTCCGCGACGCGGAGACCGGCACGGAGCACGCCCTGCGCGCCCGCTGCGTCATCAACGCCACCGGGCCCTTCTGCGACGCGGTCCGGCGCATGGACGACCCCGCCGCCGCGCCGATGATCGCGCCGAGCCAGGGCGTGCACATCGTGCTGGACCGCTCGTTCCTGCCCGGCGACACCGCCATCATGGTGCCTCACACGCGCGACGGCCGCGTCATGTTCGCCATCCCCTGGCACGGCCACGCGGTCGTCGGCACGACCGACACGCCGATCCAGACCGCCGAACTCGAGCCCGCCGCCTTCGGCCACGAGGTGGAGTTCATCCTCGACACCGCGGGCGATTACCTCGCGCGGCGACCGTCGCGCGCCGACATCCTGAGCGTCTTCACGGGGATCCGCCCGCTCGTGCGCTCCGGCGATGCGTCATCCACCGCCGCGCTGTCGCGCGACCACACGATCACGATCTCGAAGTCCGGGTTGCTGACGATCGCCGGCGGCAAATGGACGACCTACCGGAAGATGGCCGAGGACGCGGTCGACCACGCGGCGGTGCTCGCCCATCTCGACGAGCGCCCCAGTCCCACGCGCGTCCTGGAGATCCACGGCAGCGGCGCGGCCTCCACCACCGACCCGGACCTCGCCGTCTACGGCACCGACGCGGAGGCGATCCTCGCGCTCGAACACGAGCGCCCGGAGCTTGCGGATCCGCTGCACCCGGCGCTGCCGGTGCGAGGGAGCTGGATCGTCTGGGCGGCCCGCCACGAGATGGCCCGCACGCTGGACGACGCCCTCGCCCGCCGCACGCGCGCCCTCTTCCTCAACGTCCGCGCCGCCCTCGCCATGGCCCCCGCCGCCGCCCGCCTCCTCGCCGCCGAACTCGGCCGCGACGACGCCTGGCAGCAATCCCAGCTCGCCGCCTTCCGCCGCCTGGCCACGCGCTACGAAGTGCCCACCGATCGGGAATCCCTGTAGCCGTGACCGGCTCGTCCGGCGTAGCGCGCAGCGCGAAGCGGGATGGTCGCGGCCATGCGTACCGGAGCGCAACGTCGGCCGCGACGACCCGTCGCGGCTACAGGAGACCGATCAACGCCAGTTTATCCAATCTCGATAAACCGGGGTAAGCTCCCTCAAACTTGCTGATCGGGACTTGGCCGACGGACGGCTTCCCAACGCAACACTCTGCATGTGAAGCTGATTGCAGACGATATCGGAATGGCGGGACGCGGCGGATGGGCCGGCAGGCTCAATCCTCGTTCAGCAGCTCGATGAGCCGCTTCTGCCATTCGTCCTGGAAGACGACTTCGAAGCGGATGTCCTTGCCCTGCATCGCGGGGACGAGCTGGTTCCACGTCTTGCGCTGCGCGTGCTCGCTGCACAGGGCGAAGACCGACTTCTTGTAGGCCGTGTCCTCGTTCTTCAGGTGCTTGCCCTTGGTCTCCAGAACGAAGACCTGCCGCACCGTGTCGCCCTTCGCACCCTCCCGCACCGTGAAGATGAAGTCGGCAAAGATCCGCGACCGCTGCCAGCCCTGCACGAAGTAGTCCTTGAGCGGCAGGTTGCGATACCAGAAGTACAGGCGGCCCTGCTCTTCCAGAAAGGTCGCCACCTCGCGCTCGAATTCGTTGAGGCTGTCCGCCGGAACCGGATCGAACAGGTTCAGCTCGAACTGCGAGCCGTCCAGCTTCGTCGCGCGCACCGTTCCCTGCGGGATCTCCGCCTTCCGCGGCAGCCGGTTCATGCCCAGATCGTCCGCGACGACCATGAACCGCATCTTGTCCGCCGCCAGCAGATCGTTGAAGACCGCCTCGGCCAGCCGGTCGCGCTCCTTCCCGAGCCGCCGGTGCAGTTCCTCCAGGATGAAGACCACGTTGTTGGCGACGATCCGCCCCTTGCCCTTCCACGTCTCCTGCAGGTGCCCGAACAGATCCTCCACGAACTTGTAGCCCCACCAGGGATTGGGAACCACGTCGAGCAGATGCGCCGCCGCGTAGGCGTAGTCGAGCGCCGCCTTCACTTCCGCCGCGTCGCCCCCGCCCTCGACCGCCTTGAGCCCCTCCAGCCCGTCGGCCAGACCGGTGCGGATCTCGATGTCGCGGCGCTCCTCCAGGCTGAGCTGCATCCCGTAGAGCGGCGAGATGTCCGCCTTCTCCCAGGGGATCCGCGAGAGGATGTCCGCCTCGTAGCTGACCAGCCTCCAGTCCTTGCCGTCGCGGATCACGAACGCCGGCAGTACGAGCCGCGCCGCGGCCTTGGCGAACTGCTTCCGCGGCCCGACTTCGCGCACGACGGGCGCGCCCCCGTCGCCGGCGTCGGCCGCTACACGCCCCTGCATGTCCTCCAGGCCCTCGGTCCGGAAGCCCTCGCGGATCTCGTCGAGAAGCCGGTTGCGCTGGAAACAGTAGACGTAGCTCTCGTCCAGCTCCGCGATATGCGTCTTCCGGGCGTACGGCTGGCGCAGGATACGCCCGATCAACTGCGTCAGCGCCGTCTTGGACTGCGGATTCGTCAGCACCGCCAGCACGTAGGCGTAGGAGCAGTCCCACCCCTCCTGCAAGGCCTGTTTCGTGATGATGTAACGGATGGGACAGTCCGGCCCCATCAGCCCGCCCAGGTCGTCGTAGTCCTTGATCTCGTCGACTTCGGCGGTCTTGACCGCGATCCAATCCTTCTGCACACCCTGCCCGAGCAGGTACTCCCGCACGTCCTCGGCGTGGATGTGCCGCCCGTCGCGCTGGTCCCGGCCCGTCCGCTCGACCTGTACGAGGCAGATGGGCCGGATCGGCACGTTCGTGTTGGCCTCGTACTCCTGCGCCTTCGCCTCCAGCGCGTCGCGCCGCTGCATCGCGGCAAGCATCGTGTCGCGCCACGAAACGCTGGACTTGTTCCACACGTGCAGGTCGAGCTTGATCATCTCCTCGCGCAGCAGGTCCTGCCCGCCGATGACCACCAGCTTGTTGCTCTCCTTGGGCGGCGTCGCGGACATCTCGACGATCGCGCAGGGGTTGAGCCCGCGCAACGTCTCCTGCGCCTGCACGCCGTAGGCGCGGTGCCCTTCGTCGAGGATGAGGGCGGGCTCCAGCAGCCGGATCGTGTTGCCGAGCGAGGTCTTCACCTGCCCGACGCCGTACACGTCCTCGGCCTCGAACGCCTCCAGGTTCGGAATCCGCGCCAGCAGCTTCCGGTGCCCTTCGCGGTCCTCCTCCGGCGGGAAGAAGGCCTGGAACGCACCGCTGTCGCGGAACATCCGCAGCGCCTCCTTGTTCGCCCGCGAGGCGGACGGCAGCATCAGCATCAGCACCGCCAGATGCTCCTCGATGTCCTGCGGCGTGAAGCCGTCGGTCTTCTCCAGGATCAGCGTCCGCCCGCCGCTCACGATGTCGAGGTGCTGGCGGTACGGGTGGTCGCGGTCCTTCAGCGCCGCCAGCGTCTGTCGGTAAATCTGCAGCGTCGGCACGATCCAGACCACCAGCCCGTTCGCGCGCCGGCGATAGACGTTCTGCAGCAGGCCGATCGTCTCGACGGCCAGCAGCGTCTTGCCGCCGCCGGTCGGAACCTTCAGGCCGAACCACGGGAGCGGACGCCCCAGCCCGTCGCGCCGCTTGGCGTACGCCCCGCCGACCTCCGCCTTCTCCCACGCCTTCTCGGCGAAGTCGAAAAGCCATTCGTCCCCGTCCCGCGCCTTGTCGCGCCAGACGACGAGCTGCTCCAGGAAGACCTTGATCTCCCGCAGCGCGCGCTCCTGGTAGTCCTTCAGCTTCATGGTTTCGCGGGCCGCGCCGCCTTGTAGATTTCGAACGGAAGCTGGCAGAACTCGATCCGCAGCTCGTCGAGGTGGATCGAGTCGAGATACTTCGTCGGCGCGAAGACCAGCCGCTTCTTGCCGCTCCCCTTCGGCAGCGCCCGCGCGACGTCCAGCGTCAGCGCCAGCGACCGCAGCTTCTCCGGGTCCGGCTCGTAGAGCAGGTAGGCATCGTACTGCGCGCTCTCGCCGATGAAGCCCGTCTTCCGCTTCACCGCCCGCGCGTCGAACTCCTCCCCCGTCGCCGTGTAGAACACGTAGCCCGCCAGATCCTCGTACGACGGCAGCTTCGTCCCGTGCAGCAGCGTCTCCAGCCGCATCGGCGACCCGACCTCGAAATACGAAAACGTCCCGCCCAGCCCCTTCCGCAACGCCTCGTCCTTCGCCTTCGGAACCCCCCGGATCACCCGGCGGATGCGCTCGGCGGTGAGGGTGTCGGCGTACGGCTCGGATTCGATCAGGACGAAACGGCGGGTACCGTTGTCGGCCTGATTGAGACTCAGAACGGCATGAGCCGCGGTTCCGCTGCCGGCAAACGCATCCATCACGACCGAATCGTCATCAGTGCAGAGTCGGAGCATTCGCTCGATCAGCGGCACCGTCTTGGGCGTAGTGAAGACCTCGAAGTCCTCACCGAAGATGTCGAGAAGCGTCTTCTTCGCATCCTGCGTGTGACCGACTTCCTTGTACGACCATATCGTCTCAGGCGTCAGCCCCTGCCGAACCTCCGATAGGAACCTCTTGATCGCCGGGACTTGGTTCCGGTCCTCTCCCCACCAAATCCGGTTGTCCTTATCCATGATCCACAGTTTCGCTTCGGCCACACGCCAGTAGTTACCGGGCGGCGGCCCTTTGATGATCCGCCCGCCCGGACACTTGATGGCATAGACACCCTTACTGTAGGGATTGCGAGCCGAGAGATCGCTGGGCTTCCAAGGTCCACGCGGATCGTTGTCCGGATTGCTGTAACGGGCATCAGCCTCGGCGGTGCGAGGTAGCAGCCCAAGCTCGAACCGCTCCTTGCTTCGGGCGTAGATGACCACGAAATCGTGGTTCGCCGAGAAGAAGCGGGCGGAGCTCTTCGGCGAGTAGACCTTCTCCCAGATCACGGTCGCCACGAAGTTCTCCTCCCCGAACACCTCATCCATGAGGCTGCGGAGGTGGTGGACCTCGTTGTCGTCGATGGAGACGAAGATGGCGCCGTCGTCGGTGAGCATCTCGCGGA
>CAYODK010000056.1:0-28368 GCA_964402695.1 uncultured Verrucomicrobiota bacterium
TGATCACCGGCTGGGGCGCGCACGACATCGATGTCGCCCAGTGGGGCATGGGGGCCGAGGTGTCCGGACCGCTCGAGGTCGAGGCGACCGCGGAGTTTCCGAAGTCCGGCCTCTGGAACGTGCACGGCCCGTTCCGCGTCGAGGCGCGCTACGCGGGCGGTGTCGTGGTGAGGATCGACGACAAGACGCCCTCCAGCGTGCGGTTCGTCGGCGAGGACGGCTGGGTGCTCGTCTCGCGCGGGAAGTACACCGCGACGCCGAGCGACCCGAAGTCGGCGGCCGCCAACGCCAAGGCGCTCTCGGCGAGCGATCCGAAGATTCTCGAGTACGCGTTCAAAGACGGCGACCGGCGCTCGCACATCAGCCCGAAGGACGACCACCACCTCGACTGGCTGACCAGCATCCGCACGCGCCAGCCGCCCTCGGCCCCCGCCGAGGTCGGCCATCGCTCCTGCAGCGCCTGCCTCGTCGCCCACGCCGCGATGAAGCTCGGGCGCAAACTGCGCTGGGATCCGGCAACCGAGACCTTCCCCGGCGACGACGAGGCAAACAAGCTCCTGTCACGTCCGCAGCGCGCCCCGTGGGGCTCCAATGCCGTCCTCAAGTCCGCCGGGCTTGGCTGACCCGCGCTACAGGCTGACGAGATGCTCCGGCATCGCGCCGGAGACCGCGGAGAGCGGGATGGCCCGATCGAAGGTGACAAGCCGCCCGCCGTGGTGGACGGCCAGCGCGAGCAGATAGATGTCGGTCAGTTGCCGTGCACCATGAATCCGGGTCCGGTCGATTCCGGCGCCGCCAAGGATGCTGATATCGTCGGGCCAGAACTCGTGGTGCTGCGTTGACGTGGCATTCTCGAGGAGGACGATGGCCTGGGCGACCGGAGCGGGTCGCGCGTAGGCCGGCTGGCTGAGGATGCGCACGAATCCGATCTGGGTGATCGGGCATGAGGCCCACCCGCTGCGGATGTTCCGAACCAGCCACTCCCGCGCAACGCCGTGGTGCTGGTGCGTCGCGTCCAGCAGGGCGATGAGCACGTTGATGTCGAGCAGCGCTCTCACTCCGGACCTTCCTCGCGAAGCCGGTCGATCAGCGCATTCGTGACGATCTTCCCCAGCGCCTTCGGCAGCGGCTTGAAGCCGTAGAACTCCTCCGGCTCGCGCACCATTCCGGCCGGAGCCTCCGGCGACGTAAGCGCCTGTCTGGCAAGGGACGAGATCACTTTCCCGGCGGTCTCATTCCGCCGCTTTCCAAGCTCCTTGGCGGCCTGGAGAACGTCGTCATCAATATCCAGGGTGGTGCGCATACATCTGATGCTACTGCATCCACTGGGCGCGATCAACCATCGGCAGCACCCAACTCGTCGTGGATACGGCCCGCGGGGCCGCAGGCCCTCCCGAACCACTCCGTGCGCGCGACCGGGAGGGGCAGCGGCCTCGCTGCCCGATCAGTGGGCCCTACCACCGCAGTGCCGTCATCTCGCCCTGTAACGGCCAATCCTCGGGACTCGCGGCCAACCCCTTGCGCACCGGATTCATGGCGACGTAGCTCCACTTCTCCGAGTAGTGGCATGAGTCCCTCAGTTGGGTATCCCAACAGTCGCGGAGCCACAGTGGCTGGAGATCCGGTGTCTCACGGCTCACGAGTCGCTTCCAGTAGCCCACCCAGCGTTTCACTCCCTCGCTCGCTCGATCGCGCGGGGAACAGAAGAGATGGAGGTGATCGGGCATGATCATGTAGCGACCGACGATCCACTGCTCCGCGGCGACCCACGACCGGCGAAGCAGGTCGTGCATTCGATCGTTGTCCAGCACGGCGCGGCGCGGGCTGGTGCACACGGTGACGAACAGGATGACTGCCTGATTGTGGCGTTCGATGTTCGGCAGGTGGATCGGGTGCCGTCGCTTCGGAAGTTCCGTCATGCCTGTGCCTCCGATGTCCGCCCGTTTCGGCCCGCGAGGCCGCGGGCCCTCCCGATCTATTCCTAGCGAGCGTCCGGGAGGGGCAGCGGAGCCCCGCTGCCCGGTCGTCAGATCATCCCGTAGCCGTAGGGCTCGCGCATCGGGCGGGCGAGGAAGGCGGAGGCTTCGGCGTCGTTGACGTACTGCTCCTTCGCCGGGTCCCACTGGAGCTTCCGGCCGAGGCGGATCGCGGTGGTGCCGAGGTGCGCGACGGTCGCCGAGCGGTGGCCGACCTCGGCGGAACAGATCGGCTCCTTCCGCGAACGGATGCAGTCGACGAAGTTGCCCATGTGGCTCTTGCTGACATACGCCCGCGGCGCGTTGTCCGGCAGCTTGTCGGTGAGGATCTCGCGGCGGCTGGCGGTGAGCGCATCGCGGGTGACCCAGATCCAGCCGTCGGTGCCGATGAACTTGATGCCGTGGAGCTGGCCCTTGGGATCCTTGATCGCCCCGTTCCATTCGCTGGCGGTGGTGCTGCGGCACTCGTGGACGACGCCGTTGGCGTAGGTGTAGGTCACCTCGTATTCGCTCGCCGCCGTGTAGCCGCCGGGGATCATCTCGACAAGCTGGCGGCCCTCGACGCTGACCGGGCCGCTGCGGTCCATGTCGAGCGCCCACAGGACGATGTCGTTGTGGTGCGCGCCCCAGTCGGTCATCGTGCCGCCGGAGTACTCCCACCAGTACCGGAACGTCCGGTGCGTGCGCTCCTTGACGTAGTCGACCTTCGGCGTCGGCCCCATCCAGAAGTCGAAGTTGAACCCGGCCGGCACGGGCGAGGTCGCGAACGGCCCCGCGCGCAGGCCGGCGGGCAGCCATACTTCGGCCTTCTGCAGCTTCCCGATGCGGCCGTTGCGGATCATGTCCACCGCGATACGGAACCGCTCGCTGCTGCGCTGCTGCGTGCCGGTCTGCAGGATCCGCCCCGTCTTCCGCTGCACCTCGACGAGCCGCTTGCCCTCGTCGATGGTCAGCGTCAGGGGCTTCTCGCAGTAGACGTCCTTGCCCGCCTGCATCGCGGCCATCGAGACGAGGACGTGCCAGTGGTCGACGGTGCCGCAGATGACGGCGTCGACGTCCTTCCGTTCCATCACCTTCCGGAAGTCGCCGTAGCCCTCGGCGCCGGCGAAGGTCTTGCGCGCCGACGCGAGCTTGCCCTCGTCGACGTCGCACACCGCCACGACCTTGCCGAAGGCCTGCGCGTTGCGCGCGTCGCCCGTCCCCTGCCCGCCGCAACCGACGAGCGCGAAGCGGAGAGGCTCGCCGCCCGGGGCGGGCGCGGCGGCCTGCTCCGCCGCCTCGGCGCGGAACCAGGCGGGAAGCGACGTGGCCGCGGCGGCCGCGGCGGCAGTGCGGAGGAAGTCACGGCGGGACGCGGCGGACAGGGATGTCTTCATGCGGCCGATGCTGTCGCGCCGGCCCGCACGTGTCAAATCCTTCCCGCGAGCCCGCAGCTTCGTGCCTCCGTCTGCGCACTGGAGGGCCGAGCCATGCGAGGCCGCCGGGAGGATGTGCGGGAGCGCCTGGTTCGGGCTCGCAGTAGCTCGCCCCTCCAGCAACCTACGACGTCCACTCGCAGCCGGCCGCGTTTTCACCGAACGGTTCCGCAAAGGCCGGCCACTAATGGATTGAACGCCGCGGCCGGACGCGGCACAAGGGCGGAAGCCGGAGGACGGAACATGAAGAAGACGGCGTGGATCGGGCTGATGCTGGCGGCGGGGATTGCGGCGGGGGCATGCGCGGCGGACGCGCCGGCGCAGGAGCGCGTCGCGGACACGAACGTGGCCGGCGTCATCGTCATCAGCTGCAAGATCCTGGAGGTGCCCGCGGCGGAGTACCGCAAGCTGCTGGGCGATCCGGCGCTCCAAGCGGCCGCGATTGTCCCGGAGTCCGTGCAGCGGCGGATCCTCGATCTGAAGGGCGTCGACATGCTCTCGGCGCCGCGCATGACGACGCTGCCCGGCCAGTCGGCGCAGATCCGCATCGGGCAGACCGTGAAGGTCGTTGGCGGGTATATGAAGAACAAGGAGACGGGCAAGTCCGAACCCGCGCTGGAGGACCGCGAGGCCGGCATCTCGCTGACGGCGATGGCGGAGCCCGACCCGGCGGACCCCGGCATCCTGACCACGACGATCGATCTCCAGATCGTCGACGTCCCCGAGCAGCCGCCGGTCGAATCCGCCCCGGGCGCCGTCGCGGTCCTTTCGACGCGCAGCATCTCGACCTGTGTCCGGATCCCCAACGGGGGGACGGTCGTCCTCGGCGGCCTGGCCCGGGATGACGGCGCGGCGAAGGACGGCAAACGGACGACGCTGGTTCTCCTGAGCGCCAGCCAGGGCGTCGCGCCGCTCGTGGCGAAGTGCAGGGCCCTCGTCATTCCCCAGGTCGAGTTCCGCGACGCCGCGCTGACCGATGTCGTGAAGTTCCTCGTCGAGCAATCGCGCCAGCTGGATCCCGCGAAGGAGGGCGTCAACATCGTCCTCGATCTTCAGGACATGAAGGTGGCCGCCGTCACCCTGGAACTGCGCAACGTCCCCCTCGCCGATACCCTCCGCTACGTCACAACGCTGACGGGGCTCCAGTTGAAGTACGAGCCCCTCGCGGTGGTGATCTCCGGCGCCCGCAAGGAGCAGACGAAGCCGTCGAACCCGTGAACGATCCGGCCTCAAGTTACGAGGCCGCCGCGCTGGCGTGCCGTCCGCGGATCTACCGGGCGGCCTGCCTGCTGCTCGACGACCCGCAGGAGGCGGAGGACGTGACCCAGCGGGTCTTCATCGAGGCATGGCGCGGCTGGTCGGGGTTCGAGGAGCGTTCGTCCGCGTTCACGTGGCTCTACCGCATTCTCGTCCGCACCTGCGCGCGGCACCGTCGCCGGCACGGCTGGCTTGCATGGCGACTCGGGCCGCTCGAGCCCGCGGAGGCCGCGGCATCGCTGGCCGACCCCGCGCCCGGGCCGGACGAGCGCCACGCACGGAGCGAGGCCCGCGCGGGCGTCCGGGCGTTGCTGCGGACGATGTCGCCCAAGCTGCGCGCGGTGCTCGTGCTGCGCTACGTCGAGGACTACACGGTGCCGGAGATCGCCCGGACCCTGGGCATTCCCGAGGGGACCGTGAAATCGCGGCTGAACTACGCGCTGGAGACGGCCGCACGGCTCTGGCGCACGGAGCATGGATCATGAACGACACCCATCACGCGATCGAGGTGCGCCTCCGTGAGGCGCTGCGTGCCGAGGCTGACCGCTGCGCTGCGGCCGAACCCGCTCACCTCGCCGCCCGCTGTGCCGCGATCCCGGCGGCCGCCGATGCGCCGGTCCGCCATCGAATGCCGTGGGCCTGGGCCGCGGGGCTGGCCGCGGTGGCGACGCTCGCGATCGTTCTCTGTCCCGCTCCGCCGCCGGACCTGCCCGCACCCGGCGCGCAGCCGTTGGCGGTTCCGGCGACCGAGGCCCAGCTCGCGCGCCTCCACGCCTCCATCCCCCGCCCTCCGCCGGTCATCCGCCCGCCGCCCCCCCCGCGTCTGACGGTCGTCCGCCTCCCCCCGCCCGGATAGGCGACGGCTCGGGCGGCCGGACCACGGGCCGCGGCAGGGGCAGCGAGATTGAAACGGCCTCGGGGCCCGGATACCGTGGGCGCGTGAACGCGCACCCCGAGGTCGCGGCCTCCGGAGATCGCCCGGGGGAGCCCGAAGCGAGACCCTGCGCAATCCTCGCCAAGCCCGCCGTCCTGCTGCTCGGCTCGTTCGCCGTCGGCTACAACGCCGCGCACGCGATTCACGAACTCGGTCACGCCGCGGCCGTCTGGATGTGCGGCGGGAGTGTGACCGGGCTGTCCCTCCATCCGTTTTCGTGGTCGACCATCCGATACTCGATTCCGACCACCGCTGCGATCGCCGCCGCGGGGCCGGGATTCGCTGCCGTGGTGGGATTGCTGATGCTGGCCGCCGTTTGGCGATGGCGAAGCCCGTGGGCGGTGCCTCTTCTTGCGACCTCCCTCTGCACGTGTCTCGTCAACGCGGCGTATCTGCTGGTCGATGGAATCCTGCGGGCCGGCGGCGACGCAACCGACCTGCTGGCGCTCGGCGTCCCCCGTCCGGCCATCCTCGCCGCCGGGGCGATCCTGCTGTGCCTCGGAGCGGTCGCCGCGCTGCCGCTGCTTCCCCGACTGGGTCTGGGCGGGGGCGACGGTTTCGTCCCGAGGCTCCTCGTTCTGGGGATCGGCATCGGAAGCTACCTGCTCGCGATGCTGGCCTACCACGCCCTCTTCAACGCCCGCGAGATCGCGCTCTGGAGCGCGTTCGCGGGCACCGGCGTGGCCCTGATCGCCGCATGGGCAACCCTCAGCCGCGCTGTCGAACCGCGTTGGGCCCGGGACTCCGTCCCCCCGTCCGACGGCCGGGGATGGGGCCCGCCCCTCGGGATAACGGCTCTCGGCGCCGCCGCAGTGATCGCCGAGTTGGCGATGTACACAGGCCGCTGACGGGATGGGGCCGGGACGGACAGCCCCCGACATGCGCCTGCCCGCGCGACTCCGCTCCCGGCCACTCCAGCGCCGTACACGTCAAGCGGACACTCGACCCCTGCTCCCGCTCGCCGGTCACCGGGGATGCACCCGGACGCGGAAGTAGCGCGACGTCGGGGACGCGGATTGCGGCCGCCAGGTCTCCATCCACAGCCCGCCGGGGAGCAGGAGTCCGGGCGCACGGTCGGCGGCGTCGAGCGCCGTCCAGCCCGCGAGGTCGCCGGACCACTCGGGCACGCAGACCGCGTCGTCCGCCGCGAGCCGGCGGTCGAAGAGGATCTCCAGCGCGCCATCCGCCCGCACGATCCAGATCTGCCCGTCCGGCATCGCGTGATCGAGCAGGTCGGGGCGGCCGTTGCCGTCGAGGTCCGCGTGCGGATCGCCGGAGAATCGCTGCGAGTCGGTCCCGCCGGGCGTCCCGTTGGTCGCCGCGCTGACTCGCCAGCTTGCCGGGTCGCCGGGGTCACCGGATCCCTCGATGCGCGTCAGGCTGTGACCGCTTCCGTCCGCGTCGGCGGGCCAGGGGACGACGTCGTCGTAGGCGAACGACTGCAGCACGACCGTCCCGCCGCCCTCGGCGGGGCCGGCAAGGGCCAGCATCTCGCCCGCGTTGTCGAGGCCGCCGGTGTAGACGCCCGCGACCGGCAGCCCGGTCCCGTACGCGGCCTCGAACGCCGCCAGGTTCCGCACGAGGATCCGCCGAGCGCCGGCGCCGAGGAACTCGCCGGCGGAGAACGCGAAGGCGATGCCCTCGGTGAAGGCGACGCCGGAGAGGTCGACGACGTCGGCGCCGGGGTTCCACAACTCGATGAACTCGGTGTCCTCGGACATCCCCGCCGGGTTGTACATGATCTCCGAGATCACGACGTTCGCGGCGGTCGGCCGCACGCCGGGCACGAACGCGGCCTCGGTCAGCGCGCTCCACTCGCCGCCGTCGCCGCGGGCGCGGGCGCGGACGGTCATCGGGTGGGTCAATGCGACCGGCCCCGCGTAGGGCGTCCCGTGCGGATTGCCGGTGATCGCCTCGCGCGGGTCGCTGCCGTCGGTGGTCACGTGGATCGTGCCGGTCGGCGCGGCGATCGCCAGGGTCGAGCCGTTCGTGACGAGGCCGCCGAACACCGAGAACGTCGGCGCCTCTACCGACGGGAAGAGGCCGGCGGCGCGCAGTTCCGTCACGATCGCGAAGCTGTTGGTCTCCTCGAACAGGCTCGGCAGGTAGGTGTCGCCCACGGACTGCACGGTCGGAAGCCAGTCGGCCTCGCGGGTGTACTCGCGCTTGAGCGGGACGCCGGGGCGGCTCTCGGTGTTGCCGTAGGGCGTCTCGTCGGCCGTGTCGCCCCACCGCGCGCTCTCGGCCACGATGGGCCTGTCGAGGACCGCCGCCAGCGCGTTCCACCGTGCGCGGCAGGCCTCGAGCCCCAGCGCGCCGCCGTTGCGCAGGTGGCGGTGGACGCGGTCCGCGAAGAGCAGCCGGAACTCCGCGTTCGCCCGCAGCGCCTGGAACAGGGCGGACGGCGTGCCGGCGTAGGTGGAGGCGGTGCGGTTGATCGCGTGGTTGTCGAGGGCGATCTCCTGGTCCCACACGAGGAACCGCCACTTCGCGCCGGGCGCGACGCGGCTGCGCACCGCGTACCAGTTGTGGTGGGGCCAGTCCTCGCAGTCGGCGAGGAAGTGGAGGAGCATGGTATCCGCAAGGCCGACCACGTCGACCTGCTCCGCGAACGCCGCGTAGTCCTCGGGCGTCGCGAGCCCCGCCACGGCCATGGCCTGCACTGCGTCCCACGCGAGGCGCGTGCCGGCCTTCAGCTCGTTGAAGTCGGCGATCACGTCGTAGTCGGCGGCGAGGCCGCCGAAGTGGTCCGCGCAGAACCGCTCGTCGATGCGCTCGGTCAGGTTGTAGACGCCCCAGTAGAGGCCGTTGATGAACAGGTGCACGAACGAGCCGGCGCCGGCGGCGTGGCCCATCGCGCGGTGCGACTCCTTCATCCACACGTCGCGGAAGCCGACGGAGTCGTCCGGGCGGTAGCGCGCGGGGTCCCACGACACGAGCCCCCAGCCGTCGGTGAAGAACGGGCGCAGCACGAGCCGGTCGAAAGCCGTCACGCCGCAGCCGGGGAAGAGGTCGTACTCGAGCTGCGACGCTCCGTATTCGCCGCGCATCGCGATGCGGAAGCCGTGCTTCTGGAGCCGGTAGGGCCGCCGGCTGGAGTTGCCGTGGATGCGGATCCCCGCGTTGAGGTGGAAGTGGTTCGTCACGCCGCCTTCCCACGGCATGTACTCGACGGCGCAGGGCTTCTCCCACGCGTCGCCGGTGGACCGCGGGTGCGAGTAGATCCCCGCGGAGGCGCCGAGGAACGCGTCGGGGTCGAGCGTGACGGACATCACCGGAAGGCCCCGCAGCGCGTCGGCCACGCCGAAGCCCGGAAGCGTCGCCGACGTGACGTTCGGGTCCATCTCGTAGTCGGAGGGCACGGTGCCGTTGCCGGCCCCGTCGTTGGCGTCGACCTCGCTGTCGACGCCCCACGTCGCGGGCCAGCCCGGCGGCGCGGCCGGCTGCTGCGCGACCGTGTCGGGGTAGAGGTACGTCAGCGTGTCGATGTCGGGCGGGATCCAGCCGGCGCGGAAGGCGCAGGCGCGCAGCACGGTCGTGCCGGAGACGGGCACCGGACCGGAGTACGGGATGCCCGTGGTGGGCGTCGGCTCGCTGCCGTCGAGCGTGTAGCGGATCTGCGCGCCCGGGGTCGCGCAGGTGATCGCGACGGCGAAGCTGTTGCTCTTCGCGCCGCGGTCGACGTCGAAGTGCGTGTCCGCCACCGTGCCCGCGAAGCCCGCCGCGTTGGCCGCGCCGGGCGTCGGGCTCTGGAAGAAGCGCACCGGCGAGGCCGCCGGACCGCGGGTTTCGAGGACCGGCAGGAGGAAGAAGTCCGCGTCGTCCGCCGCCGCATTGAGCCCCTGCACGGCCAGCACGTTGGTGCCCTCCGCCAGAAGCCCGGGGGGCACCTCGAACGCATCGTACGCGAGGGCCTCATCCCCGGTGCGCGCCGCGGTGGCGGCGGAATCCCACGCCGGCGCGGCCGGCGCGTTGGCGCGCGCGACCTCGGCGCCGTTGAGCCAGGCGACGAAGCCGTCGTCGTGGCGGATCCGCAGCGTGCAGCCGGTGACCGCCCCCGCGCCGGCGAGAAGGAACGGGTGGCGGGCGTAGAGCGACGCGTTCCGCCCGAGCATCGCGTCCGCCGTGTCCGTGCGGATGTCCGCGAGCAGCGCGGCGGGGCTGATCCGCAGCGCGTCGAGGAAGACGCCGTAGCCCGCGCTGTCGCTCTCCCGGCGCGCCTCGATGCGCAGGATCCCGGCGCCGTCCGCGGCCACGGTGCACGCGATGCGGTACTGCACGTTGCTGGCGGGCGGCACGGAGCCGTTGAAGGTGTAGTCGTCGGCGACCAGCTCGCTGTTGACCTGCCAGTCGGAGACGCGCGCCCCTGCGCTGCCGCTGTCGAAGGACCAGATCTCGACCTGGTAGCCGCGTCCGGGCACGAGCCCCGCGATCTCGACGTCGAGGCCGTTGTTCCCGGTGCTGTCGGTCGCGAAGACGAAGTCGCGCAGCAATTCCGACTGCGTGAAGACCGCGGTGTTGGTCGGCGTCGCGCGGAGCCGGTCGTCGAGCGCCACGCCGCCGACGGGGGCGAGGGTGACGCTGCAGCCGCCGAAGACCCGCGTGACCGCCCCCGACTGCGGGGCCGTCGCGCTTCCGACGCTGTCGAGCACGAAGGACGAGAAGCCGGGGGCCGTGACGCCCGTGCTGCGATCGTTGAAGTCGACGCTCAGCACCGCG
Organism: uncultured Verrucomicrobiota bacterium; assembly: GCA_964402695.1. Taxonomy (GTDB): domain Bacteria; phylum Verrucomicrobiota; class Kiritimatiellia; order PWTM01; family PWTM01; genus VGWF01. Next base: position 10,302 of record CAYODK010000056.1, read on the forward strand.
CCGGCCGAGCCGCTCGCGTCGTGGCCCAGCGCGGTCCGGCCCTCGGCCCACCCGGTGTCGGCGAAGCCCGGCTGGATCCACGAGGCTCCAAGCGCGCCGTTGGTCGGGACGGTCCAGAGCACCGGGGCGCCCTCGGGAACCGGCTCGGCGATGTCGACGGGGCCGGACGGACCGGCGGAGATGTTGACGCGCTGGCGCGGGTAGGCCGGGGCGAACTGCGAGGCGACGGTAACGCCGTCGGGGGCGACGAGCGCGAGGTACTCGCCCATCTCGTCGAGCTTGAAGTTCGCGTGCAGCGGGAGGCCGGCGACGGCGCGGTTCTTGTCGGACGCGAACACGACCAGGTAGCCGCCCGCGGGGAGGTTCGTGGAGGGGAAGGTCCACTTCGCAAGGGTCAGCACGTCGTCCGTCAGGTGCCAGCCCCCGAGATCGACCGGGGCCGCGCCGGCGTTGTGGATCTCGATCCAGTCCGGGTGCGCCCCGTCCTCGTCCGCGAGCCCGCCGTCGTTGACCGCGAGGAACTCGCTGATCTCAAGCCCCTGCGCGCCCGCCCCGCCGGCGGCGAGGAGGAGGGCGGCGCAACCGACCCTGGCCCGGGGGAATCGCATCGGCCTCATTCTACCGTCCCGCGCCCGCGGATTCGAGCGCCCCGGTCGGGGGGCCAGCTCGAGGCCTGGTCGCGAGGAGCGCAACCCTTCCCATCACTTCACCTGGACCTGCCGGGCGGACAGCAGCCGGACCGGGCCGAGGAGGCCATACGGGGCCAGGGGGGCGTTCGGGCCGAGCTTCATGTCCGCCGTGACAGACGGCTTGAATTGCGGCGGCTTCGAGCCGCCGGGGAAGCCGTCGGGGTGCTTCGCATCGCCGACGAGGCGGTTGCGCCACGTGCCGATCACGCGCACTTCGAGCGTGTTGGTGCCCGGTTGCACGACATCCGTGATGTCCACGATGAACGGCGGCTTCCACAGCACGCCGAGAGCTCGGCCATTGACGATCACCCCGGCCATGGATTCAACGCGGCCGAGGTCGAGGAGAACAGGCGAAGCGAGGTCGGAGGTCAGAGGTCGGAGGTCAGCCTGTGGCGAACGGCCTCTGCCGATCTCCGATTTCCGACCTCCGACTTCGGCCGGAAGGTCGAAGACCTTCCGGTACGTCGCCGTGCCGGAGAAGTGCCTCACGGCCTCGTCGGGGTGCTGATCGAGGGCGACGAGCCGGTCGAGCGCGAGGCGTTGGGGGACGTCCATCTTCGGCGGGAACGCGACCTCCCACGGGCCGGCGATCTCCTGCGGCGCGGGAAGGTCGCGGGCGTCGACAGACACCACGCGCCCGCCGGCGAGCTTCACGGTGTAGAGGCCGGCCTCGGCGATCCGGGCCTCGAGGCCGCCCGTCGCGGCGCGCGCGACGACGATCGGCGCAACGCCGGCCGGACGCGGCCTCGATTTCGCCAGCACCGCGATCTCGCCGGCGGAGAGCGCGAGATCGACGCCCTCGATCCCCGCCTTCTCGCCGCGGAACGTCCCGCCGCCGCCGTCGCGCCCGCCGGCGAGGCTGGAATGGACCGTGTAGCGGCTCTGCAGGCCGGTCCGGACGCTGCGGCCGTCGAGGTACAGCTCCGGCTTTCCGCCGCGGTAGACGACGGCCACGTGGGTCCAGTCCGTCATCGGCGCGGCGTGAACGAGGATCGGCGCGTAGTAGTTGCCGCTGTGCTCCAGCACGACGACGCCGTTGCGTCCGGCCGAGATCCCGGCGCCCGCGTGGCCGCCGCCCGGGAAGACCGAATCGCCGTGCAGCGGCGCGACCGCCTCATTGCGCTTCGCGTTCAGGCACACGCCGGCGTCGGCCTCCTTCGGCAGGTCGATGTCCGCCTCGGGCTTCAGCCAGCCGGCGATCGTGAAGGTCCCGGGGGCCGGCGCGGCGGCAGCGGCCGGCGGCGCGGCCTTCGGGGCCACGGTGGCCAGGATCCCGCCGTCGCGCGCAACCTCCGTCGCGGACGCGACGCCGCGGGCGGGCTCGCGGAAGACGACGAACAGCGAGTCGCCCGGCCCGACGTCGAGCGCAACACGCGTGCCGTCATCCGTCGCCTCGAAGCACGCGGCGCGCGTGATGCGGCCGGAGACAGGGTCCCAGAGCTCCGGCGCGCGGGCGCCGACGCGGAAGCGCGGGGCGGCGCGGACCGGGCCGAGGCCCGTGTTGCAGACGAAGTAGATCTCCGCGCCCGGCGCGGAGCGATGCGTCCAGAGCAGCCCGCCCGCGTCGGCGACATCCTCCGGCATCCCCAGCGCATCGAGCGCCGCTCGCAGGCCGGCGGCCGGCGCGAAGACGCGGCCGCGGCCGAAGGGACGGCCGGGGGAGGACGCGCCAGTGACCCTGCTGGCATCGCGCCGATCTTCCGTCCTTCCGTCTTTCCGTCCTTCCGTCTGTCCGCCCCCCCACACCTCCGCCGCGATCCTCGCGACCTCGGCATCGCACGCGGGGAAACCCTCCAGGCTCGGCGAGCGCGACGGGGGGCGGCCGACGATCGAGCCGCCGGCGGCGACGAGGTCGCGGATCTTCCGCATCACGGCCGGGCGCATCGTGTCGCGGTCGGGCAGGACGAGCACGCGGTAGCTCGCTCCCGAGGGCAGCACGAAACGGCCATCGCGAACCTGCATGCGATCGAGGATCACGTCGGCGTTGACGAAGTCGAAGTCGTGCCCGGCCGGCAGCGGCGGATCGCGCTGGCCGGTCATGCGCGGCGCGTCCTCGCCGATGAAGTACGCCACGTCCGCGACGGCCCTTCCCTGCTGGAGCAGGAAGCAGCAGCGGCGGTAGTAGTCGATCCACGTCCGCCCCGCGTCGAACCACGTGTTGTGGCGGTTGAACTCCGTGCTGAACCACGCGTTGACGCCCGGCAGGCGGTCCTCCCACGGCTGATGGATGTAGACGTGGAGCACCCAGTGGTTGATGCCCTCGGTCAGCGCCCAGTCGCCGCGGCGCTTGAGCGACCAGGGCGTGCTCTCGAACCGCAGCGCGCTCGTGAAGGCCTCGGCCGAGACGCGCGGCTTGCCGTAGATGTGCGCGGCGGACGCGGCGGCGCGCAACTCGATCGCGCCGAGGTCGCCGGTGGCCCAGAACTCGCCACCGAGGTCGTGCGACGCGCCGCCGTACTGCAGGAACTCGCCGGGGAAGCCCCAGTGGCCGTAGTTCTCGAGCCACAGGCGAAGGCCGTGGCGCTCGCAGGCGTCGCGCAGGCCGCCGACGTAGTCGCTCGAGATGCGGTCGGCGACGAGGCGCCGCAGGTCCCACAGGAAGCGGTCGGAGCGGTCGGGATCGCCGACCACCCGGCCGGTCATCGCGGGCAGCCACGGCAGCGGGTCGTAGCCATAGCGGGCGCGGAAGTCGGCGGCGAGGCCCTCGGTCCAGTTCTGCGAGCCCATCTCGTAGCTGTCGGCGACGACGTGCTTGAAAGCCCGCCGTTCCGTCGCGGGCATGCGGTCGAGCACGCGGCCGATGTAGGCGCGGAAGTGGTGCTCGGTCCACGCGCGGTTCATCTTGTCGACCTCGTAGCCCTGCCCCTCGGGCGATGCGGGCGCGTTGCGGGCTCCGGTGGGCGACAGGCCGGTGCGCAGCACCACCCAGTCGCCGCGCGGCGGGTCCCAGCGGAGCGTGCCGTCCGGCCCCATCCGGTCGGACAGGTTCAGCACGCCCTCCGGCGCCACCGCGCCGTCGGCGCACGAGGCATCCGCCGGGCGGGGCCAGAGATAGTAGTCCGGGGGCGGAAGCGGGTCCTGGAACATCTTGGCGAGCTGCTTCTCGACGTAGTGCTCCACGCGCGGCGCGGCGGAGAGCTTGATCTCGCCGAGGCCGCCGGCGTTGCGCAGCCCCGTGAAGACGAGTCGGAAGTGCGTCGACGTCACCGCGGGGAATCCGACGGCGACCGGACCGGAGGGTTGGAACCCGACATGCCCGCTGAGATTGTGGCGATCGATCGTCGCCTGCCGGACGGTCCGGAACGCGCCCGCCGCGTCCTTCACCTGCAGTTCACACTGCACGACGAATGCCTTCGGCGCGGGATGAAGCACGAGGCTGCGCGCGATGAAGGGGGCCTTCGTCTCGAGATCGACGACGAGCGGCGTCTTCGCCGCGGCGCCCGCGGGGAAGTCCGCCGCGGTATCCGGCCGGCCGTCGATCAGCCGCGCGGCGTCGGCGAGCGCCGGCTCGCAGCGGATCGCCACGTCCCGCGTGCCGATCGTGTCGGTGTCCCGCGCCGGGGCGGGAAACGCGAGGACGGCCAGGTCCTGGAACGGCTGTTTCGGCACCGGCAGCGTCACGGCGACGGGGGCGCCGCCCTTCACCCGAGTCTCGGAGATCGCGATGTGGCGCATCGTCTGCGTCGCATCGATCCACGGGCCGCCGGACTGGCTCCAGCCGGGGCAGTTGAAGAGTCCGATGTCGACCCCGACGCGCCCGCCCTCGCGGATCGCGTGCTCGACCATCCCCCACCATGGCTCCGACAGCGCCTTGACGCCGCCGATCTTCGTGTCGCCGAGGTAGATGTTCCCGATCAGAGCCTCGCCGATCCCCGCGCGCCGCATCGCCTCGAGGTCGCGCGTAATGCCGTCCTTGGAGATGTTGTCGCTGATCCAGTACCAGTAGCACCACGGTTTGGTGGAATCCGGCGGCGTCCGGAAGCCGTCCTCGAGGGCGTCCCGCGACGCGCGCGTGGCCGCCCCCTGCGCCCCGGTGATTCCGATCCACGCTGCCGCCGCCACCACCACCGCCGGAATCCGCTTCATCATGGCCGCCCTCCGTGTCGACTTAGACGGGCATGGTGCCCGAACGCCCGGCCCTCCGCGAGCCTTTCAGGAGGAGTGAGGAACGTTGAATGATGAGCGATGGGCGGGGGAGTGTGAAGCGGCGGTGCCTGACGCCCGGCACCCGGAAGCGGACGCGCGAAGATCGCCTCCGAGTCGGGGTGGGTTGACGTTGAGGTCACATTATAGTCATATGATGACCATGACGACGACGAACGTGGCCTCGCTGAAGAGCCGGCTGAGCAGCTACCTGGCCCTCGTGACCGGCGGGGACGAGGTCGTGGTTACCTCGCACGGCCATCCCGTGGCGCGCATCGTGCCCATCCGGGAGGCCCCCGGGTTCGTCCTGCACCGCCCCACGCGGCCCATCGCCGGGATCAACCGTCTGCGCGGGATCCGCACAGCATCGGCAATCGACGCCTCCGCGGCCCTCTTGGAGGACCGGCGGCGGCGATGAACGCCTTCATGGACACCTCGGTCCTGCTGCGCCGGCTGCTTCGGGAGCCGGCAGCGCTGTCGCCCTGGGGGCCGTGGGGAACGGTGTACTGCAGCGCCCTTCTGGAGGTGGAGGCGCGGAGGACGCTCGAACGGCGCCGGCTGGAGGGGCGGCTGACGGACCCCGAGCACGTTGCCCTTCTGGAAGGGCTCGGCACGTTCCTGGCCGCAGCCCATGTCGCTCCCGTGACGGAGGCGATCCTCGACCGTGCAGGACAGGCCTTCCCGACCACGGTGGGCACGCTGGACGCGTTGCACCTGGCGACCGCCCTGGAGATCCGGGCGAAGGTTGATGCGACGTTCGAACTCCTGACCCATGACGCCCAACTCGTCCTCTCCGCGCGCGCCATGGGCCTCCGCGTTCGGGAGCGATGATCCCAGAACCCCGTCGATGCCCGGCTTTGGGGTTTCCCAAGGGCGGCGGGCGCGTATACTGTGCGCCGAGACGGGAGAACCGGACATGACGATGGGACGTGGCTTGGCGATCGGAATGGTGGCGGCGATCGCCGCCGGGGCGGCGGCGGGGCCGGTGAACGAGTACGAGATCAAGCTCGACGACAAGCCGGTGTCGGGCAAGCAGGTCGTGTCGATCCGCTTCTCGCCGGGCGAGACGAGGAACTACGACCAGCTCGTCTTCGACTGCGTGCTCCGCCAGGAATACGTGCAGACGGACTCCTCCGGCCGCCAGCGGAAGCGCGTCGTCGAACCCGCCACGTTCACGTTCCGGGAGAACGGCGTCCGGTTCGTCGAGGCCCTGGACAAGCATCTCAGCTTCTGGGTCCCCGTCGGTGTCGAGCAGTTGAAGGAGGCCTTCGGCGACACGCTCTTCGTCGGCAGCGCGCCGGTCACGATCCACAAGATCACGATCAAGGCGATGGTCGGCGGCGAGGCCGTGTGGACGCTGGAGAACCAGCCCGGCACCGGCCCGCAGAAGCCGCCGGATGCGGCGGGCGGATCCCCGGGCGCGGCGCCGCGCGACAAGTACGGCCTGCCGGTCTTCAAGGGAGGGCCGGGCAAGTGAGGGCCCCCATCCTTCTCGCCGTCCTCGCGGCGGCCCTGTACGTTTCGACCGCCGGAACCGGCCGGGCCGCGGAGACCGCCCTCTTCACCCCCGCGATGCTGCAGCTCCGGGCGACGCTGTCGAACGACCTCGCGGCGGCACGGTCGGCCTCGCTCGCCGCGGCCGGCGAGATCCTGAAGGCCGAAACCGCCCGCTGGGAGAACGACCTGGCCGAACGGCGCCGCACGCGCAACATCAAGGGCATCGCGGTTGCCGACGCCGCGCTGGAGGCGCTGAAGGCGGGACGGGACGCGCTCGAGAAGAAGGGCGCCGTCGAGTTCCCCGCGCCCCTCCGCCGCGAACTGGCGGAGGATTTCGCCGGGATCAAGTCGCGGATCGACGCCGCCGCGCGCGAGGCGGCCGCCACCGTCACCGCGGCGGAGACGAAGGCCGTCGCGGCCTTCCGCGACGCCGCCCGGACGGAGGGGGTCGACATCGCCGCCGATCCCGCCGCCGCGAAGCAGCGCTTCGACGCGTGGCTGACCGCCGTGCCGCCCGCCGCTGGAACCGCCGCCGCGGGCGCCTCCGGGGCCGGCACGGCCCCGGCGCCGGCCGAGACCGTCCCGGCGAAACCCGAGCCGCCGCCCGAGTTCTTCGCCCAGTCCCGCCCCGGCGCCGACTGGGTCACGGTCGGCCGGTGGACGGCCGAGTCGACCGGCCCCGACGTGTTCGAGATCGCCGCGTTCGCGGGGACGGGGATGAAGAGCGGGAGGAAGGACAACCCCATCGTCGGCCGCGCCACCGAGTGGTCCTACGAGGGCCTCCGGAAGCTCGACCCGGGGGACTACGCCTTCCGTCTCCGCCGCCTCGACAACCGCGACGTCGTCGAGATCGTCGAGTGGCCGGGCCCCGCGAACGAGGGCCGGCTCACGTTCCGGACGAAGATCGTCCGCACGATCCCCGCCCCGACCGGCTTCGAACTGCAGTGCTCGACGGCCAAGCCCGTCAGCGTGCCGGTCAAGACCGAGCCCGCCGGCGCCCGGGTCTTCGTCGACGGCAAGACCTACCTCGAGGGCGGACGCGAGGCACGCACGCCCTGCACGCTCAACCTGCCGGCGGGGAAGTACGCGATCAGGATCACCCTGGAGGGCCACCAGGACCTCGAGGCGAAGGAGTACGAGGTGGCCGAGGGGAAATCCATCGGCGCCCGGCTGTCGCCGCTGAAGGACATGCCCGGCCGCACCATCAAGGTCGATCCCCAGCGGATCTGGGCCGACACGGGCGTCACGGTCAACCGGGGCGACCGCATCCGCCTGTCCGTCGAGGGCGAATGGGGCTGCGGCAAGCAGGGCGAGATGACCGGACCCGCGGGCTACGACCCGTCGCAGCTCAAGTTCAGCCACTACTACATGAATCCGCGCAACGGACCGAAACAGATCGACGGCGCCCCCTACGGCGCGCTGCTCGTCCGCATCGGCACGAACAAGATCTCGCACATCGGCACGCTGCGCGGGTTCATCGCGGGCAACTCCGGCCCCCTGCTGTTCGACATCAACGAGGAGACGGATCCCGCCTGGCGCCGCGACAACCGCGGCGCGCTGCAGATCAAGGTGATCGCCGGCCCGCCCACGCCCTGAGCCGAGGGGGGCCTATTCCGGAAGTGGGATCGTGAGATCCCGCCCCTTCAGTCCGAACAGCGGCGCCGCACGCAGCATCTGCGCATCGTTGGTGCAGATTTCCGTGAATCCATGAAGGCAGGCGCACGCCAGGTGGATCGCATCGGCCGCCCCCAGCGCCTGTCTGCGCGGCATCGTTTCCAGCCGCGCACACGCCGCATCCAGCAACGGCCCCGTCACGGGAAACCACGTCCAGACGCCGGACGCCTCGTCCGCCCGAAGCTGCGTGCGGATCCGGCCCGCGTCCCTCACCGAGAGGCGCCCCTCACGCAGGTGCCGGTTCAGAACGCTCCAGAACTCGACCCGCCCGAGCCGGCAGCATGCCAGCCCGTCTCCCGCGCACGCCGCCCGGCGCACGTTCGCCGCGTCGTGCTCGTTCAGGTAGCACTTGGCGATGAACGCGGTGTCGAAGTACATCATCGCCGGTCCCGCTCCTCGCGGACAAGGATCTCCGATCCCTTGTCCATTCGTGGCATCCGTGCGATCCCCGCCTCCCGGTCGGGCAGCGGCCGCGTCCGCGCGGATTCGCGCCACGGCAAGAGCATCGCCACGGGACGGCCGCGTTCCGTCACCACGTATTCCGTCGTGGCGGCCTCGCGGACACAGTGTCCGGTCCGCATGTGCAGGTCGCGGATGGTGATTCGCTTCATGTGCACATTGTGTCACATCTTGCCGTGCCGTGCAAGGCTGAACACGCAGGACTATGGCCATGCGTGATTGCCCGTCCGGGCAGCCGCAGGGCTACGACCTGCGGCGCCGCGGCCATCACCGACCTCGCCCGCTTTCGCCGGTCCCCGGCGCGCCACGTCATAGCCGTGGCGCCACCCGGGCACCGAGGAACTCCTGCGCCACTGGCGGCGATGCCACGGCTTCCCGCCGGCCGCCAGTCGCCGCGCTGCGTCGAATCCCCTGACGCATGCGCCCGCCGTCCCGGCGGGCGCGCAGCAGGCCCGGTTCAACCAATGGCGTCACGCGGAACCACCCGAACCGGACGCCTGACGCCGGGAAACGAACCCGTTGGCTCGTCGAGATCAGCCCGGCACACATCCGTCTCCGCCCGCAATGCGCGGGTTGGTCGCGTCGCTTGCGGTCAGCGTATCCTGTCCGTGGAGACGACACGATAGATCCTGGATGTGGAGAGCCCGGCGGGATCGTAGAAGGACATCACGTTCCCGTCACCTTGAAGGAAGGCTCCTGCCGAAACCCAGTTGCTTGAGACAAGGTCGTGCGTGTATTGCAGTTCGTACAATTGGCCTGCCGTCGTGTCGAACGTGATGGCTGCCGCCCCCGCGAGGGCGATGGCGTTTGTGGAGCTGACGGTGGGCCGGCTGAGAACATTCGTTGTCCCCGGGGGGAACTGGACGAGGACCTCGTATGGGGAGCGGCCGTTCGGGTTGTCGGCGAAGTGGATGATCAGCCCGTCCTCGCTGGTCGCGACGATGCACAGGTCTCTCCCCACGTTGGTGACCACCACGGCACGACAGAAATCGACGTCAGAACTCATGAATGCCGTTGATCCCTCATTGGCCAGGTAGTTGTTCGTCTTGGGAACCCAGGCCATGCCGTTCAGGGTGACATTGGTGGGCCATCCCCACTCCTTGTGGAACCACCAAGCACCGTAGCGCGATACGTGGAGCTGGTCGCTCCCGTCGATCTCCGCCCTGACGCGCAGTTCCGGTATGGCCGGGAACCTGACATGGAACTCGTACTCTTCCTCGCCGTTGGGCGTGTGGGCCATGGTGAGGATGACGGCGTTCGATCGTGGCTCCAAGACCACGGTGTCCCGGCCGCGAACCACCTCGAGTTCCGCCGCCAGGAAGTTGACGGCGTTGGTCAGGAAGAGCGTTGCACCGCTGTTCCAGAGGGTATCCGTCTCGTCAGGCCTCCACGGGACGGTGTTGATGAACACCGAGTCCGATGGATACCGCCGGCTGATGTGCTCCCATGTGGCCCGGTCCTGAGTTATGACAATTCGGTCCGTGCCGTCAACGGGGCCTGTGAAGTGGATGGAGTCCCCCCCCCGCACGGCGATTCAAGGAGAGAAGCGCAAGCACCACAACTGTGCAGGACCGTGTCAGCATTCTTGTCATGGCAGAACTCCTTGTTGCCGTCAACGCAGGTGCTGCGACCCGTCGCTCCTCAAAGGTCATTGTCGCCCTGGTTGTGGTTCCCGATCCTCCGTCGGTTCATCCAGCGAACGATGCTGAGCCTGCCGAGGGGCAGGTTCAAGAGGTTTCTCGATGAAAGTTGGATGGAGGTTCGCAGGTTCCAAGGTCTGGAGTTTACGAGGTCCGGCGGCTCCGAGGTTTGGAAGATCACGCCATTCAATCCAGTCCTTCGTGGTGGCGCCGCGGCTACGACGTGGCGCGCGAGGACGGTCGCGGAAGCCGCATCGCCGCAGGTCGTAGCCCTGCGGCTACCTCGGACCAACCGACGTCATCGGCGGCCCTCAGTGTCCGGCGTCCCCATTCGCCTGCCATCCTCCGGGCCGGCACACGACACCTGCCACTCAACACTCGCCCTTAGAACCCCACGGCGATGTCGGCGACGGCGTCGTCCTCGCCGCCCTGGGCGCGGTTGGCTTCGGCCTGCGTGGAGAGGGTCCAGCGCGTGCCGTCGGATTCCGCGGTGACGGCGCCGTCGCGGTCGGTGGACCGCCACGCATCCGGGCCGAGGCGCGTGGTGACGAAACGGCGCGTCAGTTCGTGGACGGACTCCCGCTCGCTGGAGAGGGCGCCGGGGACGCCGGAGGGGCGGCCATATTCCGCCAGAACGATCTCCGGGGCGGCCGTGTCGAGCAGCGAGGCGAGGTCCCGTGCGAGGGACGCCTCGACGGCGGCCTTGTCGGCTCCGGCGGCGGGCGAGGCTGCGCCGTGGTGCGGCAGGGTGACGATCTGTGCGCGCAGCGTCTCCGGAGCGTTGCGCGCGGCGAGGGCGGCGACGCCCTCGGGGCGGAGGTCGCCGGTCAGCAGGATCGCGGCGTCGCCATGGACGACGCGCAGCACGAGCGAGCCGTTGTCGAGGTCCGCGGCCGCGGTGTCGCCGGGCGCGGGGCCGAGCACCTCGATCCGGAACTCGCCGCCGGGGCCGGCTTCACGGAACAGCACGTCGCCCGCGGCGGCGGTCCGCGTCGACGTTGTCCACCCCGCCCACCGGTTCGCCCACGTCGGGCCGCGCCGCGCCAGCGCGCGCGCGAGGGCCGGCCGGCGCGGGTGGAGCGGATCGCCGGCCAGGGTCTCGTGGGCGCGGTTCGCGAGGGCCTGGCCGGCCTTGATGCCGAGCCTCGCCGCCAGGGCGTCGTGCGACGTGTCCGTCGCGAGACCTTCCAGCACCGGCGGCGTGACGACCTCTCCGACCCACACGTGCTCGAGGACGTCCCCCGCCCCCCCCGCACGCTCGGGCCGGGCGGACAGAAGGATCATCGCGTCGAGCTTCCGGATCCTGCGATGGCAGAGGTACGGGATGACGGTCCGCGTCGCCTCGTTGCGCCGGCCGCGGACGTACTCGACGAACCCGGCGTCGACGAGGATGCGTTTCCCGCCCGGGCTCTCGACCAGCGTCGCGCCCCCGTAGCCGGCGGAGAGGAAGGTCACGCGCGCGCCGGCGGGCCGTTCGGGGAGCAGGTCGGCCACGATCACGGCGGCGAGGATGACACCGGCGGCACCGAAGGCCCATCCCAGCGCGCGGCGCGGGACGCGGCGGCGGTCGGCGAGCCTCCGGGCGCGATCGAGCAGCGGGCGCCACCAGATCCAGGCGGCGCAGAGGACGTAGTAGGCCGCGAGGAATGCGAGGCCGGGGCGGCGCGCGAACGGATACGGGAACCATGTCGCCCCCGCGTGGCCGATCCAGATGAAGATCCACGAGAAGAACCAGTTCGCCGCGCCGAGCACGAGCGCAATCCAGGGGCCGACGCCGGGGATCAGCCCGAGCAGGCCGCCGATCGCGCCGAGCTGGACGTTGATGCCGATCAGCGGGATCGCGACGAGGTTCGCGTAGGCGCCGGCAAAGGGCCAGCGGCTGAAGTAGAACGTCGAGAGCGGGATCATCATCCCGAGCTGGATCGCGAACTGGGATCCGATGAAGGCTCCGAACCCCTGCGGGATCCCCTCGAAGCGGAACGATTCGGGAACCCCGCATCCGCGAGCGTCGAGCCGGCGCGCCAGGACAAAGAGGCCGGCGAACAGCACCGCGGTGGGGACGAGGAACTGCGGCGTCGTCACCAGCGGCCAGTGGAGGATCCCCGCGGCGGTGAACCCGGCGCAGAGCAGGACGAAGACCGCGAAGCGGTTGCCGCGAAGGGGCTGGATGAGGTCGAGCGCCGGCGTCGTCAGCAGGCCGAGGGAGAGGATCGCGCCGAACGAGAGCGTGAACGAGGGGTCGACGACGACCAGCGGGTTGTGGACGAGGATCAGGAAGGCGGCGACGGGGACGCCGAGGAGGACGGACGACCGCAGACCGCGGCCGATGTAGGCCCAGGTCATCAGGGTCAGGCTGTTCATGATCACGGCGCGCAGCGTCGACGGGCGCGCGCCGGTGATGATCGCGAAGACGACGAGGGCCAGGAGGATGACCGGGACGTAGTACTGGCGAGGCACGCGGAGGATGGCGAAGATGCCGACGAACATCACGGTGATGATGGTCACGTGAAGGCCCGAGACGGCGAGCACGTGGTTGACGCCGGCCGCCTTGAACTCGTTGGCGATGAGCTCGTCGCACCCCGGGTTCTCCTTCGTCGGCGGGGACCCGTCGGCCCGGTGGGCCGGGCTGTAGATGCACTCCGTGTTCTGGAGCCCGTAGCGGAGCCCCAGCGTCACGCCGCCGACGAAGGCGGACTCGGGATGGAGGATGGTCGCCTTGATCACGCGCGTGATGCGGTCGCGAAGGCCGAGCGAGAACGAGACGAGCGCGTTGCGATGCGGAGGCGGCGCCCCGTCCGCGGGGTCGACGAACCGGACCGGCGCGACGGGGCGCCCGCGCGAGTCGGCCGAGAGCAGCCCGTGGACGCCGGTGTTCCGGAGATAGCGGCGCGCATCGAACCCGCCGGGGTTGGAGGCGCCGCGGGCGGTCGAAAGGACGCCCTCCGCCTCGATCGCGCGGCCGTAGGCGCGGGTGTCGGCGAAGCCCGCGTAGCCGGGGCAGTCGGGGCGGACGGTGACCTGGATGTCGCCGCCCTCGACACGGAGGAACGGCCCGCCGGCCGGCGACTGGATGAACTGGGGCGTGACGGGCAGCACCGTCTTGAAGTCGTAGACGAGCGGATCGGCGCTGATGTAGCCGAGCACGCGGACGGGGGCCAGCCGCGCCCCGGATCTCGCAAACGTGGCGGCGTGATTGGAGACGCGGTGGACGGCGATCTCGCCCGCGCCGGGGCCGGACACGCGCCGGATGGAGACGATCCGCGTGAACGGCTGCGGCACGGGCACCTGCGTCGCCTCGGGATCGGCGGCTCGGATGGTGACCACGTCGCTGGTGACGGCGAGCTGTGCGATGGCGAACCGCCACCGCCCCTGCGCATCGAGGGTCGGCAGCCCGTTGGTGCCGCGGACCGGGACGCGGGCCTCGAGTTCACCGAGGACCTGCAGGGCGACGTCGCCGGAGAGCGCCCCCTGCCGGGCGAGCCGGATGCGGCCGGTGTCCGGCAGCTCGGCGGCCGCATCGTAGCGCGCGCCCCCCGCGGAGAGCACGACGGTCCCCAGCCGCATGTCCGGCTCGGTGTTGGCCGCGAGCTGCCGCGTGTAGCCGAGCGCCAGGCCGGAGACGGCGAGCGCGACGCCGAGCCACCGGCCGGAAGGCGGCGCGCCCGGGCCGCCCCGTTCCAGGCGGACGTCGCGGACGGCCTTCCAGCCCGCGGCGGCGGCCGCGGCGAGGGCGGCGGCCGTGAGGATCGACAGCACGGGCAGGGCGCCGGGATCCGCGGGGGCGGCCATCGAGACGCCGATCCCGACAATGTAGGCGTAGCAGAAGAGGATGATGCCCGGCTCAATCCTCATGGCCGGCCTCCGGCTTCCACGGGATGCCCGGGTAATAGTCCCTGTTCGACATCCAGACCGGCGAGTCCTGCATCCGCCCCTTCCACATGGCGGCGGCGGCGGCGCGGTACTCCGGCCGAAGCGCGATGACGACGAGGCCGAAGAGCATCGCCCCGAGGACGATCAGGACCAGTTGTTTGGCGCCGCGTTCCATGGAGAAGGAGTCGGGTGTCAGGTTTCAGGTGTCAGGAAGGAGGAGTTTCAAGTTCCAAGTTTCAAGTTTCAAGTTCGGAGGGACGGCGATTGGACCCGGGCAGGGAGCCGCTGCCCGGCGCATCCGGATCCGGCGCCTTCTGTTCTGAGTCCGGTGTTCGGTGTTGGGTGTTCGGTGTTCGATGTTCGCCGTCCGCCGACGGCGCTTGGGCCTTGCGGCTGGCGAGGCAGGCGAAGACGAAGAGGAAGGCGACACAGGGCAGCAGGTAGATGATGCCCTGCGGGTCGAAGAAGATGCGCCGGCCGCGTCCGGCGATCCAGAAGAGATAGCCGACGAATCCCGCGCCGTTGACCGCCGCAACCACGCCGGGCATCGAAGGGCGCAGGTTCATGCGACCCTCTGCAGCCGGTCCACGATCGCGTCGACGGCCGGCCCGTCGAGGCGCGGCGGGGAGGCATGGGCGGCAATGAAGCCCGGGAGTCCGTCGGGCGACAGGAGCGCCGCGCCCCCGGCATCGGCCTCGATCCGTGCGCCGCGCGTGGCGAACACGAGGACGGAGACGACGGGGACGCCGGCCAGCCCCCCGGACCGCAGGCAGGCGTCGAGCACCCGGACGTGCCTCTCGTTCTGCAGGACGGGGTTCTCGTGACGCCGCGGGGGCCGGGTTCCGTCGCCATGCTGGGTCCATGCCGCGTCGCGCGGCCCGCCGGTGATTCGGCCGCCCCAGTTCTTCGTTTCGATCACGAAGACGCCGCCGGGGCCGACGACGACGTGGTCGATCTGGGCCCGGCGGAAGCCGCTTCGCAACGACAGGTCGTTGAACACGTAGTGGTCGTTATCGAGCCCCCGCGCCAGTTCCCGCGCGACCTTCGACTCGCCGCGCAGGCCGGCCTTGATCGCCTTCGACTCGCGGCCGTCCTGACGGACCGCCGCGCCGTGGGCCGCCGCGAGGAAGAGCAGGATGACGGCTCCCGCGAGCCAGCCGGCGCCGCGGGTGAACGCGCCGACCGCCAGCAGCAGGGCCGCCGCGCCCGCCTCGATCGGGACGAGGCGGCGGAGGACGCCCGCCTCGCGCCGCAACCTTCCGCGGCGTCCGGTCAGGGAGGACTCGTCTGAAAGAACGCGCGCCATGCGCTCACTGCGGGGCGGGAGCCGCGGGCGTCTCCGGCACGACCTCGCCGAACGCGATCCGCTCGCGCACCGACGCGATGCGGATCCTGACCGTCTGGCCGGGCTGGGTGCCCGGCACGATGACGACCATGCCGCCGAGCCGGACGACGCCGTCCGTGTCCGGATTCCGGCGCGCCTTCTCCGTGATCGTCACCGTGCGCTCCTCGCCTTCCTTCGGCAGTCCGCCCGCACCGGCGGCCGCGGCCGGCGCGGCGTTGGAGGCGGTCGCGGCCGGGGCGTTGGTCTCCGCCGGGGCGGACGGCGCGGCCAGCGCCGTCTCGGCGGCCAGCTTCTCGACCAGCCGGCCGGTGCCGAACCGGTCGCCCTTCCGGACGATCTCGAACACGATGCGGTCGCCTTTCCCGGCGCCGGGGACGTAGATGATGACATCGTCGACCTTCAGCCGGCCGTCGCCGCGCGACCCGACGCCCTCGACGACGCCGGTATGGACCACGGTCGCGGGCGCGGCGGGGGCCGCGGCCGGCTCGGCCGCCTTCCCGGCGTCGCCAACGGCCACCGCCTCGGCGGTCGTCTTCTTCACCGCGGTGACCTCGACCACGCGCGTCTCGCCCGCGCGGCCTCCGGAGACGAACGTGATCATCCCGCCGATGCGCGCGATGGCGTCCGCGCCCTCGCGGGCCTCGGAGGCGAGGTGGACGCGGTAGCGGCGGCCCACCTGCGGGCGCACGCCCGGCTGGCGCGCGGCGTCGGTGACGGCCCCCAGGTTGAGATCGAGCGCGGCGACCTCGGCGGGCGTCAGCACGGCGACGCGCACCTCGTCCCCGCCCGTCCGCGCGCCCCAGGCCAGGGCTGCGACGCCGCACGCGGCGGCGATGGAGATGGAGAGGAGGATCCACGGCGGCGGGCTGCGGCGCGCGGGTTGCGATGCGGCGGTCGGCGGCTGTTCGCTCATGGACGTTCCTCCGGTCGGCTGACGGGACAGTAAACCACGGCCCCTGCGGTTCGCAACCGCGTCGGGAGCCCCCGGGGACCATCGGCCAAGCCAGACAACGCGGGTCGACGCCGCGCGGCGAACCGGAGCCACCGGGACGGCGCTCAGCG
Organism: uncultured Verrucomicrobiota bacterium; assembly: GCA_964402695.1. Lineage (GTDB taxonomy): Bacteria > Verrucomicrobiota > Kiritimatiellia > PWTM01 > PWTM01 > VGWF01. Next base: position 26,681 of record CAYODK010000056.1, read on the forward strand.
GCGCCGGCGCCGGAGCAGCCAGCCGGCGACCAGGGCGATCCCGGCCAGGCCGGCCGTGCCGGGTTCCGGCACAACGGTCAGCGTGATGTCGGTCGGGTTGTAGTCGATCTGGAACTCGGTCGAGCCGACCGTGAACGTCGAGCCGTCCGCCTTCCCGCTGAAGATGCCGTCGACACCCGGATCGAACCCGGAGAGCCCGGAGACGATCGTGAACACGTCGCTGAAGACCGGCGCGAAGCCGAGGACGACGTCGAGGTCGGGATTCGACAGCGTGAGCGACCCGCCGGCGAAGACGAGCTGGTCATACTGCGTGCCGGGCGTCGTGCCGTTCAACTCGACGGTGAAAGTCGAGCCGGAGTTCATCGTCCAGTCGCCCGTGACCGTCAGGGTCCCGGCGCTGGCGCCGGGCTCGATGGCCGAGCCGTTGTCGGTGATCAGGCCCCCGACGAAGGTGCCGTTGCCCTTCAGCGTCTGGCCGGACTTCAGGTGCAGCGTCGCGGCCAGGTTGGAGGCCATCAGCGTCGCGCCCGCGTCGATCTGGAGGGTCGCGCTGTTGTCCAGCGATGCCGTTCCGACGAGGTCGAGCACGCCGCCCATCACGCGCGTCGTCCCGGTGTGGGAGGCGGCGCCGGTCAGCCGCAGCACGCCCTCGCCCGCCTTCGTGATTCCGCCGCCCCCTCCGCCGTTCTGCAGGGACGCCGAGATCGTGTTCGTGATGCCCGCCGCCAGGGCGACGGTCCCGCCGCCGGCCTGCACGGTGACGGCGTTGAGCCCCGTGCCGAGAAGGGTCACGTTGTTGACCGTGCCCGACAGGGTGCCGCCATTGAAGTTCACGAACCCGTACACGTCCGGGTTGGTCCCCTTCGTGATGCCCTTGTTGAGCGCGAGCACGCCGCCGGCCAGGTTCACCACGCCCGTCCCCGGGGGATGGCCTACATTGCCGCCGATCTGGAAGGTGCCGCCGCCGGTGAAGTTGAAGAGGCCGCCGCTGACGTTCAGCGTGCCGATCGTGTTGGTTCCGGGAGCGGGCCCCCACGTCGGCGGGCCGATCGCGACGTTGCCGTTCTGGAGCACGTCGCCGCCGTCGTTGTTGAAGGTGCCCGCGTAGTACAGGCCGATGTACATGGTGCCGCCCGGCATGACGAGCGAGCCGCCGGCCTGGTTGTCGACGACCGTGTGCCCGGTCGTGCCGGCCTCGCTCATGACGAAGGCATACCCGTTCGTGATCGGCCCTTGGTTGACCAGGCGGCCGTTGGTGTAGAGCTGGAGCTTGCCCGACGGCATGTTGACGGACCCGCTGTTGGTGAAGATCGCGGAGTTATGGATGCGCAGGCCGTCCCCGGACCCGGCGCCGCCGCCGATGACCGTCATCGCCCCGGTGTTCAGCAGGCTCCCGGCGTTGACCCACAGGTTGCTGGTGTCGGTGACGCCGCCCAGCGCCAGGGCGCCGGTCCCGCTCTTCTGGAGGACCGCCGGGCCGATCACGTTGTTCGTGATCCCCAGCGAGGTGCCGGCATCCGTGTCGAACACGCCGCCGCCGACGCCGAGCGTGACGTTGCGGTCGGCGAGGAGCATCGAGGCGGTCGTCCGCAGCGTGCCGCCGCCGGACAGCGCCAGCGGCCCGCCCGCGGCGCCAAGCGCGGTCTCGTTGGTGATCTGCAGCACGCCGCCGCCGATGCCGGTCCCGT
>CAYODK010000057.1:0-27247 GCA_964402695.1 uncultured Verrucomicrobiota bacterium
GGTCTTCGCCCACTCCTGCATCTCCTCCGCCGTCAGCGATCCGTCGCTGTTGGCATCCATCTTCTTGAACATCGCCTCGGCCTTCTGCTTGGCCGCATCGTCGGCGCAGTTCTTGGCCTTGACGAATTCCTCGCACGAGATCTTGCCGTCGCTGTCGCCGTCCATCTTCTTGAACATGCCGGCCTGGCCCCCCGCGCCCTTCTTCGCGCCTTCCTTCTTCTCGGCGGCCTGGGCGAAGACGGTGAACGAGGTCACGAACGCGGCCACGACCATCCACACGATCCAACGCTTCATCTTCGGTTCTCCTGTCTGCCCCCGGGCGGCGCCCTTCGGACGCGCGGGCGACCGTCGCCCGCGCCGGTCCCCCGGCGCCACCGGGGGGGGCCGTCTGTTGCGGCCACTTGGGATAACAAACGGGGGGGGGCGCGGATTATTGTGTTTCGATGCGGGCGCCGGTGCGCAGGCCGTCGACGATCTCGCCGATGCGGGCGTTCTTGCGGTCCGTCCAGAGCCGGTCCTCGATCTCGCGGCGCGTCTCCGTGAACGGACGGACGCCCTCGGGGCGGCGTTCGAGGACCTTGACGATGTGGTAACCGAACTCGGTGGGGAAGACGTCGCTGACGGCGCCGGCGGGGAGTTCGAAGACGACGCGGTCGAACGACTCGACCATCTGTCCCCGCGCGAAGGTCCCGAGGTCGCCGTCGTCGTGACAGTCGGAATGCTCGCGCGCGAGGGTGGAGATGTCCTCGCCGCGGGCGATCCGCTCGCGCAGGTTCAGCAGGGCCGCGTAGACCTGCGCGGCGGGTTCCTCGGGCGTGGGCCGTCGGACGATGTGCTTGGCCCAGACGGTCTCCGGCGTGCGGAAGCGGTCGCGGTTGGCCTCGTAGTCGGCCCGGCATTCCTCGATCGTGGGACGGGGCACGTCGCGGCAGAGTTCCTCGAAGTACCGGTCCAGCCGGAGGTCGTCCTCGATGCCCTCCCGGATGCGGGCCTCGTCGGCGGGGGAGACGCCCATGGACTCGGGGAACGCGTCGGTGCCGCCGTACTGGCGCTTCAGCTGGACGAGCCGGGCCTCGACGAGGGACGGGGCGATGGGGCCGACGACCGACCGCGCGGTCTGGAGCAGCAGCATCCGCTCGATCGCATTCTGGCGCGCATCGTCCGCGATCTGCTCCCGCATGGCGTCGAGTTCGGCCTCGGGCACGGACTCGGCGTACCGTCGTCGGAGGAGGTCCTCCTCGCGGCGGATCAGTTCGGCGGGGACCGCCTCGCCGTTGACGCGGATCGTCGATCCTTCGGACGCCGGGGGCTGCGGGTCGGGCTCGCTCATGGGATGCACCTTGTTCGTTCGTATGCGCCGGGGCGGGACATCATTCCTGCGGAGCCAGGTAGACGCCGGTGACGGCCATGTCGTCGAGGTACTGGCGTCGTTTCGCCGCGTACCGCAGGGTTTCCTCGACGAGGATGGTGCCGATCTCGGGCCAGTAGTTGGGCTCCCCGGCGGGGATCCGCCGGTCCGCCGCGACGAGCAGGTTCCGGAACCAGTCCTCGAGGTAGTAGGTGGCCGTCGACAGGTGGAAGTTGGCGGAGTCCATCTGCGCGCGCAGGTGGGGCATGTAGATGCCGTCCGTCATCAGGAAGAGGCAGTCCTCGGAGGTGAGATCGACGGGGGCGACGGCCTCGCGGAGGATCCGGGCGACGAGGTCGTCGTTGTCCAGGCCGAGGAACGCGCCCAGGCGTTTGCTCTTCTCGATCATCTCGTTCTGGAACAGCGTGAACCCCTCGCCGTTCCCGACGGCTTCTCCGAGGGCGTTGTGGTCGCGCGTCAGGCACGTGACGTCGAACTCCCGGTCGCCGCTGGCGGCGTCGAGGCCGCCGCGCCGGACGAGATAGGCCCGGCAGTCGCCCAGCCAGGCGACGCGGCAGGCGGTCCCGTGCAGGGCGGCCATCGCCAGGCAGAAGCCGAAGGCCGCGCGGTCGTGCGACACCCGGAAGCTGTGGATCTGGCGGCTGTGCCAGAGCAGCTGCTCGCGGAGGAACTCCGTCAGCGCGACCACGTCCGCGGGGTGCGCCGAGCGGAGCGTATGGGACAGCTGGCGGTTCATCACGTGCATGTAGTTCCGCCAGCGGAGCCCGCGCGGATGTCCGATCATGTCCGCCACGCCGAAGATGGACACGGGCCCCCGCGCCGCGCGCAGGCAGAAGTCGGAGGAACGGCGGGGATAGGTGAACGTGAAATAGTCTGGCAGCAGGTCCGCCATGACCTCAGCGCATCTCCTGGCCGCCGGTGACGTTGATCGCCTGGCCGGTCATGTAGGAGGACTGCGCGGAGGCCAGGAAGACCACGGCGTTGCCGACGTCCTCGTAGGCGCAGCCGCGGCGCATGGGCACCTGGGCGACATAGGCCGCGCGGACGTCGTCCACCGATGCCGCCCCCGGCACCTTGCCCGCCCGGAGGTACTGCACGAAGAGGCCCCGGTCCGGGTCGGTCCACAGCGGCGAATCCAGGAGGTTCCCCGGGCAGACCGCGTTGCAGCGGATGCCGTGGGGCGCCATCTCGAGCGCCACGCTCTGCACGAGACCGATGCCGCCGAACTTGCTCGCCGCGTAGGCCGAGTTGGCCGCGCTGCCCTTCTTGCCGGACTTCGAGTTGATCTGCACGATCGACCCGCTGCGGCGCGGCTTCATGACGCGGCAGGCGTGCTTGAAGGTCAGGAAGTTTCCGAAGAGGTTGACGTCGATCACGGCCCGCCACTTCCGGGCGTCGGCCTCGGCGATCGGCTCGGCGATGAGGATGGCCGCGTTGGCGACCGCGACGTCGACGCGGCCGAACTCCGCGACCGCCCGGTCGAAGAGCCCGCGGACGTGGTCCTCGTTCGTGACGTCCACCGCCATGGACAGCACGCGCCGCCCGGTGGCGGTGGCGATGCGCGCGGCGGCCGCCTCGGCGGCGGGACCCTGGATGTCGGCGAGGATGAGGTCGCAGCCCTCCCGCGCCAGGCGCAGGCAGAGCGCCTCGCCCAGGCCCTGCGCGCCGCCGGTGACCACCGCCGTCATGTCCTTCAACTGTGCTGTCATCGCCATCCCCCTCACGCCTTCGCCCCGAACCCGCCCAGGAGGGCGTCCTCGGCCGCCTTGGTCCAGACCCCGTCGGACAGCTTCGCGGCGACCTCCGGCAGCGAGCGCGCCAGGTCCTCCAGCCGCGTCAGCGGAAGCCCCTTGCACGCGGGATAGACCATGATTTTCCCGGCGACCGACTGCGCCTCCACCGCGCGGATGCCGTCGACCGCGCCGTCGAGGCCGCTGACGGCCGCGACGGACACGTTCGTGTCGAGCGTGCCCGCCTCGACCTTGGAGAGCACCGCCCGCATGTCGTCCATCACCGACCCGCTGGTGCCGATGAGGTAGAGCTGGCGCTCGACGTAGGCGTCCAGGTCGATCGGCCCCGACTTGTCCACCGGGATGCCGGCGAAGAGGTTGATGAGGCCGCGCGGGGCCGACGCCGAGACCGCCGCGGCGACCAGGGCGGGCACGGGCGCCATCACGACCGAGTAGTCGAACGGACCCGGCCGCGTGCCCTTGGTCGAGTTGTAGGACTCGTACTTGACGCCGTGCTGCCGGGCCTTGGGCCGGGCGAGGTGGTCCAGCGCCGCGAGCCGGGCGTTGCTGAGGTCGGCGGCGATCACCGTCAGGCCGACGACCCCCTGGCAGATGTCGCGCACGACGTGCATGACGCCCATCGGCCCGCCGGCGCCGACGACGTGCACCGTGTCGTTGGGCCGGAGTTCGCCGGTCTCGGGGATGGAGCGGAGCGCCTCGGACGGATCGTGCGTGCGGGTCCCCGCGATCCGCACGCCGCGGTAGTGGACCGCGCCGAGCGCGGTGTTGACCGGCTTCCCGAACTTCGAGCCGCCGAGCACCAGCAGCAGCAGGCCGCGGTTCGCGATGCGGGGGAAGAGCCGCTCGACCATGTCCGCGTCGTGGCCGTAGTAGATCACGTCGTCGTAGGGGTCGCCCTGCGTCTCCGCCAGCGTGTTCGCGCGCTCCGCGGGGACGGGCCAGTGCGCGGGCACCGACAGGCGCGAGGAGACCCAGGTCATGCGGGCGGGGCGGGGGCCGGAGTCGAGCATCCGCCGCAGCTTCTCGATGTCCGGCGTCGAGTCGGCGACGACCAGCAGCCGGCCGCCGTCCGTGAGGTGGCGGCGCTCGGCCACGCGGTAGGAATTCTCGACGCAGGCCCAGGGCTCGACCAGCCCGTAGGCGGCGGCCGACCGCTCGCCGCCGGGCGCCGGCAGCAGCATCGTCTCGCCCTCGGGTGACACGACGATCCGCTCGTCGAGCAGGACGTACTCCTGCAGGGCGCCCTCGAAATTGTAACCGAACGCGCCGTTGGACGCGGCGGTCCGGAGCCACCGCCAGTCGGCCTGGATGAAATACCGTTCGCCCGGCTTGAACCGGCGGACGCCCGGGCCCACCGCCACGATGCGGACGACGGGCTCGTGACCCGGCACCGCCGGCTTCTCGCCGGGGACATAGCCGGGGAACTCCTCGAGCACGGAGGGCTCGATCCCGCCGACGATCTCGGACTTCCGCACGTGCGACGAGAACTGCTTCAGCAGCTTGAGGTCCGAGAAGCAGAGGCCGACCACGACCACCTCGCACAGGAACTGGTGGGGCCCGGGCTTGAACATCGGCTTCTCGGGGTTGAGCACGAGCTCGTCGGGGGCGACGAGCTGCACGGCGCGCTGGGTCGAGGGGAGGTGGTGGTGCATATCAGGGGTTCCTTTCACGGGAGGGGGCGGGTCGCGAAGCCAGGAGGCTCGCGGCCGAATCGAGGATCCGACGGGCGCATGCATCCTTGCCCAGGCGGCCCCAGGCCGACCAGCGGGAGCCGCGCGCCCGATCGAGCCACGCGAACGCAGCCGCCGGCGCGCCCGGGCTGTCGGGACCGTTGAGGACGATCGCGTCGAGTCCCTTGGCTGCCAGCTTGCGCTCCGCGCGGCGGCGTCCGCCGGCCGACTCGAGCGCGAACCCGATGAAGACCTGTCCGGGCCGCCGCGCCGCGGCGAGCGTCGCGGCGATGTCCGGCGTCGGCGCGAGCGGCAGCGTCCGGCCGAGGGCCGCCTTGGAGGCCTTGGCGCGGCGGGGCCGGGCGGGGGCGACATCGGCCACCGCGGCGGCGAGGATCACGACCGCCGCGCGCCGGGCGGGGCTCCGGGCGGCGGCCAGCATCTCGCGGGCCGTCGTCACGCGGCGCACGGCGATGCCCTCGCCGGCGGGAATCTGCGCCTCCGCCACCGGTCCGGTCACGAACTCCACCGTGGCGCCCCGCGCCGCGGCCTCGACGGCCAGCGCGCGACCCATGCGGCCGGAACTGGCGTTGCTGATGAACCGGACCGGGTCGATCGGCTCGCGGGTCGGCCCCGAGAGGATCAGCACGCGCCGCCCGCAGAGCGGGCCGGAGGGTGCGAGGGCGGTCTCCAGCCGCGCGAGGATCTCCGCGGGCTCCGCCATCCGCCCTTCGCCCGACGTGCCGCACGCCAGGGCGCCCGTCCCGGGGCCGACGCGGATCCAGCCGGCGGATTCGAGGCGGCGGACGTTGTCCTGCACGGCCGGGTTTCCCCACATGGCCGAGTTCATCGCCGGGGCGAAGAGGCGCCGGCACGTCGGCGGCAGGGCCAGCACGGAGGCGGCGACCACGTCGTCCGCCCGCCCCGCGGCGATCCGCGCCATCGCGTCGGCCGTTGCGGGACACAGCACGAACGCCCGGGCCCGCGAGGCCGGGAACAGGTGGGGGAACAGGTCGTCGCCCCCGGTCGCCTCCGCGTCGGGGAACATCCGGGCCAGCACCCGGTTGCGGGACAGCGACGCGAAGGTCGTCGCGGTGACGAACTCGCGGGCCGCGGGGGTCATGGCCACGTGGACCTCGTGGCCCGCGCGCGCGAGCGCACTGACGACCTCGGCCGCCTTGAAGGCGGCAATGCCGCCGCAGACGCCCACCAGGATGACGGACGGGTTTTCCATGGGCACCGAAGGGGTGAGGATAGCCAATGCAGGGCGCCGGTTCAACCCGTGCGGCGCAGGAACCACGGCGCGACCGCGTAGATCAACGCCGCCGTGATGAATACGACGGAGAATCCCGCGCCCGCCGCGAGGAGGACGGTCAGGGCCGTCCCGATGACCGTGAAGTAGCCGTTGATCGCCCAAGCCCACGGGATGACCGGGAGACCCCGGTCCTTCAGGTGGCGGATGCCCAGGGGCATCGGCATCCCCAGCACGAAGCCGGCCAGCCCCGTGATGGCGAAGGCGACGGCGAACCGGACGACCAGGGAGTGGCCGAGGAACGCGTGGGTCAGCGGCGGCAGGGCCACGTGCAGGAGCAGGATGGCAGCGCCCGCCGCCGGCAGCAGCCGCTGGAGCACCGCCTGCGTCGGCGCGAGGCGGCCCGAGACCAGCGCCCCGAGGCCGGCGAAGATCAGCAGGCTCCCGAGCACGGCGGCGATGCTGTAGACGGGGCTGCCGAGGAAGAGCACGAGCCGCTGGATCAGGCAGATCTCGACGAAGATGAAGCCGAGGCCGAGACACGCGAAGTAGCCCAGCACACGGCGGGCGCCGCGGATCGCGTCGCGCAGGTCGCGCCGCGATGCGAGCGGCAGGCCGAAGAACACGCCGGCCAGCAGGATCCCCTCGGCGAGCACGATCAGCGGCGGCAGGTCGCCCTGGGGCACGCGCTTGTCGAGCCGGCCGGGGCGCTCGATCTCGCGGATCTCCGCCGGAAGGAGCGGCAGCCGCTCGCGGTGCCGGTCCTGCACGCCGAGGACCTTCATGCGGTTGAAGAACGGCCGGTCGTCCGTCGTCGGCCGGAAATCGAAGCACCCCATGCGGTAGAGCGGCGCGGGATCCGCGGCCGTGGCGATCTGGAGGTAGAGGTTGTCCGCCCGGGCCGGGAGATCGTTGGTCCGGTAGGGCGCGTACAGCACCTTGCGGGCGCCCGAGGCCGCGTAGAAGGCGAAGAGCCCGTCCACCTCCTCCGGCGTGAAGGGACTTCGCTTCATCATGAACGTGTATTCGACCGGGCGTCCGCCCTCGCCGACGAACAGGTGCCGGCCGTACTCCTCGGGCTTCAGCCCCATGCGCCGGAACATCTCGACGGCGTTGGAGAGAAGCCGGATCGCCCCGTACCGCGTGATGGCCAGGATCCCGTCGTCGGTCAGGTGGTCGTGGAACTCGCGGAACGACTCGACCGTCAGCAGGTAGGTTTCGCTGAGGTTCAGGGCCCCGTTCTGGAAGGCGATCGGCGTGAAGTTGTTGACCTGCTGGATGACGTCGAACCGCTCCGGCGAACGCCGGAGGAAACTGCGGCCCTCGTCGACGACCATCACGGCGTGGCGGGGGTCGTTGAAGAGACCGCCGGCGAACTTGGTGAACTTCTCGGTCACGAACCGCGCGATCGTCGGGTCCATCTCGATGCCCGTCACATGCCGCGCGCCCAGGCTCAGCGCCGTCAGCGAGTCCTCGCCGCCGGAGGTGCCGATCATGCAGACGGTGTGGTTCGTCTTCGAGAGGTGGGGCAGGGCGAGGTGCTGCACGTACTTCGCGCTGTCGGCGAGGACCTTCGGCCGGCGCGCGCGGAGGGCGTCGTAGTCGCCGTCGAAGCGGCGGATGGACGACACGTTCGCGCCGCCCGCGATGTGGACCCGCAGCCGCTCGGCGGTCATCGGTACGATGTCCACCCGCGACAGCGAACTCCACCCGCTGGCGATGAACCGGCGCGCCTTCCAGTCCTTCATGTAGTCGGCGCGGCCGACGTTGACCCGCAGTTCGACGCGGTCGCGCATCCGCGGCGCGCCGAATACGCCGCCCGCCACGGCCAGCGCGAGCAGCGCGGCGGACGCGGCGAGCCGGCCCGCGGACGGCCGGTCCGCCCCGCCCGCCAGGAAGAGCGCGCCGGCGCCGGCCGAGATCGCCGCCGCGGCCGCGGCCAGCCCCTCGGGCTCGAGCGTCGGGATCCAGAGCACCACCGCCAGCGCGCCGAGGCCGGCGCCGATCAGGTCGGCGAAGTAGTAGACGTTCGCCAGCTCCGCGCGCTCGTCGAAGATCCGGCTGATCGCCAGGCCGAAGCACAGGAACGGCGAGGCGAGCGCCAGGAAAACCACCGTGACGTTGCCCAGTTCGCGGCCCCAGGTCCAGCCCTCCGGAAGCTCGGAGAGATGGATCGGAACCCCGTTGACCGCCGCGAACGCGCCGAGCATCGCGAGCGCCCCGGCGAAGGCCATCGCGGGAAGGAAGTCCGCCAGCGGCACGCGGGAGATCCCGGGCCAGCGCGTCAGCGCGACGCCGCTGAACCCGAGGCCGAACATCGCCGTGCTGACGGCAAGGTACGCGTAGTTCGCCCACAGGCTGAACTCGAAGATCTTGGTCGTCGTGACCTCGAAGAGCAGCGTGGCGAACGCGAAGGCGAAGATCGCCGCCAGTTCCAGGAAACGTCGCATCGCGGGGCCTCAGGCCTTCAACAGGCCGGCCTCGCGGAGCGTGGCGGCCAGGGCGGCGCGGGTCTTCGGCTCCATCTCGCAGAGCGGGAGGCGGTAGACCTCCTCGATCCGCCCCATCATCGCCAGCGCGGCCTTGACCGGCACCGGGTTGGTCTCGAGGAACAGGTCCGTGAAGAGCGCGTGGTACTTCAGGTGCAGCGCCCGCGCCTCGGCGAACCGGCCCGCGAGCGCGTGGGCGACCATCGCCACGACCGGCTCGGGCGCCACGTTGGTCGCCACGCTGATCACGCCGCGCGCGCCGACCGCGATCATCGGCAGCGTCAGCGAGTCGTCACCCGAGAGGACCGAGAGGTTGCACGCGCGGACGATCCGGCTGACGCGCTCCACGCTGCCGCCGGCCTCCTTGACCGCGATCACGCCCGGGTGCTCCGCCAGCTTCACGACCACGTCGATCGGGATCTCCCGCGACGTGCGCCCCGGGACGTTGTAGAGCACCACCGGCAGCCCCAGGTCGGCGACGGCGGAGAAGTGGCGGACCAGGCCGTTCGAGGTGGGCTTGTTGTAGTAGGGCGTCACCTGCAGTGTCGCATCCGCCCCCGCGCCGAGCGCGTGGCGGGTCAGTTCGATCGCCTCCGCGGTTGAGTTCGCGCCGGTCCCGGCGATGACCAGGCACCGCCCGCGGGCGGTGGCGATGGTCGTCTCGATGACCTTCTCATGCTCGGGGAAGTCCAGCGTCGGCGACTCGCCCGTCGTGCCCACCGGGACGATCCCCGTGATGCCCGAGGCGATCTGCCACTCGACGAGGTCGCGCAGCTTCCCGTAGTCCACCGCGCCGCCCTTGTCGAACGGCGTGACGATGGCCGTGAAGGTCCCCTGCAACTCCCGTGTCGCTCTCGCCCCGCTCATGTCTCGTCTCCCCCGCGTCCAACCCCTGGAAACGCCCGTCCCCCGGGCTTCCAAGCCTTGGAAATCGCGCCGTAGAATGCCCCATCCCCCCCCCGGAACTCAAGCCCGCCGTGAGGCGACGCGGCGGAGCCGGGATGGGGTCAGGTCCGAAGCGCGTCAAGGAAGTCGCGCGGGGTCGAGACTCTGACGGAGCCGACGGCTTTGGGCGGGAAGTGCCTGGTGTTGCCGGTCACCAGGACGGCGTGCGAGGCGGCGGCAACTTCGAGGAAGGGGAGATCGTCCGGGTCGGGCAGGGTCGACTTGAGCGGCATGGCGGTGACGCTCTCCGCGCAATCCTCGAGGAGGCGCAGGAATCCGAGAACGGCCCCGGTGTCGAGACGGAGGCGCGGGGACAGGCACGTGCGCCGGTACTCGTCCGAGATCCGGGCGTCGAGCACCGCTGTGATGCGGCCGTCGACGGCAAGGTTCAGAATCGCGGCGCAGGTCCCGGCCCGCGTCATCAGCCCGGAGACCAGCACGTTGGTGTCGAGCACCACCTTCATGCCGTCTTCCCGGCCCGGCGGGTCTCCCTGACGATCGCATCGATCGCCGGCATCGACATCCCCGCCGTGCCGGACCGCACGGCGCTTTCGCGCACCAGTTCCAGCGCCACCCTGGCGCGCGCCCGGCGGATCTCGCGCAGTTCCTTGTCGAACGCCTCAGGCTGGATCGAAGACACGATGGCAAAGGGCTGTCCGTTGGCCGTCAGCACGACCTCGCCGTCGGGAGCCAGATCGCGCCGCACCGTTCCCGTGCTCGCACGGAACTCTCTTACCGACATGAATTTCATGGGCCGCATCTCCTGCCGTGATATAAACCGTGTACCATATTCGGTGCACAATTCAACTCACGCTTCCGGTCGGTCAGGACTTGAGGATCCGTGACCGCCGGCCCTCGAGACCGTCGAGTACCTCGATCAGGCGCGGCTTGCGGGCGTTCTCCGTGCGGAGCGCGCCGAGCAGGCGTTCCCACTCGGGCAGACGACCGGTTCGCGCGTAGACGGCCTTCATCTTCTTCAAATCCACCCCGGCCGTCTGGTAGGCCGCCGGTTTCGTCTGTGCGATCTGGGCCCGGACCTGGCGCAGCCAGATTTCCAGCGCGGCGTCGGGATGCGTCTCCTGAACGGCCTCGGCCACGGTCCCGCCGGGATGTCCCGGCCAGTACGCGCCGCGCATCTCGGTACGCTTGTACCACGCCAGGACATCGTCATGGCGCTTCTCGCGAATCGCGATGGCGATGAGCGTGGCGGTGTCGGGGAAGTGTGGGAACCGTGGCGCCTCTTCGGGGACCCCAGCCGGAGATCCTTGACCGATCTCCGATACGACTTGCCGCGCGCAACCACCCTCGACCCCGCCCACTCCTTCAGGTCTTCCCATGTCAGATCCGTGAAGGTCATGTCCGGGTCTTCCTCGGCTCCGCTCTCGCAGAACCCTGCCTCACAGAAACAACCCCTTCAGTTTCGCCTTGTCGTCGGCGAGGGAGGCGGCGGAGCCGGAGACAGCCAATTTGCCGAGTTTGAGGGAGTACTCCCGTCCCTCGGCCGCCAGCAGGGCGGCGCCGAGGGCGCCGGTGAACTGGGGGGTGGGGGCGAGGGCGACGGGGTGGCCGAGGGCGGTGGCGAGGGCGGCGGCCATGCCGGGGACGAGGGCGACGCCGCCGGTGAGGACGACCGGCTCGACGGCGCGGCGGCCGACCATCGCGGCGATGCGGGAGGCGACGGACTTCTGCACGCCGGCGGCGATGTCGCGCGGGTCGGCCGCGGAGGCGAGCAGGCCGACGATCTCCGTCTCGGCGAAGACGACGCAGGTGCTGCTGATCGGTACCGGCTGCGCGCAGCCGGCGGCCATCGCGCCGAGATCCGCCACGCCCGCATCGAGCCGCGCCGCGACGACCTCGAGGAACCGGCCGGTGCCGGCCGCGCAGCGGTCGTTCATCACGAAGTCGCGCACCGACCCGCCCGCGTCGAGCCAGATCACCTTGCTGTCCTGCCCGCCGATGTCGATCGCCGTCCGCGCGCCGGGCGCCACGGCGCGCACGCCGCGGGCGTGGCAGGTGATCTCCGTCACCGCCGCGTCGGCGAAATCGAGCGCGGCGCGGCCGTAGCCGGTGGCGATGACGCGCGCGACGTCGCCGCGCGCAAGACCGCGCTCCGCCAGGAGACCGTCGAGCGCCCGCGCCGCCCGTTCCTCCTGCCGCACGCCCTGGTCGCAGGCGGCCCGCCCCGCGACGGCGCCCGCGCCGGTGTCGTAGAGGACGACCTTGATGGCCCGCGATCCCGCATCGATGCCCGCGACGATCATCTCCGGCTCCCCCGGCGCGCGCGCGCCGTTTCGAACAAGGCCTCCATCCGCGTCGAGACCTGCGCCGCCATCGCGTCGCTGAGCGGCGGCACCTCGATCTCCACCGTCGGGATCCCGGCCGCCGCGCGGACGGCCCCGGCGATGATCCCGCCCTCGGTCGCGCAGTGGCTCGCGCCGGGGATCCGGGAGACGATCACCGCCTCGGCCCCCAGCGCCGCCGCGTCGCGCGCGATCCGTGCCGCCCGGTCGCGCGCCGGCCCCGCCATCGGATCCGCCGCCGCCGCGCGGGCGAGCGCCTCCCAGGGGGGCACGTCCTCCGGGAGGTCGTCGAGCGCATGGCTGAAAAGAAACTCCGTCCCGCACAATCGTCCGCCCGCGGCCTCGAGCCGGTTCATCATGCGCAGATCCGCGACCGGGTTGACCAAGTAGACGCGGACCGCGCCGGCATCGGAAACTCCGGCGTCGGCGGCGACGCGGCGGCGGACCTCGTCGAGCAGGTCGTCCAGCACGGCTTCGGACTCCGCCAGGTCCGAGCAGAAGTGGAGCGCGAGCATCTCGGCGATCAGCAGTTCGAGCGCGGGCAGCGGGGCGGCGCGCGCGGTGAAGCAGGCCGCACGCAGTTCGCGCAGGCGGAGGCGGATGCCGTTGGCGCGGCGGATGCCCTCCGCGAGCCGGGCGTCGTCGGGCGGCACGCCGGCCAGCCGCTCCAGCGCGGCGCCGACGCGCCGCAGTTCGCCCTCGATGAAGTCGACGTGGTCCCGCGTAGCCCGCCCGCCGCCGGGGAGAGGCACGGACGCCTCGCCGGGTTCCGGATCGCGCCGGTGGGGGATCTCCCACCACAGGATCGGATGGCCGAGGCCGTTGAGGCGCTGGGCGATGGCGGAGAAGTCGTCGCAGACGGCTCCGGCGCTGCAGACGAGCAGGTCGGGGATCGGGAAGTGACGGCGGGTGACGAAGGCGCCGAGCATCGCGCGAACCGGGCAGAAGCTCTCGTCGATGCCGAGCCGGTCGGCGACGGCGAGAAGCTCGTCGCTCATCTCCATCACGCAGGGCGTCCACCACGCGCCGTCGGGATAGAACGCGACGAGGCCCGGAAGGCTGCAGGCGATCACCGGCACGGTGCCGAGGTCCTTCATCGCGCCGACGATGCGCCGTCCCTCCGCGCGCGCCGCGTGGAGGCGGTCCTCCTCGCTCAGCAGGAAGTTCCACAGCCGGAGGGCGGCGGCGGAATTGTCGAACGAAAGGCGCAGCAGCCGCTGGTCGCCGTCGGCGACATGGCGGCGCAGGGGGCCGCCGTAGGACGGCTCTCGCAGGCCGGCGCGCCGCAGTTCCTCGTACCGGGTGTCCCATCCGTCGAGCGTGATCCGCCGGGGCGGCGCGTTCATCGCAGCGCCTCCAGGAACGCCCCGATGCGCGTGGTCCACGCGGCGCGCGCGCGCCCGGCGCCGGCCAGGTCGAGCGCGAGCACGGGGACGGGCGAGGCGTCGCGGATCCGCGGCAGCTCGGCGCGCCACAGGTCGCACCACGGGTGCGTGACGACGACGATGCCGCGGACGGGCGTGTCGCGCAGCGCGCCGGCGAGCCAGTCGAAGAGCCCGCTGCTGGGGCGGCGGAAGACCGCGGGGATGTGGCCGAAATAGGCGTCGGCCAGTTCGCCGGCCGGGTCCTCGCGCATCCGCCGCCGGTCGAAGTGCCGGGGCCACTCGCGTTCGCCGGATTCGGTGCCGTCGACCGCCACGCGGGCGCCGGCATGGTCGATCGCGTCGAGGAGGTCGAGATCCTCCGCGCGCAGCGGACCGCCGAGCAGCAGGAGCGGCGCGCCTCCGGACGCCGGGGCGCTGCCGGCGGGCGGCGGCAGTTCTCCGGTGGCGTGGAATCGGGCGGCGAGGTCTGCGTGACCGCGCGAGGTCATCCTCGGCCGCCGGCCGAGAAGTTCGTCGCGCAGGGCCTCGCGGCGTTCCATGCATCCGGCGAGTTCGCCCGGCGCGGGGGACCGGCCGCCGAGCCCGACAAGGAATCGGCCGAGGCGTTTGAGTTCCTCGCGGTAGAGCCGGTGAGCGCCGGGCGTCTGCCAGGTGGCGGGCACATGCATGACGAAGCGAGGAACCCGGGTATCGGCGCCGATCTCCGCCGCCCGTCGCATCTGGTCGCACGTGGATGTGAACACCGCGGCCGCGACGCCGGGCGCGTCCGCCGCCGCCGCGAACGCCCCGGCGAAGGGACAGAGTCCCTCCGCCTCGACCGCGCCGGCGGCGCGCGGCGTCACGCGCGAAGGGCGGAGACCGTGCGTCTCGATCCACTCGGGTGGAACGAACGACGAGGCGAAGATGACGGAGGGTGGAGCCACAGGTGTCAGCGCTCCGGGAATCCGGAAGCACGAAATCTGAATTCCGAAGCACGAAACAGATCCCAAAACCGAAGGGCGGAAAGCACGAAGCGGTTTCGCGTTCGGATGGTTGGAATTTGCCGCATTCGTGCTTGTTTCGTGCTTCGTGCTTAGGTCTTCGTGCTTCCGCGCGCGGCCTGGCGCGCGCGGACGGTTTCGAACAGCGCCTCGACGCGCAGGGCGATGCGGGCGGAGTCGGAGGGCGAGTAGTCGGTCTCGATGCGCAGGTAGGGGAGGCCGAGGTCGGTTTCGGCGAGCCGCTTCACGCGATGCGACTCGACGTCGTAGGTCAGGCACGCCTGCCAGATCAGTTCGATGACGGCGTCCGGCCGGTAGTCGGAGGCCAGGCGGCGAAGGAGGTCCATCCGTCCGTCGTTCGGCGTCATGACGGAGCAGGGGAGGTGGAGGTACTTCTCCGCGATCGCGCGCAGCGGGTCGGGGGCGTTCCCGTCGACATCCTCGACGATCGGCTTGAGGCCCGTGCAGTTCTCCATGCA
Source organism: uncultured Verrucomicrobiota bacterium (assembly GCA_964402695.1). GTDB lineage: Bacteria > Verrucomicrobiota > Kiritimatiellia > PWTM01 > PWTM01 > VGWF01. Next base: position 14,621 of record CAYODK010000057.1, read on the forward strand.
GACGATCACGCCGCCGTGGGACTCGATCAGGTCGACGACGCGCTCGGCCATGTGGACCACGGGCACGCCGGTGAGGAGGACGCGCACGCGCCCGGCGAGGTCCGCGCGTCCCGGCGCCGCGTCGGCCGCCGCGAGCGCGGCCTCGTACTGCGCCGTGTCGGCCGGAAGGCACGAGATCAGGCTCTTGAGGTCGAGCAGTTCGCGCCCCGTGAACGGCGGCGGGTCGCGGCGCATCCGCTCCGCGAGGCCGCGCCGGAGCGCCCGCTCGCGGTTCATCTCGCGGATCGCGGCGCGCAGGCGGTCGTCGGTGATGTCCACGCCGAAGCGGCGGCCCAGTTCGTCGCGGAGGCGGCGGAGTTCGGCGAGCCAGTGGTCGAAGGCGGCGGGATCGCCCGGCTTCTGCGGCAGTTCGAGCACGTGCATCGGCCGGGTTTCGGCCAGCAGCTCGTACATCTTCTTCTTCCCGTCGCACGTCGTCTCCGCGACGACCAGGTCCGCCATTTCGAGGAACGGGTTCGCACCGGCAAGGTGGTAGCCGAAGGTCGACTTGATCAGCGGGCAGAGGTTGGACGGCAGCATCTCCTCCGCGGCCGCGATCTTCCGCACGTCGCCGCCGCAGAGGCAGACGGGCAGTCCGCCGGCGGCCAGGACGAGTTCGCGCGGCGTGTACTCGCACAGGATCCCGACGATGGGGCGTCCGGCGGCCTTGGCGGCCGTCGCCTCGTCGTAGCAGTGCTGCACCATGTCGGCGAACCACGCCAGCGCCGGCGCGAGGGCGGGGGACGTGGCCGCCGGCCCGGGAGGCGGCGGTTCCGGCGGACGCCGCGGGTCCGCGTCCCCCGGCGGCGGCCCGTCCGCCGCCGCGTTGTGCCTGCAACCGCAGCCGCTCATGCCGGTTTCCTCGCGACGAAGAGGCCCTGGACGATCTTGCCCGCGTGGGCGGCCTGCCGGATGAAGTCCATTTCGCCGCCGAGGGCGTTCATCAGGTCCATGTCGTGGCCGATGATCCGCAGCGCGTCGGAGGTCAGCTGCTCGGTCAGCATGCGGATGTAGAGGTCGATGCTCGGCGCGAAGCGTCCGGTATCGGCGGCGAGTTCGACGGTGAGGCCGTTGTCGGCGAGCAACCGGCGATAGTCGTCGATGGTCGCGAGCGAAGGGAATTTCATGAAGCCGAGGAACCGGACCGATTCGGCCGGCGAGAGCGGTGCGGGTCCCTCGACCCAATCCGTGAAGGCGACCACGCCGCCGGGCTTCACGAGCCGGGCGGCCTCGCGGATCAGCGCGGGCTTGTCGACGACGTAGCACCAGGCGTCCTCGCCCCAGACGAAGTCCATCGACGCCGCCGGCAGACCCGTGGCGCAGACATCCGCCTTCACCAGCGCTGCGCGGTCCGCCATGCCCTCGGCGGCGCAGCGGGCGCGGGCGCGGTCGAGGACAAGGTCCGTCGCGTCGACGCCGGTCATGTGGGCGACGGCGCGGAACCGCAGAAGGAAGCGCATGCCCGCGCCGTTGCAGCAGCAGAGGTCGACGCCCCGCGCTCCCGCCGCGAGGCCCGCCTTCTCCGCGAGGTCCATCGACGAGGCGAAGCCGCCGACATGGATCTGCTGTCCCATGATCAGCTCCCAGAGGTCGCCCTCGGCGCCGCTGTAGACCGCCTGCACGTCGGCGAGGCCGACGTTGGTCAATGTCTTAAATGCGGGTCTCCTGGGCTGCCGGCGCACGCGCGGGCGCGGGACAGCACGTGGTTCGGGGTTTCGGGCCGGGCTTCGGGAAGGAGGAGACCGGGAAGGAACGGGAAACGCTTCAGATCCGGAGACCGGCGGATCGGGTCCGCGGTGCCGGCGGCGGCTGCATCCCGGCAGCCGGGTTCGAAACGTTCAGCCATCCATCCTTCCACCGCGGGGCCGCGGAGCGCGGGCCCGCCGGTGAGGGGGACGCTAGGCAAATCGCCGGCCCATGTCAATTCGACCGGTCACGGGACTGCGGGCAGGGGGCCGAGGTCGTACAAGCCGTCCCGGACGGGCAACCGGGTGCCGAGACGGATGAAGGGGGCGGGGTCGCCGGCCTTGCGGGTGAGGGCCAGGGCGAGACGGAGAGGGGCCGCCGGGGCTTTCGGAAGCGGGATCCGGGCCTTCTCGGTGATGGATCGGGCGGGCATCCAGGTCGCGGGACGGAACTCCCCGGGCCAGGTCGTTGCGACGGGGACCCCGGCGGCATCGACGAGGGTGACAGCGACGGCGCAGGGGATGTAGATCGGGGCGACACAGCGGTTGGTCCACGTCAGCTCCAGGTCGATCGCGTTGCCCGCGGACGGCGACCACGACGCGCGGGCGAGATGGAAGTGGTAGCCGATCCGGTTCGTCAACCGGTCGACGAGCGGCCGGTTCTCGCGGAGCATCTGAAGTCCCGACGCGCCGCCGCGGCAGAGGTCGACCCACGTCGGCTTGCCGTTTTCGACGCACTCCTCGAGGCGGAAGCCGCAGCCCTGGGCGTCCTTCGTTCCGTCCCACCAGCCGAGGTCCTTCATGAAGGGGTAGTTCCCGAACATCTCGAAGACGCCCGGCGCGAGGCCGAAGCCGATGGCCGTCTCGCGGCCGTCGCTGTTGCCGCAGATGCCGTCGCGGCGCGGGGCGACGCGGTGTTCGAGGAAGGCCCAGTCCATCACGTCCTTCAGGGGGCCGTACTTCCCGAGGTGGGCGTTGCGCGAAAGGCAAAGTTGTGTCCGCTTGAACGCATCGAGGTGAATCTGGAGGTGCTTGCGGAACATCTCGGGCGGGATGTCCGTCCTGCCGAACGGATGCATGTGCGCCTCGCCCCAGTTGCCGTAGGAGCGGATATCGAGGACGGCGATCCGCGGATCGCCATCGAAGCGGGCCGCGAAGGCGCGCAGGAAGGAGGCGAACTTCGCGAGGAAGACCGGGTCGTCGAAGACCGGGGCGACCTTGTGGCCCGGCGTGCCGGTGGTGATCCGCGTCGGCTCGAGATCGATCTCGATCTTCCGTGCGCCGGCCTCGAAGACCCAGCGAGGAGTCACGTAGCCGCCCTCGGCCCGGCTGTGCGTGTTGGCGCACATCACGCCGAGGTTGCAGACCTTGCCGAGACGTCCCCAGCTTTCGAGAAAGGCCTCGACCCGCTCGAAGCGGAACTCGCCTTCGCGCGGTTCGAGTTCCTGCCAGTCGAAACGGCGCACGCCCATGCCCGCGAGTTCGAGGATCCCGGGCGGCTGTCCCTCGGCGTTGCCCATGACCGACCATCCCTTGCCTGGATTGGTCAGCACGTTCGTCGACGCCTCGGGCTCGATCACGCCCGCCCGCGCCGCCCCGGCGCCGGCCAGCCCGACCGCGAGGAGGATGACGGAGGTGCGCTCGGGGAGTCTCATGCGCGGTACCTTGGCCGCGCCGCCGGCCGGCCACAAGCGAAAAGCACCCGGACGCGATGGCGACGGACTCGGTGTCCACGATCAATGTGTAACATTAAGGCATGCGGTCGCACTCGATAATGTTACACATCGCAGGTGCTGTTTCGATCTTCCGGACCGCTCGATCGGATCTCGCGACGGTCCCCATGTAACATCTCGGAGTGCGGTTGCACTCCGTGATGTTACACCTGGCCGGTCGGGGCATGCGCTGCTTGCGCGTGGCGGGGATGGCATCGATACTGGACCGCATGAACTTGCGACCCTGCCGTGCGCGACGTCTCGGACCCCGGGCCGCGTTCCTCTTGTCCGCGTGCGCGGCGGCGGCCGGTACTCCGCTGCCCAACCCGGGCTTCGAGGACGGCGCGGCCGGCTGGCGCGTCGAGGACTCGATGTCCACCGTGACCAACGCCGCGGCGCACGGAGGGGTGCTCGGCCTCCGCGTCGTCGACGGCAGCGCCACGGAGGGCTCCTCGGTGCGCAGCGCGCGGCTGCCGGTGACGGAGGGCGGTCATGTGTCGCTGTCGTTCCGGGCAAGGACGCGCGACCGTTTCATGGGCGTCTACCTGTGGTTCTTCTCGCCGGAGGGACGGCCGGTGAGGGATCCGGCGGTCAAGGACGGGTGGGGCACCGCCGGTCGCGCGGTCGACCGGACCGACGGCGGGTGGCACGACTACGCGATGACCTCCTCCGTCCCGCCCGGCGCCGCCTCCGTGGCCGTGTGGATCCACTCGTACTCGACCGCCACCGGCTCGGCCGACTGCGATGACTTCGTCCTCGGCGGTCTCGACCCCGGCGCGGCTCCGCTGCCGGAGAGGCCGCCCGCGCCCCGGCCTGCGGCCGCCGCCGGGCCTCCCGCGAACCTGCCGCCGCGCGAACGTCCGCCGATGATCGTCCTCAAGTTCGACGACGTGAAGCAGATCGGCGGACGCGCGCCCGCGGCGTGGGTGCGGCTCGCCGGTGTCCTCGGGGAGCGGGGCATCAAGGCGGGCTTCGGCGTGGTCTGCGATACGCTGGAGGAGGCGACCCCGGAGTACGCGGCGTGGATCAAGGAGTTGCATGCCTCCGGCCGCGTCGAATTCTGGTTCCACGGCTGGAACCACGGCACGCACGGGGCGGACGGGAGGAAGTTCAACGAGTTCTGCGGGCGCCCGTTCGACGAACAGAAGCGCCGGTTCGACCGCTCGCAGGAACTGGCGGCGGCGAAGCTGGGATTCACGTTCACCACCTTCGGGCCGCCGGGCGGCGTGTACGGTCCGAGTTTCGATGCCGAGACCGTGCGCGTGATGGAGGCCGATCCGCATATGAAGGCCTGGCTCTACCCGCAGCCGGCGGACGCCGCATCCCGCGCCCTCGATGCGCAAGGCAGGGTGACGGTGCTCGACCGGGTCTGGGACGTGAACCTCGAGCGAAGTGTCGGCGTGCCCGACGCCGCATGGTTCCGGGCCGGCTATGCGAAGCACCCCGATCGCCCGTACTTCGTCCTGCAGGGCCATCCGATGATGTGGGGCTCGGGCGACCGATTCGCGCAGTTCCTCGAAATCCTGGACTTCCTTGACGCGGAGAAGGCCGAGTACCTGACGCCCTCGGAACTTGCCGCGCGGCTCCGGGCCGGCGGCCCGGGGCCGGGCGCCGGCAAACCGTGACGCACGGGCGACCGATTGTGCTCGCGTTCACGGGGACCCTTGGCTACCTTCTCTCTGTGCGGCGACAAGTGCACAAGCCGCAGGGGAGAACCGTACGCATGAAGGCCTGGTTGCGATGGGTCGCGATGGGCGTCGCGTGTTGTTCCGTCGCCTCGGCGCGGGAATGGACCAGTGTGTCCGGGACCAAGCTGGAGGCGGAGTTCGTCCGGGTCGCGGGCGACATGGTCACGCTCAAGAAGCCGGACGGACAGACCATCGGCATCCGCCGACAGTTGCTCAGCGCCGAGGATCAGGCCTTTCTCCAGGAGCAGTCCGGGGCGCCGGCGGCCGGCCAGCCGATCGCGCTCACGGGGCTCTCCTCCCGTCCGTCGCTGAACACCTCGATCGTCCTGTCGGACGCGCAACTCGCCGATCTCAAGTCGGAGTTCACGGACGAGAAGAACGGCAACAAGTACCAGTTCGTCGTCAGCGCCGCGTTGGACAAGACCTCCTCCAAGAACCGGAATTGGAAGGAGGGTAAGTCCCTCGACGTCAAGATCACGGCCTCGTGTTACAAGGCCAAGGACGTGGGCGGCGGGAAGGTCGCGAGGACCCTGGAGACGGGCGGCTCCTGCCACTTCTACATCCTCGATGAGGCGGGCAAGCCGGCCCTGACGAAGTCCAAGTCCCTCGACTCCATGTGCCCTACGTGAGGAGGCGGAGGCGGCTACCTCGGTGAGGTGGCCAAACCCGGGAAGTATACGGTTGTCGCGTATACGGAAGTCCGCGGCCAGACGATCGGCGCGAAGATCGACGTGGATCTCCAGCCCCTCGGTGGTACGGCCCAGGCGCAGCGCTGATCCCAGCCCGGAGTCCATTCCCGGCCACAGCCGCGACCACGGGTCGCGGCTGCTGGCTTTTTGGGGGCGGGGGCCCGTCGGCGGAAGGCGCGAGTTCCTGCCGCATCCCGCATCACGACTCCACTACGGGAGCGGCGCCAGGACGCGTTTCAAGGCACTCTCGATCGCCTCCGGATCCACTCCCCGGGGGCCGGGCGCACTGAGGTAGGTGATCCGACCGTCAGGCCCGACGATTCCCGCCCGTGCCGGCCATGCGCGGAACAGTTTCTGCACGCTGTCCTGCATGTCGTCGACCAGGCAGGGGAACGTGATGCCCAGCGTCCGCACGCAGTCCGACGCGATCTTCGCGCGCGCAAGGTCGTTCGTCGGCGTCGTGTAGACGATCCCGGCCCGCCGGTTGGATTCGGTCTGGCGGCCGTCGTCCGGGTGCGCTTCGCGCACGTAGATCAGCTTGAAGTCCGCCTGGTCCTTGTACCGCCGGTACAAGCGCTCGACGGCCGGGGCCGCCGCGCGGAACGGGGGTCACGTGAAGCTTGAGAAGATCAGCACCACCGGGCGCTTCTTCGCATGATCGGCCAGCGGCTCCTTCGCGCCGGGCTTCGCGGCGCCACCGGCCGCGTCGAGACGCTGCAGTTCGATACGCGGCACCGGGTCGCCCACCGCCGGGCCTCCCGCGGCATCCATCCCCGGCCGCATCCGCGGCCGGCCCGGCCCCTGGGCGCCCGCGATCATGGCCAGTGCGGTCGCCAGGACCGCGAGGATCCGGATCCGGTGGTGAGCGTTCATGATCAAGTAACGGCCGGCGTCTTGCCGGTATTGTCGGTCCGCGTTCGCCGTTCTATGCGACCTCTGCATCCCCGGGTTCGTTCCGGCGTCCGGCCTACGCGCGATTGCCGGCAGTCCGCGTGCCCTTCTGCTCGCGGGAGCAGCCGAGGGTGCAGTCGTGGCAGACGACGCAGTCCGCGTGCCGGTTCGCCGGGATGCCCGCCGCGAGCCGGTCGAACGGGGCGACCTCGGTCGGGCATCGGTCGAGGCACAGTTCGCAGCCGGTGCATTTCGACCGGAGCGGACCGACGCGCCAGAGCGAGATGTGGTTGAAGACCGCCATCAGGGCGCCGATGGGGCAGAGGACCCGGCAGAAGAGCCGCGAGACCCAGATGCAGGCGGCGAACACCGCCAGCGCGATCGCGATCTTGAGCGCCATCGCCGACGTGACGGCCTTCGTCACCCCGGTCAGCAGGTTCGGGATCGTGACCTGGATCGTGGTCGGCGGGCACCACCGGCAGAACGAGGCCTGCGTGAGCTCGCCCCAGAGGAACGGGAAAAGGAAGACCATCAGGATCAGCACGGCGTACTTGATCCAGCCGGCCCACCGGGGCAGGCCGAACTTGCGCGACGGGATCTTGTGGAGCCAGTCCTGCAGCGTGCCGAAAGGACAAACCCATCCGCAGAACATGCGGCCGACCAGCGCCCCGGCCAGCACGAGCATGCCCGCCAGCAGCAGCGGGAACACCCGGTAGCCGGCATAGTGCGAGATCATCCCGATCGGGCAGCCGAAGATCGCCAGCGTGCACGAGTGGCAGTTCATCACCGGCAGGCACATCCATTTCGCCTGCCAGTGGGCGAGGGAGCCGGCGGAGAGGTTCAGCCCGACCATCGAAACCGCCTGCACCCACGGCCGCCACCGGTTGCGCGGCGCCGCGGGCCTGACGCCCGACACGCTCATCGCGACCCTCCAGATGGCGCGCGGATGGACGGGACAACGGTCAGAACGGATGCGAGCATCTCGGACAGGATGACAGGATGAACCGGATTGCCGGCATGGAAGAGGGAAGCACTGCGACGCGCCGGGAGACGCCCGGGCCGTCGCCCTCCGCATCCCGACAATCCTGTGATCCTGTCCTGCATTCCGGGTTCAAACATGTGGAAATGTTCGCTGCGCCATCCGTGCAATCCGCGGTTCGTCCGGGTCCGCCCACCGGGCGGGCCCCAAGAGGGACTACAGTCAGGTAGGGCACGCGCGCTTGCCCGGAGGCTGGCTGCGGTCGTAGGTCGAGAGCATCTTGCCGGTCGTGCGGCTGGATTCGACGCCGGAGAAGGTCGCGTCGGCGTTGAGCTGCTTCTCGGTGATCCGGATGGGGTCGTCGATGCCGAACTCCGCCGCGCCCTTGTCGTAGACCGTGTGGGAACGGCTCAGGCCGGTTGCGATGGCCGCGAAGGCCAGCGCGGCGGCGATGCCGCCGGCCAGTCTCACCCACCGTTCGCTCGTCGGAGTCATGCCCGGTGCGCCTTTCGTCTCATACCAGCCGCTGCTCCCACCCCGGGAGCAGCCGGCGCGCATTCTGGACCCGGAGGGTCACCTTGCGCAAATCAAGAAAATCAAGGATCGACATCGCGTACTTGCGCGAGACGCCCAGGTGCGCACGGAAGGCCTGCGAGTCGAGGCTGCCCGATGCCTGGATGGTCTTGACGACGTGGTCTTGCGCTGCGCGCAGACGGCCAATCGTGAGCACGACGTTCGGCGCGACGCGCACGAGGTCCCCGCGGGCCGTCAGCCACTCCAGCATGCGCGCGGTGCGGTCCGGCGTTGCGTCGAGCTTCGCGTGGACCTCGTCCGGGTGCGTCGTCTCGAACGCCTCGCGCTCGTACAGGGCCAGCATCCGTTCGGCCAGGGACCGGTCCGGCGGGGGCAGCGTGTCGAAGCCCGCCGCCGGCAGCGCGAAGCCGCCCGCGATGCGCACGCCGCCCGCACGCTCAATGTCACGGCAGCCGTGGGTCCACAGCGCGTCGGGGACGTCGAAGCCGCGGCGCCATTCCGCGAGGGGGACGCGGAGCCGGTCCGAGGCCGCCGCCAGTTCGGCAAGGCGCTTCTCCATGCGCCCTCGCAGGGCCGTGGCGCGGGCGGCAAGGGCCCAGGTTCCGCCGCCCAGATCGATCGCCGTCCCCGCCGCGGCCAGCGCCCCGATCGCGGTCCTCACGGCGTCGCCGGTCAGCAACAGGCGGCGCCCGAGGTCGGCCGCCGACAGGGCCGCGGGCTCGCCATGTTCCAGCAGGTGCTCGACCCGGCGGCGCCGGCCCTCGTCGGAGTCCCACTCCACTCCGGCGAGGAACGTCTCGTGGCGCTGGAGTTCGTCGAGCAGCAGCTTGCGGCGTGGACGGCGCGCCTCGGTGTCGACCCGCAGCAGCCGCCCGCCGCCGACGGTCATCGGCGGCGAGACGCGCCGCACGATGAACCGGTCGCCCGCCGCCGCGGCGACGGGCTCGTCGACGACCACCGTCGCCAGCTGCGACTCGCCCGCGCCGAGCTTCCTTGATTCCAGCAGGAAGATGCGCCCGTGCTGCTCGGCCGTGCCGGTATGGAAGGTGACGTCCTCCGCGTTGGCCAGCGGCGGGTCGAGCCGCGGCACCGCGTGGAGGCGCGCGTGCAGCTGGAGCGCGGCCAGCAGGTGCCCCGGGGGACACAGCACCTGCCCGCGCACGGGAGGGGTCTTGCCGAACTCCGGGATGTTCAGCGCCAGGCACTGCCCGGCGCCGCCGTCCTCCGCAGAGCGCCCAAACCGCTGGAGGCCGCGGATGTGTCCGCGGGCGCCGCCGGGGACGCACTCGATCTCCGCGCCGAGACGGATCGAACCGGCGATCGGGATCCCCGTCGCCACCGCTCCGAAACCGGGCCGGGAGAACGCGCGCTCGACCGGCATGCGGAAGATGCCCGTCCGGCGGTCGCGCAGGCCCGCCTTCACGCCGGCGACGAGGGTGTCGTAGAATGGCTCGAAGCCCTCGGCGGTGATCGTGGAGACGGGGCACACCGGTGCGCCGCGGAGGAAGGTCGGCTCCAGGAACGCTCGGATCTCCTCCGTGCGCGCCGCGACGTCCTCCGGCGTGACGAGGTCGATCTTGGTCAGCGCGACCATGCCCTGCGTCATGCCCATGAGCTGCATGATCTCGACGTGCTCGCGCGTCTGCGGCATCACGCCGTCGTCCGCCGCGATCACGAGGATGCAATAGTCGATGCCCGAGACGCCGGCGACCATCGTGCGGACGAACCGCTCGTGCCCCGGCACGTCGACGATGCCCGCGCACAGCTCGCCGCCGATCCAGCAGGGCGCGAAGCCGAGTTCGATGGTGAGGCCGCGCTCGATCTCCTCCTTGAGCCGGTCGGTGGCGCAGCCGGTCAGCGTCTTGACGAGGCTGGTCTTGCCGTGGTCGACGTGGCCCGCCGTGCAGAGCATCGCGACGACGTCCGGCTGGACCTCGGCGCGCAGGAGGCCGGGCGGGCGGCGGCTCGTCACGGAGCGGCTCCCGGGGGTGGGGGGCGGATTGCGCCGGCCGGTCCGCGGCATGCGTCAAGCGATGCGCCGGCCGCGACGATCCGGCTCTCCGCGCCCGGCTCCAGCCCGGCGACGCGGCCGATGATCCGGACTTCGGTGTGGCCGCGTCCGCGGAGGTCGTCGCACAGCGCCGCGGCGCGGTCGGGCGGCAGGCTGATCAGCAGGCCGCCGGAGGTCTGCGGATCGTAGAAGACGGGGAGCAGTGCTTCGCCGGCCGGATCCTCCGCGCGGATCCAGCCCATGGCGTAGGCCTCGTTGCGCTCGACGGCGCCGGAAAGGACGCCCTGCGCAAGGCACTCCGGTACGGCGCGGAAGACGGGCAGGGCGGGGAGGTCGATCGTGCATGCGCAGCCGCTGCCGCGCATCATTTCGACGAGGTGGCCCCCGAGCCCGAATCCCGTCACATCGGTCGCCGCGTGGGCGCCGTGCCTCACCATCGCCTCCGCCGCGTCGCGGTTGAGCGTCGACATGACCTCGCCGGCGTCCGCCAGGGCCTCCGGCGTCGCGCGGCCGAGCTGCGCCGCGAACGCGATCATCCCGGTGCCAAGGGGCTTCGTCAGCACGAGCGCATCGCCCGGCCGCGCCGCGCCGCGAAGCACGGCGCGCGTCGGATGGATGAGCCCCGTGACGGCGAAGCCGAGCTTGATCTCCTCATCCTGCCAGCTGTGGCCGCCGACCAGCGCGCAGCCGGCCTCGTCGAGCTTCTCGCGTCCGCCGAGGATCAACTCGGCCAGTACGGCGCCGTCGAGGTCGTCGATCGGGAAGCCCACGACCGAGAGCGCGGTCACCGGCCGGCCGCCCATCGCGTAGACGTCGCTGACGGAGTTCGCCGCCGCGATCCGGCCAAAGAGGCGCGGATCGTCGACGCACGGCGTGAAGACATCCACCGTCTGCACCAGCGCGAGGTCGTCGGAGATCCGGTAGACGCCCGCATCGTCGCCCGCGGAGGTCCCGACCAGCACGTTGGGATCCGTCAGCGGCGGGAGCTGTCCGAGCAGGCGCAACAGGTCCGCCTGGCCGATCTTCGACGCGCAGCCGGCCTTGCGGACATGCCGCGTCAGCGCGACCGGTCCGGTCGCCACGGGCATCTTCTCGCCGGCGCAGGGACACACGTTGTGCAGGCGGAAGGTCTCGCACGGGCAGGCCTGCCGCGTATTGCAGACGCAGTGGCCCAGCCGCACCGACCGGGACATCACAGCCCTGCGCCGCCGCAGGTCGACGCCGCTCACGCCGGACCTCCGGCCGCCAGCGCCGCGCCGAGGGCGCGCGCCGCGATGGCATCCTCGCCCTCGAGCAGCGTGCGGATGTCGAGTAGCACGTCGTTGTCCTCGATCCGGCCGATCACCGGCGGGTCGTGCCGGCGCAGTCGGCGCAGCAGGTCCGCGGCCGGCATTCCGGCGAGCCGCGCGGCGACGGCGAAGGACGGGATCGGATGCCCCGGCAGCGAACCGCCGCCTGTCGTGCTGTCGCACGGGACGACGCGCAGGCACGCCCCCGGCGCGCCCGCCGCGACGGCGGCGGCCAGGAGCGCCTCGGCCCGTGCGCGAAGGGCGGCTGCCGGAAGCGTCAGCATGCGCCACGTCGGGTTCGTCTCCGGCAGCCTCTCCGGCTCCAGGAAGAGCCGCAGGGTTCGCTCCAGGACGAGGTCCGTCATCTTGTCCACGCGCAGCATGCGGGTGAGGGGATGTTTCTTGATCTTGGCGATCAGCGGTGCGCGACCGACGAGGATCCCCGCCTGCGGACCGCCGATCAGCTTGTCTCCGCTGAAGAACGACAGGTCGGCGCCGGCGCGGACGCTCTCCGGCACGGTCGGCTCGTGCGGCAGGCCGAAGCGGGTGAGGTCGACCAGCGCGCCGCAGCCGAGGTCGTCGAGGACGAGCAGGTTCGGCCGGCCCTTCTTGAGCGTGACGAGGTCCGATACCGGAACCTCTTTCGAGAATCCGATGATCCGGTAGTTGCTCGGATTCACGCGCATGACGGCCGCGGTGCGGTCGGTCAGCGCGGCCTCGTAGTCGCGCAGGTGCGTCTTGTTGGTCGTCCCGACCTCGACGAGCGTTGCGCCGGACTGGTGGACGCAGTCGGGAAGACGGAACGAGCCGCCGATCTCGATCAGCTGGCCGCGCGAGACGACCACCTCGCGTCCCGCGCAGAGGGCGGCGAGGACCAGCAGGGTCGCGGCGGCGTTGTTGTTGACGACCAGCGCCGCCTCGGCCCCGGTCAGGCGGCACAGCAGCCGTTCGCTCATCGCGTGCCGCTTGCCGCGCGCGCCGGTGTCGAGGTCGATCTGGAGGCTGCAGCAACGGTCCATCGCGGAAAGCGCCGCAACGGCGGTAGGCGGAAGCACGGCGCGGCCGAGGTTGGTGTGCAGGATGACGCCCGTCGCGTTGACGACCGGGCGC
>CAYODK010000058.1:0-27210 GCA_964402695.1 uncultured Verrucomicrobiota bacterium
CGTTCCGGACGGCCCGGACGGAGCCGGGCCCTCCAGGCCACCGCGAGGCGATCCGGCTCTTCCAGTACTCCACCCATCCGCGGAGGCTGGGCATGGGGACGCGGCCGGGGGAACAAAACAGATGAATGTGATCCGGCATGATGACGTAGTCGCCCACACGCCAGTCTTCCGCCTTGGCCCATTCCTCGCGGCACAAGGCATGGACCGCATCACAGGCAAGGACCGGACAACGGTGCTGCGTGCAGACGGTCACCTCGACGACGACCGGTTCGTTGAATCGTTCGACAGGCGGAGGATGCGTCGGGCGGTGGCGAACCGGGAACCTGGGCGAGTTCATTTCGCACCTGCCTCCTGTTCTTCCTCTGGAGGGCCGACCTCCGTGCCGGCCGCATGAGGATCCCCTTGCCAACGGTCTGGAGGGCCGACCTCCGTGTCGGCCGTTCCGGACGGCCCGGACGGAGCCGGGCCCTCCAAGCATTTGCCTCCCGAATCCACGTGGCGGCCCGGACGGAGCCGGGCCCTCCACACACACCTCTTGGGTCCCACGTGACGGCCCGGACGGAGCGCCAGGCGCCTGGTGAGCCGATCTACCGCCGCCGCGGGCCGCCGCGCGGGGGGCCGCGTCGGGGGCCGCCGCGGCCGCCGCCGGGGCCGAAGGGAGAGGGGCCCCTCGGGCGGCTGGGCGGGAGGTTGGGCACGCCGTCGGGCAGCTTCACCCACTCCTCCTCGGGGACCGTGCAGGGCAGCGAACGGCCGATGTAGGCCTCGATCGGCGGCAGGTAGAACGACTCCTCTTCGCACGCGAAGGTGATCGACGTGCCCGACGCGCCGGCGCGGCCGGTGCGGCCGATGCGGTGGACGTAGTCCTCGGGATCGATCGGCGTATTGAAGTTCACCACGTGGCTGATGCCGGTGACGTGCAGGCCGCGGCCCGCGACATCGGTCGCGACGAGCACCTGGATGCGGCCCTCGCGGAAGTCCTCCAGCGCGCGCGTCCGCTGATTCTGGGCCAGCGCGCCGGAGATCAGCGCGCACGGGAATCCTGCCCTCTTGACCAGCTCGTCCAGCCGCTCGGCAGTGTCGCGACGGTTGACGAAGACCAGCACACGCTCGGGCTTCTCGCGCGTGAGCAGGTTGTAGAGCAGCGGCCACTTCTCGGCGGCCGTGACGATGTAGACGACCTGGTTGACGGTGTCCACCGCGACGTTCTCGGGCTCGATCTCGACCTTCGCGGGGTCGCGCGTCCAACTCGATGCGAGCCGCAGGATCGGCTCGGACAGCGTGGCGCTGAAGAGGAGCGTCTGGCGGCGGTCCTTGTGCGGCGTGCTGTAGACGATGCGCCGCACGTCCGGGATGAAGCCCATGTCGAGCATGCGGTCGGCCTCGTCGATGATGAGGATCTCGACGCGGTTGAGGTGGATCTCGTGCCGCGCGTGGAAGTCGAGCAGCCGGCCGGGCGTCGCGATCAACAGGTCCACCGGTCCGGCGGCGAGCCGGCGGCGCTGGCGGTCCATGTCCTCGCCGCCGTAGACGGCGACCGACCGGACGCCGCAGTACTTCGCCAGGTCCGCGGCGTCGCGTTCGATCTGCATCGCGAGTTCGCGCGTCGGCGCGAGCACGAGCGCGCGCGCCGAGCCGGGCCGGCGGCCCTCGCGGTCCGGGTTGCGCAGGAAGCGCGCGAAGACGGTGATCAGGAAGGCGGCGGTCTTGCCGGTGCCGGTCTGAGCGCGGCCGGCCATGTCGCGGCCCTCGAGCGTCGCGGGCAGGGTGCCGGCCTGGATCGGCGTGCAGTACTGGAAGCCGAGGTCGGCGATCGCGTGGAGGATCTCCACGGGGAGGTCGAGGTCCTGGAAGCGCGTCTTCCCCTCGGCGGGCGGAACGACATAGGACGCGGGATCCCACGGAGGCCCGGGCGGCGGAGCCGGTTGCGGGGCGGCCGGCGCGGCCTCGATGGGCGCTCCGGCGCCGTCCTCGCGGCGGCGTCCCCTCCCCCCACGGCGGCGGCGGCGCTTCGTCGGATCGCCCTCGCCCGGGGTCCGGGCGGCGCCGGCGTCCCTCGCGGGGGCCGCGCCGTGCGCGCCGTCCCCGCGATGCCCGGGATGGCCGCGGCCCTCGCCGTGGCCGCGGCCCTCGGCGGATCCGCGTCCTCCGGCGTGCCCCTGGCCGTCGGCATGCCCGCGGGCGGCGTGCGCCCCGTGCGGGGACGCCGCGTGGGCCTGCGCCCCGCCGGGCCGGTGGGGCTGGCCGTGGTGGCCCGCCCGATCGGTCTTCGGGGCGTGCGGGGTTTCCTTTTTCGCGTCACTCCCGCCCTTCACGCGGCGGCCGAGCGACTTCAACGTGTGGAGTATTTTCTTGAGCATGGCAGAATCCGCGCAGGATACGCTTCCCCGCCCCCGTGCACAATCGCCGAGTTGGACCCAGGATCCGCGCCCAAGCCGGAGCGATGCAGTTGACATCCATGCACAGGAACCCGCGGGCATCGCTCCGGAAGTAGGGAAACTCCAAACTCCAAGGAAGTTGGAAGTTCCAAGGGAGCAAGGAGGGAAGTCGGAGGGTATTCGGGTGTGGATCAGGGGGCGCCCCGAAAGGCACCCGCCATTCACGGACCGGTTCCCGCCCGCTGTCCGTCCGGCCTTCTCCCCTTTTGCTCCGTTCCACTTCCCACTTCCTTGGAGTTTGGAATTTTCCACTTTTCTCTTCCGGAACGACTCGCCCTCGCGCCCTGTCCCGCCCCGCGCTTCAGATGTACGGTTCCGGCTTGCGGATGGTCGTGGGCGGTGGCGGCTGATTGACGGGCGGACGCGAACCGCGCACACTCACGCGATTCCGGAACGGATACCGAATGAAGGTTGAAACCACCACCGTCACGGCGCACTCGACCTACGGGGGCGACTACCGGTGCCTTGAGATCGAGGCGCCGGGGATCGCGCCGGAGGTCCGCCCGGGCCAGTTCGTCCACGTCCGCCTGCCGGCGCCGGCGGACGCCATCCTCCGCCGCCCGTTCAGCGTCTTCCGCGCCGACGGCGGCCGGCTGCAGATCCTCTACAAGGCGGTCGGCCGCGGCACGGCGGCGATGCGCGCGCTTGAGCCCGGCGCCTCGCTGAGCGTTCTCGGCCCGCTCGGCAACGGGTTCCCGCCCGCGGCGGCGGACGCGCTGCCGGTGCTCGTCGCCGGAGGCTACGGGATGGCCGCGCTCTACCTCCAGGCGCGGGCCCTGCCGCGCCGCGGCGTCGCCTTCTTCGGCGGCGCGAAGGCCGGCGACATCCTGTGCGTCCCCGAGTTCGAGGCCCTCGGCTGGGAGGTGCGCGTGACCACGGTCGACGGATCGCGCGGCGACCGCGGGCTCGTCACCGACGCCCTCGATGCCTGGCTGGCCGGCGGAGGCCGCGACGCCCGGCCCGAGTTTTTCGCGTGCGGACCCAACGGCATGCTCCGCGCCGTCGGCGAGCGCGCCGCGGCGGGCGGGTGGACGGCATGGCTTTCGATGGACCGCCACATGGGCTGCGGCGTCGGCGCCTGCCTGACCTGCGTGCAGAAGGTCCGCGACCCGGAGGCCCCTGGCGGCTGGTCGTGGATCCGGATCTGCCGCGAGGGCCCCGTCATGGAATGCCGCACCGTGGTCTGGGAGGGGAACGAATGACGGCGCCACACGCAGGCCCCATCCGCCCGCGCGGCGCCGCGGCAACGGGGGATCGCCGATGACCGCGCAGCCCGACCTGTCCGTCCGCCTCGGCCGCCTCGTGCTGCGCAACCCCGTCATGGTCGCCTCCGGCACCTTCGGCTACGGGCCCGAATACGCCGACCTCGTCGACCTCGCCTCCCTCGGCGCCATCGTCGTGAAAGGCATCCGCGCGGAGCCGACCACCGGCAACCCCACGCCGCGCACCGTCGAGACCGCGAGCGGCCTGATCAACGCGATCGGCCTCCCGGGCCCGGGCGTCGACGGCTTCGTGCGCGACACTATGCCCTTCCTCCGCCGCCACGACGTGCCGGTGATCGTGAACATCTGGGGGCGGACGCTGGAGGAGTACGGCGAGGTCGCACGGCGGTTCGACGCGGTCGACGGCGTCCACGCGCTGGAGATCAACGTCTCGTGCCCGAACATCAAGGAAGGCAGCAAGGCCTTCGGCACGAACCTCGACAGCTTCCGCCGCGTGGTCGACCTCGTGCGCGCGTCGACGCAACTTCCCGTGATCCCGAAGCTGGCCCCGAACGTCGCCGACATCGGCGCCTTCGCGCGCGCGGCGGAGGCGTCCGGGTCGGACGCGATCTCGCTGATCAACTCGATCCCGGCGATGGCGGTGGACATCGAAACGCGGCGCCCGAAACTCGGAAACGTCACGGGCGGCCTGACGGGACCGGCGATCCACCCGGTGGCCGTGAAGCTGGTGTGGGAGGCCGCGAAGGCGGTGAAGATCCCCGTCATCGCGATGGGCGGCATCCGCGACGCGGCCGACGCCCTCGAGTTCATCATCGTCGGCGCGACGGCGGTGGCCGTCGGCACCGCGAATTTCGTCGAGCCCGGCACCGCGCCCGCGGTCGTCGAGGGCATCCGGAGCTACCTGGTCCGCCACGGACTGCCGTCCGTCGCGGCCTTGCGCGGCACGGTCGTTGCATGAGCCGGACGGTTCGCAGGCTGGTTTTCTATCCGCTGCTGCTGGCCTTCATCGCCGCCTCGGCCGCGTGGTTCCTCCATGTGCCGCGGCGGACGGACCGCCTGGCGTGGGCGATCCCGGCCGGCGCGCGATGGGTGAGCGTCCATCGCGGGCTGGCGGACCGGTGGCCGGGCCTCGCCGCCAACCCGCTGGCCTTCGAGGCGGCGAGCCTGGCCGGCGTCGCGAGCCAGGAATGGGCCGCGACCGCGGCCGATGCGTCGCTGGCGGGATGGTTGGAGCGCCTGGCGGGGGACGAGGTGGTGCTGGCGCAGTTCCCCGTCGGTCCCGGACGCCGCGCCTGGGGCGCCGTCTCGTGGATCGGCGGCCGGGCGCAGCGGTTCCGGGGTCTGCTCAACGCGGGGCGGAGCGCCGGCGTCCGCCACTACTGCGACCACCGCGGCCGGCCCGTCTGGCTCGTGTCCAGCCGCCTCCTGCGCGGGGACCGGCACCTGGGCTTTGCCCTCGAGGAGGGGATCCTGATCGCGTGCCTCTCGGCGCATCCGGCGGACATCCTGCGCATGCTCGACGCCTACGACGGCATGGCCCCGCGGGAGCCCGAGGCGGAGCGCGTGCGCGGTCTCCGCGGAGCCGACGCCGCCCTCTGGGACCTGGGCCGGGGCCCGGGACCGGACATGATCGAGATCGAACTCGAGCGGTTCGACGCCGACGGCCTCGCCGGCGCGGTGCGGACGTCGGGGTGGGAGATCGCCTTCCCCGCCGCGATGCCGCGGACGAACGATCTCGGCGGGGCGACGGCCCTCCTTGGCGGCCATCCGGCCGGCGTCGCGGTGATTCCGGCGGGCGTCGCCGAGGTCCTTGCGCAGCCGCTCTGGCGCAAACCCTGGCTGTCCTGGCTGTGGGGCGCGGCGCGCGGCCGGGCCGGCGACCCGCTGGTCATCGCACTCCATGGCGACGCCCTCGGCGGCCGGTTCCGGGGAATCCGGATCCCCGGGCTGACGGTCTCGATGCCCACCCGCGACGCCGGGGCCTTCGCGGACGCGCTCGGGCCCATCCTCGACCGGCTGAATGCCGAGCACCGCTGGGGGCTCATCCCGGCCGCCGTGCCCGGCGCCCCCGAGTTGTCGATGATCGAGGGGACGGGGTCGGGACTCTACGCCGGCCTGCCCCCCAACGAGTGCGTCGCCTGGTGGGCGACCAACGGCTGGCTCACCATCGCGGCCAGCGCCGACACGCTGCGCACGCTCTCCGTCGCGGCGGCCGCGGGGACATCCGCCGGCGCCGCTCCGTGGGCCGGGCGCCCGGCCCTCGCCGGCGACGCCGGGTGGATCTGGATCGACCTGCCCCGCGCATGCGAGACGGTCCGGCTTTCCCTGTCCGTCTGGTCGCTGAAGCTCCAGGTCGAGGATCGCGAAGGGACCGCCGCCCGGCGCGAACGCATCGCCACGGCCCGCGAGTGGCTGGCCGCCCTCGGCACGCTCGGCCTCGCCTCCGGCGGCCTGGACGCGGCGGACGATGTCCTGACCCTTCGTTTCGAGGCGGGCCGCGGCCCGCAGGAGGACCCCGCGCCATGACTCCGATCCCCGCCCGCCGACCCAGCCCGCCGGCCGCCATCCTGCCGGCCCTCGTTCTCGCCGCCGTTCTTCCCGCCTCCGCCCCGGCGGCGGTCGGATTGAAGTCTCCGGACGGTTCGTTCGAGGTCGTCCTCGACGTCACCCGCCCCGGCGGCGCGCCGGTCTACCGCGTCGACTGGAAGGGGCGGCCGGTGATCGTCGAATCGCGCCTCGGCCTCGAGATCGAGGGCGCGCCGCTGGTGTCGGGCCTTGCGATCGCCGGCCAGGCCGTGCGCAGCGCGGACAGCACGTGGAGGCCGGTGTGCGGGGAACGCGAGACGATCCGCGACCGCTACAACGAGGTCGTCGTCGACCTGAAGGAGACCGCCGCCCCGGGCCGCACGCTCCGCGTCACGGTCCGCGCCTACGACGAGGGCGTCGCGTTCTGCCAGACGCTGCCGAAGCAGCCCGGCCTCGACGCCGTGAGGATCGCGCGCGAGCCGGTCGAGTTCCGCTTCGCCGCCGACTGGCCCGCCTGGGCGGCCTACTCCGGCCAGGGGGTCTACGAGAGGGTGCCCGTCAGCTCGATCAAGGCCGGCTGCGAGCGGCCGCTGGTGGTCGAGCTGGCGTCGGGCGAGGGTCCCTGCGCGGCGGTCGGCGAGGCGAAGCTCGTCGACTACGCGCGCATGAAGTTCGAGCCCCTCAAGGGCGTCCCGCATGCGCTGGCGGCGAAGCTCGACGGCCCGGTCGAGGCCGCGCTGCCGCTGACGACGCCGTGGCGCGTCGTGATGGCCGCCGATTCCCCCGGCCGGCTGCTCGAGAACAACTTCCTCTTCCTCAACCTGAACGATCCCTGCGCGATCGAGGACACGTCGTGGATCCGGCCGGGCAAGGTGATCCGCGAGGTCACGCTGACGACGGCCGGCGGCAAGGCCTGCGTTGACTTCGCGGTGAAGCGAGGCCTCCAGTTCATCGAGTACGACGCCGGCTGGTACGGCCACGAGTACGACGACGCGTCCGACGCGACGACCGTCACGGTGGACCCGAAGCGCTCGAAGGGCCCCCTGGACCTGCAGGAGGTGATCCGCTACGCGAAGGAGCGCGGCGTCGGCGTGATCGTCTATGTCAACCGCCGCGCGCTGGAACGCCAGCTCGACGACATCCTGCCCCTCTACCGGTCGTGGGGCATCGACGGCATCAAGTACGGCTTCGTCAACGTCGGGTCGCAGAAGTGGACGTCGTGGCTCCACGAGGCGATCCGCAAGGCCGGCGCGCAGCGCTTCATGCTCGACGTGCACGACGAGTACCGCATGACCGGCTACTCCCGCACCTGGCCGAACCTGATGACCGTCGAGGGCGTCCACGGCGACGAGTGCAGCCCGAGCAACCGCATCACGCTGGCCTACGCATTCACGCGCTACCTCGCCGGGCCGGCGGACAACACCGTCTGCTACTACGACGCGCGCGTCGACCGGCTCGCCACGCACGCCTACCAGCTCGCGAAGCCCGTCTGCCTGTTCAGCCCCTGGCAGTTCCTGTTCTGGTACGACCGTCCGCCGGCCTCGCCGGCGAAGGAGGGCGGCGCGGGCGGCGCGGCCCCGCAGATCGGCGACGACCCCGAGCTCGAGTTCTGGAACGCGATGCCGACGGTGTGGGACGAGACGCGCGTGCTGCGCGGTGCGATCGGCGAGTACGCCGTCATCGCGCGCCGCCGCGGGGCGGAGTGGTTCGTCGGCGCCATGAACGCCGACACGCCGCGGCGGTTCGAGATCCCGCTTGCGTTCCTGGGCGCCGGCGCGGCGCGCACGGCGCACATCTACCGCGACGACCCGTCGATGACGACGCGCACGCGCGTGCGGATCGAGCGCATGCCGGTCACGACCGCGTCGACCCTGGTGATCGACCTGCCCGCCCGCGGCGGACAGGCCATCCGCATCGCCCCGGACGCGGCGAAGTAACACGCAGACGGCAGAAATCCGGGAATCGCCATGCGGTGGACTGTAGCCGCGACCGATGGTCGCGGCCCTCGTGTTTGGCCTTTTCTAGTGTGATCTTCGGTTGATCGCGATTGCGCATGCTTTTTTGTTGTGCGCCGTGGCCTAGTATATATACTAGGCCCCAAAGGAGGTGGCATATGGGCTACCCAACGAAAGTGCAGCAGATTCAGCGCAAGCGCGGGACCGATCAGTGGTACATCAACTTCCCCACGCCCATCGCGGAAGCGATGGACTTCCAGAAGGGCGAGGTCGTCGAGTGGACGATTCAGAACAAGGGCCTGCTTCTCCTGGCGCGCCAGCAGGTTCCCTCTTCGCCGGGCGACAGTAAAAAAAAGTCCCGAGCCTGATGGTGGCACTCGAAGACCTGCTGTCGCAGGCCGGTGGCGCGACCGATTCGCGGCTGCGCGCGCATCTGCTGGCACAACTGGTCTGCCTCGGCCCGCACACCATCACCGGCTTGCTCACGACCTTGGGGACACACCTCAAGGACTGGTCCGCGGACTACCGGCTGTATGCGCGGGCGCGCCTGGATCCGCAGGCGCTCTTTGCCATCGCGCGCCGCTCGGTCGAGCAGATCCTGCCTGCGGATCAACCGCTGGTGGTGGCGCTGGACGATTCGATTCTACGCAAGTGCGGCCGCAAGATCCCGGCTACGGCTTGGCGGCCTGACCCGCTGGGCGCACCCTTCCAGGTCAACTTCGTCTGGGCGCAGCGCGTGCTGCAACTCTCCGCCGTCATGCCGCTGGGCACGGCAGGTGCCGCGCGCACCGTACCGATCGACTTCGCGTTGGCCCCCACGGCGGTGCGCCCGCGCCGTCAGGCTCCGGAGGCGGAACACCAGGCCTATCGCAGGGAGAAGCAGCGACTGAACATCAATGTGCAGGCCCTCGAGCGGGTCCAGGCCCTGTGCTCCGAACGCCAGCAAGACGCGACGCGAATGGGGGTTGGGGAAGAGCAGTTGTTGACGGGCGCTTTACGAACAAGCGCTTCCTCAAGCCCGTGCCGCAGACCGTGCCCGTGATCGGCCGCATTCGCGGCGACGCCAGACTCTATGCGGCCGTCGAACCAAGACCGGCCTCCGCTGCGGGAGGCCGCCCGCGTTGGTATGGAGAGGCCTTGCCCACGCCAGAGCAACTGCGGCAGGACCCCCATGTGCCATGGCAGGAGGTCGAGGCCTTCGCCGCCGGCAAGCGCCACCGCTTCCAGATCAAGTCGCTGGATCGGGTGCGCTGGCGGGTGACCGGGGCCACGCGGACTTTGCGGTTGCTTGTCATCGCCCCACTGGCCTATCGGCCGCGCAAGGGCGCGCGCCTGCTGTATCGCAAGCCCGCCTACTTGATCTGCACCGATCCGACGCTGCCCCTGGAATCCGTATTACAGGCGTACCTCTGGCGGTGGGGCATTGAAGTGAACTTCCGCGAGGAGAAGTCCCTTCTCGGCGTCGGCCAAGCGCGCGTGCGTAACCCCCACGCAGCCGCACGCGTGCCCGCCAGCGCCGTCGCCGCCTATGCACTGCTGCTCTGCGCGGCGGCGCAGGTCGATCCCGTTCCGCATCTGCCCTTGCCCGCCTGGCGTCGTCACGCGCCCACCCCCCATGCCACCACCGCCATGCTGATCAACCAACTCCGACACGAACTGTGGCACGACACCCTCCATCGAGGTCCTAGTGACTTCACCCACACACACGGCCAAGACCAGAAGTCACTAAAACCCAATCCCCAACTCGAATCCGCAGTCTGCTACGCCGCCGCCTCATGAACCACGGGCCAAACACGAGAGCCGCGACCGATGGTCGCGGCCGGCGACGGGCAGGGCACGCACTGCCGCGACCCGCGGTCGGGGATGCAGCAGATGCCTTGCGTACTTCGGAACGGATCCTGTCACGTGCATCCGGCTTGACCGATGATTCGGGGGCCTGCAACCCGGTTGGCAGATGTCCCGGACGCGGGTATGCTGTGGCAGGCGGAGGGACGCCATGACAAGACGCTGGCTCGGGATCATGACGGCGGTGGCGGCGGCGACGGCCGCGGCGGAGGCCCAGGAGAAGGCGCCGCTCCGGCCGGGCATGGTCGCCTCCCGCGAACTCCCCTATCCCACCCGGTTCGAATCCCAGCCCGTCGGGATCGGGGGCGGCGTGCGGCCGCCGATCCCCTCCGGCTTCAAGACCCGCCAGCTCGGCGCGGCGGTGAGCGCGGCCAACGTCGGGGTCCAGAAGGTGGTTGTCTCGCGCAACGGCCCCCGCCTGCTCTACACGGCGCAGTTCGCCGACGGCACGAAGGCGGAGTTCGTCGACGGCTGCGACACCGTGGTCAACGGCCGCCGGTATCGGGGCATGGGCCTGCGCGGCGGGGCCTATGTCGTGAAGGATCTCGACTCCAACGCATACCTCCGGTTCACGCTGGCCGCCGGCCGTTGACCGGACCCGGATCCCGCGCCCCGCATGACGACGAGCCCCCGCCTGTCCCCGTCGTTTCACTGGCTCAACGCCACGCAATTCCTCGGGGCGCTCAACGACAACCTCTTCAAGCTGCTGGTGTCCTTCTTCCTGATCCGCACGCTCGGCGTCGCGCGCAGCAGCGAGGTCGCCGGCGTGGCCGGGCTCCTGTTCGCGCTGCCGTTCCTTCTGTTCACACCGGCCGCGGGCGTGCTGGCGGACCGGTTCAGCAAGCGGACGATCGTCGTCCTGGCGAAGGGGCTCGAGATCGTGGTGATGGCGCTCGGGGTCTCCTCGTTCCTGGCCGGTTCGGCGCCGATGCTCTACGCGGTCCTCTTCCTGATGTCGGCGCAGAGCGCGCTCTTCGGCCCGGCGAAATACGGCATCATCCCGGAACTGGTCGACCGGGCGCAGCTCTCGCTCGCGAACAGCCGCATCGTCTCGGCGACCTACCTGGCCATCATCATCGGGACGTTCGCCGCCCCCGCCGCCGTGACGCTGGCGGGCAACCGCGTCGCGCCGGTGGCGTGGGTCTGCGTCGCCGTCGCCATCGCCGGGACCGCCGCGAGCCTCGGCGTCCACCGCGTGCCGCCGTCGGGGTCGACGCGCCGGCCCTCGTGGTTCTTCCTGGCCGACGTGATCCGCCCCCTGCGCGAGGTCCGGGGCGACCGCTACCTCCTGATGGCGATCGCCGCCGCCGCCTACTTCTCGCTGGTCGGCTCGTTCCTCCAGCTCAACCTGATTCCCTTCGGCCTTCGCCACCTGGGCCTGAACGAGGTCGAGGGCGGCTACCTGTTTCTCGGCGCCGCGGTGGGCATCGGCCTCGGGTCGGCGATCGCCGGGCGGCTCTCCGGACGCAACGTCGAGTTCGGCGTGCTGCCGATCGCGGCGCTGGGGCTGGCCCTGGCGACGGGCGCGATGGGCGGGATCACGCGATGGCAGCCGGCCGCGGGCGTGATCGTGGCCGCCGGCGTCTGCGCGGGGCTCTACATCGTGCCGCTCGAGGCCTTCATCCAGCTGCGGTGCCCGAAGGACCGTCTCGGCGAGGTGCTGGCCGCCAATAATTTCCTGAGCTGGATCGGCGTGCTGGGCGGCGCGGGGCTCGTCCTCCTCTTCGACCGCCTGCACCTCTCGCCGGCGCAGGGCTTCGTCGTCATGGGCGGGCTGACGCTGGCGCTGACCGTGGTGACGGTGCGCGTGCTGCCGGACTTCCTCGTGCGCTTCGTCACCGTGCTGCTCACCCGCACGCTCTACCGCATCCGCGCCGTCGGCGTCGAGAACCTGCCGGTCGAGGGCGGGGCGCTTCTGGTGGCCAACCACGTCTCCTACGTCGACGCGCTGCACATCCTCGCCTGCCAGCAGCGCCGCATCCGTTTCCTGATGCACCGGCCGATCTACGAGACGCACAAGCTGCGCTTCCTGTTCCGGCTCATGAGGGCCATCCCGATCGCGATGGAGGACCCGCCGAAGCGGATCGTCGAATCCCTGCGGGCCGCCCGGAAGGCGCTGGACGACGGCTACATGGTCTGCATCTTCGCCGAGGGCGCCCTGACGCAGAACGGGCTCATGCGCGGGTTCAAGCCCGGCTTCGAGCGGATCGTCCGCGGCACGAACCACCCCATCATCCCGATCTACATCGGCGGCACGTGGGGCAGCGTCTTCAGCCATTACCACCGCGGCTTCCACACGCGCGTGCCGATCCGCATCCCCTACCCGGTCGGCGTCTTCTTCGGGAAACCGATGCCGTCCGACGCGCCCGCCGATGCCGTCCGCCAGGCCGTGCAGGAGCTCTCGTGCGACTACTTCGACGACCGTCGTCGCACGCGCCGTCCCCTCGGCCGCGCGTTCGTCGCGGCCGCGAGGCGGAACTGGGCGAAGCCCGCCATGACCGACACCCTCGGCCGCCGCCTGACCTACGGCCGCACGCTGATTGGCGCCGTCGCCCTCGCCCGCCGTCTTGCGCGGCGGACCCGCGGGCAGGAGGCGGTCGGCATCCTGCTGCCGCCATCCGTCGGCGGCGCGCTCGCGAACCTCGCGCTGGCCCTGCTCCGCAAGACCTCGGTCAACCTCAACTTCACCGTGTCGCCCGAGGCGTTCCGGTCCGCCATGGAGCAGTCCGGCCTGCGCACCGTGATCTCGTCCCGCGCCGCGCTGGAGAAGGTGAAGCCGCCGGCGGAGCTGCCGGGCCTGGTCTGCCTCGAGGACCTGCTCGCGGAGGTCACGCCCGCGCGGAAGGTCGCGGCCCTGCTCGCCGCACGGATCGCGCCGGCGGGTTGGATCGCCCCGTCCCGCGGATTCCGGCCGGACGACGTCGCGACGATCATCTTCTCGTCCGGAACCACCGGCGAGCCCAAGGGCGTGATGCTGACCCACCACAACATCCGCTCGAACGTCGAGGCGGTCTCGCTCGTCTTCCGGCCGCGGGCCGACGACGCGCTGGCCGCCTCGCTCCCGCTCTTCCACTCCTTCGGCTACACGTGCGGCCTCTGGTTCCCCCTGCTGGCGGGCATGCGGGCGGACTTCCACCCCAACCCGCTCGACACCGGCCGCATCGCGCAGATGATCCGCGAGGAGGGCTGCACCGCCCTCTTCACGACGCCGACGTTCCTGCTCGGCTACCTGCGCCGCGCGCAGCCGGACGACCTGCGGACCCTGCGCCACGTCATCACCGGCGCCGAGAAGCTCAAACCCCGCGTTGCCGAGGCCTTCGAGGAGCGGTTCGGCATCCGGCCGCGGGAGGGCTACGGGACGACCGAACTCTCGCCGGTCGCCATGCTGAGTCTCCCCGACGAGGGCGCGGGGCCGTACGCGCAGTCCGGCTGGAAGGCCGGCAGCGTCGGCATGGCGGTCCCGGGCGTCGCCGTCCGCATCGTCGACCCCGACACCGGCGAGGGTCTGCCCGTCGGCACGCCGGGCATGCTGACCATCCGCGGCCCGAACGTGATGAAGGGCTACCTCAACCGGCCCGACCGGACCGCCGAGGTCGTCCGCGACGGCTGGTACTGGACCGGCGACATCGCGACGATCGACGCCGACGGCTTCGTCACCATCACCGACCGCCTCGCCCGCTTCAGCAAGATCGGCGGCGAGATGGTGCCGCACATGGCGGTCGAGGACGAGTACCTGCGGGGTCTCGGCCGCGCCGAGATGCTGCTCGCCGTCACCTCCGTCACCGACGAACGCAAGGGCGAGCGCCTGATCGTGCTCTACACCGAGGCCGCGGGCGATCCCGCCGCCCTCCACGCGCTGATCGAGGCCGCCGGCATCCCGAACCTGTGGAAGCCCGCACGCGACGCCTATCACCGCATCGAGGCGATCCCGATGACGGCGACCGGCAAGCTCGACGTCAAGGGCCTCCGCCGCCTCGCCGCCGAGCGCGCCGCCCCCCCCGGCTGAGCCCCCTCGATCCTGCGTTCGACGCAACGATCCTCCCGCCGAATGCCACGGGGCGGACGGGGGCGCGCGGTGGGCGCAGCCGTCGCGATGGTGTATTCTTGCCGACCCATGATGCGGGAGTTCCAAGCGATCCGGCAGGCGCGCCGCGCGGGCGTGGCCGCCCTCCTTCTTGCGGGCGCGGCCCGGGGCGAGGGCCTCTACCTCGATTTCGAGACGGCCGGGCAGTACGCCGCCAACGTCCGCGTGCTGATGGCGACCGGGACGGCGGCGCAGACCGACCCGGCGGCGGGCGAACCGGACAACGATTTCGTGAACGTCAGCGGCGGCGCGCTCGTGGTGGCGCTCGATCCCACCCCCGGCGACGGCATCGCGACGCGGCGCGTGGTTTCGCCGCCGTGCAGCGTCGCCGCCGATGTCGCCTTCGGCGGCGCCAACAACTCGTTCGGCGTCCACTTCATCAACCCGACGAATCCCGCGCAGGCCTATCTCGCCCTGTTCAACGTCGACGCCTCCGGCGGCAGCGACCTGATCCGCGTCTCCGCCGACGCCAACCCGCAGACCGGCGCGGCCGGCGCGCTCATCCAGGCGGCCAGCGCCGAGTCGGGCATCGCGAGCGGCGGCGGATTCCGGCGCATCGAGGTGGGCTACGCGACCAACGCGCTCGGCGAGCCGGTCCTGAGCCTCTGGGCGGGCACGCTGCGCGACACCGTGACGCTGACCGGGGTGACCGCCCTGGCCTCGGCCGAGCTGTCGCTTCGGTTCAGCACCGGCGCAGGGACGGGCGTGGCCTTCGACAACCTCGCGGCAGGCCCCGTTCCCTCCGTGTGGACTCCCGCCCCGGAGGCGTCGGGCTCGCGGCTCGTGCGGCGGCTCGGCGCGGGCGAACCGCAGACGCTGGTCGTCTACGGCACGAGCCTGACGGCCGGCGGCGCGTGGGTCGGACAACTCCGCGACTGGCTCACCAACACCTGGGGCGGCGCGCTGACCCTGATCAACAGCGGCATGAGCGGCAAGAACTCGAAGGACGGCGTCGAGAACCTGGATGCGAAGGTGCTGGCCCACCGGCCGGACACGGTCCTGATCGAGTTCGGCATGAATGACGCCTTCACCCAGTACGCCGACCCCGCCTACAACCTCACCCTCGCGCAGGCGCGGTCGAACCTCGTCGAGATGATCGACCGCATCCGCACGAACCGGCCGGACACGGAGATCATCCTGCAGACGATGAACCCCGCGTGGGACTCGGCCGGGGGCAGCGGCACGTCGTCGACCGCGCGGCCCGGGCTGACGGAGTGCTACGCGATGAACCGGGAGGTCGCCTCGGAGCGCGGGTTGCTGCTGATCGACCATGAGCCGGCTTGGAAGAGCCTCCAGCTCTCGGACCCGGCCCGGTTCGAGGGTTTCGTGGCCGACGGCACGCATCCCTCCGCGGCCGGCTACGACGCGGTGGCCCTGCCGCTGCTCAAGCGGCGGCTGATCGGCGAGGTCCGGCGTCACGACACGAACCCTCCCGGGCCGGTTCTGATCGAGGCGGATGTCTGCGTCTACGGCGGCACCTCTGCCGGCGTCGCGGCGGCCCTCGAGGCCTCGCGGCTTGGCCGGAGCTGCGTGCTTGTGACGCCGACGCCCCGGCTCGGCGGACTCAGCAGCGGCGGTCTCGGCTGGACCGACCTGGGGGACGCCTCGACCATCGGCGGCATCGCGCGGGAGTTCTACCGGCGGGTCTACCTCCACTATCTCGACACGAACGCATGGACGCGCGAGACGCGCGCCGCCTACATCGCGCGATCCTCCATCGATCCGAACGACGCGCGGAAGCTGATGTACACGTTCGAACCGCGCGTCGCGGCGGCGATCTTCGACGCCCTCGCCGCCGAATCCGCCGCAACGGTGGTGCCAGGCCGGCTCGACCGGGGGCCGGGCGGCGTGACGAAGGATGGGGCGACGATCCGGGAGATCCGCACCGACGACGGCCTCACGATCGTGCGCGCCGCGCAGTTCATCGACGCCACGTACGAGGGCGACCTGATGGCCGCCGCGGGAGTCGCGTACACGGTCGGCCGCGAGGCCAACGCGCAGTACGGCGAGACGATCAACGGCATCCAGACCGCGCGCGCCACGGCCAACCAGCTTCCCGCCGGGATCGACCCCCACGTCGTCGCCGGGAACCCGGCGAGCGGCCTCCTGCCGGGTGTCGGGGCGGATGCCGGCGGAACCGACGGTGCGGCCGACGCGCGATTGCAGGCCTACTGCTACCGCCTCTGCCTGACCGACGTCGCGTCGAACCGCGCCGCGATCGCGCAGCCCGCCGGCTACCGAGAGGAGGATTTCGAACTGCTCTTCCGCGCCATCGAGGCAGGCCAGTCGGGCAACTTCTTCAAGCTCTCCCCGATGCCCAACCGGAAGACCGACTCGAACAACTCCGGCGGCATCTCGATGGACTTCATCGGCGGCAACCACAGCCTGACGGGCGGCTGGAACTACGCCGAGGCCGGCTATGCCGAGCGCGCCGCCGTCGACGCGGCGCATCGCGATTGGCAGGAGGGGTTCATCTGGACGCTGCAGAACCACGCCCGCGTGCCCGCCGCGATCCGCAGCGCGTGGAACGCGTGGGGCTACCCGCTGGACGAATACACGGACAACGGCCTCCGCTCGCCCCAGCTGTACGTTCGCGAGGCGCGCCGGATGGTGAACGACCACGTCATCACCCAGGCCGAGGTCAACCAGGATCCCGGGCACGTGGCCGCCGATCCGGTCGGCATGGGTGGCTACACCATGGACTCGCACAACGTGCAACGCCACGCGGGCCCGGGAACCGTGCGCAACGAGGGCGACGTCCAGGTGTCGCCCGCGCGCGGGGCGTACGGCATCTCCTACGGGGCTCTCGCGCCACGGGCGGCCGAGGCGGACAATCTGCTCGTGCCGGTCTGCCTCGCCTCCACGCACATCGCCTTCGGGTCGATCCGCATGGAGCCGGTCTTCATGATCCTCGGGCAATCCGCGGCGGCGGCCGCCGCGCAGGCGATCGACGGCGGCATCCCCGTGCAGGAGGTCGACTACGCCCGCCTGCGCGCGCGCCTGCTGGCCTCCGGACAGATCCTGTCGAAGACCGCGCCGGTCGGCCCGGATGTCGTCGTCGACAACGCCGACGCGGAGGGTGTGGAGACGACGGGCGCGTGGACCGCCAGCAGCGCGACGTCAGGCTACTGGGGATCGGACTACCTCCACGACGGCAACAGCAACAAGGGCGCGTGCGCGGTCACCTTCACCCCCGTGCTGCCCGCGGACGACACCTACGACGTCCACCTTCGCTGGACCGCCCATGCGAACCGCGCGACGAATGCGCCCGTCGACATCATCCATGCGGCCGGGACGAACACGGTCCTGGTGAACCAGACGGCGAACGGCGGAAGTTGGGCGCTCCTGATGCGGACCAACTTCAGCGCCGGGACCGCCGGGCGGGTGATCGTCCGCAACGCAGGCACGACCGGCTACGTGATCGCGGACGCGGTCCGGTTCTCCACCGGCTCGACGGCGGTGAGTCTCCTGGCCGACGACCCGGTCGCGGGCGAGGCCGGGCCGGACCCCGGGCGCATCCTGGTCGTGCGTGACGGCGCCACCAACGCGGCGATGGTGGTTCACCTCGACGGCGGCGGCACGGCGACCGCCGGGACGGACTACGAGCCCCTGCCTTCCAGCGTCACGATCCCGGCCGGCGCATTTGCCGCGCCGGTGGTCATCATCCCGCGCGCCGACGCCGCGGTCGAGGGTGACGAGACCGTCGTTCTGTCGCTCGTGCCGGATGCAGGGTATTCGGCCGGCGCATGGACCTCCGCGACCGTCACGATCCGTGACCGGCCGATCGACGGCTGGAGGCACGGCCGGTTCACCGCCGGCGAACTGGCCGACCCGGACATCAGCGGGGACGGCGCGGACCCCGACCGGGACGGGCGCCCCAACGCGTTGGAGTTCGCGCTCGGCACGGACCCGCGGGCGGACGACGGCCCGGCCTCCGACCCGGCGGGCTGCGTGGACCGCGCGGCCGGGGAGCCGATTATCTACCTCGAGTACGACAAGTCTGCGGCGGACCTCCGCTACGATGTGGAATGGTCCGATGCCCTCGGCATGACGGCGTGGTCGACTTCCGGCGTGACGGCGGAGGTCTATCGCCCCGACACCGGCCGCCACGCGCGGGGCGTGCCGATGGCGCCGGCGGATCGGGCGCGATTCCTCCGCCTGTCGGTTCACGGAGCTTCACCGTGACGGGCCGAGTCTCCTTCCCCACCCCCGCGGCGAGGGGCGTCGCCCGTGGTTTCTCGGGGTGGCTTCACGACGGACCGCGGGCCTGCGCGAAGCTCAGAGGATGACGTTGCCGGCGGAAACACCGGAGCCCCTCAACGCGTTGGTGGAGCCCGCGCCGCATGCTCCGCCGGTTCCATCAGCGTGTCCATCGCGACGATTGCGAGCTCCCGCCCGTCGCCGTGGTAGCCAACGGTGAGAGCAGCAGGGCGGCGAACGGCGCGCCCAGCGATCGCATGGCATGGATCCGCCGTCAGCGCGGCGCCCCGGTGAACCCGGCGACCTCGCGGCCGTCGAGGAGCCACGCAAGGTTGAACGAGGCGACGTTGACGGCCTCGTAGCAGTCTTTCGGGCCGCCTTCGAAGACGAGGAAGATCCGGCCCGCGCCCGGCGTGCCGGCGCGGCCAATGCCGAGGTTCGAGTAGGCGCTGGGGCCTTCGTACACCAGCCGCTTGACCGGCCACGTGCGACCGCCGTCGGGGCTGGCCCAGACGGTGATCCGCTCGCGCCCCTTGCTCGTGGACGCGCCGACCTGCCTCGGCATCTCGCCGGAGTCGGTGTCGAGGTTGCTGAAGATCAGGATGTCGCGGCCGCCGACCGGCAGGCGCACCATGCCGCCCATGCACCCGTAGGAGGTGCCGCGGGCGCCGTCGGGCAGATGGGCGCTGCGCCGGGCGTCGATCCACAGGTCGCCGCCGTCGTGGCTCGTCGCGAAGAAGCGGTTGCCGCGGCTCATGTGCTCGCGCGAGTTGTAGAGGATGCTGCCGTCGGAGAGCTCCGCCAGTGTCGCTTCGCCGGTGCCGAGGACGGGGAACGGCTTGCTGGTCTGCCAGGTCTTCCCGCCGTCGTCGCTGTAGAGCGCGGTGCTGTAGTGATAGGGCCGCCACTCGACGGCGTTCGATCCCTTCGGCCCCATGATGCGCGCAGGCATGATCAGCCGGCCCTTGCGCGGCCCGAACGCCAGCGTGATGCCCGCCTGCATGGCGGAGACGCCCTCGGTCGTCGGGACCAGGCCGAAACCGTCGGGCCGGACCGTCGTCGCCTCGCGCGACCACGTGGCGCCGGCGTCGCGGCTTCGGTAGAGCCAGCCGGCCGGCGGATTGGCGTAGAGCAGGTCGCCGGTGGTCTCGTCCACCAGCGCGCGGCCGCCCTTGGCGTCGGGCGCGATGACGATGTCGGGCTCCCAAGTCTTCCCGCCGTCGCGACTGCGCCGGCACTCGCCGCCGCCGGGCGACCGGAACACCACCAGCGTCCCGTCGCGCGCCGCCACGATCCCCCCCCACCCTCCGCGCCCCTTCCACAGCGATTGCATCGGGACGAGCACGGGCTCGCCGAGAAACTCCTCCAGCGTCGACGCGACCGCGAAGCCGCCCGGCGATTCCTTCGGCGCCGGCGCCTCGCACAACGCGACCGAGGGTGCGAGCAGGACGGCGGCAAGTCCCGGGCTGACGGTTCTCATCACGGCATCTCCTTCATCGCGACAGGGACTCGATGGCTTTCGCGGCCCGGTCGACATCGGCTTCGTGTACGCCGCGCTGGGATGAGCGGGCGACGGTGAACGGCTGGAGCGCCTCGTCGAGCGCGCGGTCCGTGTCGGCCTTCTTCATCGCGCGCAGCACGCGGATCTTCTCGTACTCCTCGATGCCGTCGCGGAGCCGCTCGAAGCGGACCGAGGACCGGTTGCCGGGGTAGACGAGGAAGCAGTCGCCCGACGGCCAGGTGACGAAGTCTGTCGAGACCAGCGGATTCTCGACCCACGAGTTGTAGGCCCAACGCAGGAAGCCGTCGTAGCCCTGCGCGGCGGCGAACAGCGGGAGCCACGCGGCCTCGGCCGGCGCCGAATGAGTGAAGGTGTTCGGCGCGGCGGGCGCGCAGCAGACGTAGAAGGTCGTCTTCCGGCCGGCCTGCCGGCGCCGGTCGAGCAGCGCCCGATCGAGCGGATGGTTGATGATCGGCGAAAGGTCGTGGACGTCCTCGGTGAGGCCGGACGGATGGTTCACCGCCGACACCACGCGCAACTCGGGTGCGTACTTCCGCAGCACGGCGAGCGCAGGCCGCATCAGATTGTCGGGACGTTCGTCCATGCCGATCGCGGTCCGGTCCAGCCAGCCCTTCGCGCGCAGGTGCGGGACGAAGTCCTTCAGGAAGCGGCCCCAGTGCTCCTCGTACCCGGGCGTCTGCGGGTTGGCGGACAGGTCGACGAACCGGCCGGCGGCCTCGTCGTAGTAGCGGAACTTCAGATGCCACGGGATCATCGTGTAGCAGACGATCTGGCCGCGGATCCCGGCCTCGTCCTGCATGAACGCCACCCAGCGGTCGAAGATCGTGTAGTCGAACTGCCAGGTGCCGTCGGCCTTCCTGCGCCAGTCGATCATGGACGGAAACGCGTCGTAGGTCTGCGCGTTCCACGCCTCGTGGACGATCGCGCAGGTGATGTTCTTCTGGCCGGCGTCGGCGAGACGCTTCATCAGCGGCTTCATCAGCGCGAAGTGCTCCGGCGACCAGGGCGCCACGTCGTGCCAGCGGGCGACGGCCTGCGGATGCTGCCAGAGATCAAGGTGGAACGACCACTCGGAGGGCGCGGGCAGGGTCGCGGCAAGAACTTCGAGCTCGACGGGGAACGCGAGCGAACCGGCTTCCGCGCGGACCACGAGGTCGCCCCGGTAGACGCCGGGGGTCGCATCGCGCGGGATGTCGATGGAGAGCCAGACCGGCCGGTTGCCTCCCGCGGGCTGCCTGATCATCGGCTCGGGGTCGAGGATGTCGCCCTGCGGCTTGCCGTCCGCGAGTACGAATCGGACGAAGCGTCCCTCGCCCGCGATGGGCCCGGCAGACGCCGTGGCCCCGGCCAGCCGGACCGGATCGATGCGCACCTGGCTCAGCGCGGAGCCGGACCGCACATGGACCTGTGCGTTCACGCGTTCGCCGCGCCAACCGGTCAGCCGCACGCCCTGCGCGGCCGGCGCCGCCGCCACGGGGCCGGACGGCGGGCATCGCCGGTCGATCGGGATCACGCCGCCCGTGAGGCCGGCGACGGGCGTCGTCGCATACGCCGCGAACTCGACGATATGGCCGCCGGCCGCGCGCTTCGAGGAGTCGAGCACGGTCAGGCGCAGATGGCGGACCTTCCGGCTCTCGAAACTGAAGCGGTCGCCTTCCGGCGTGGCGCCGATCGAGTTGGCGGAGTGATCCGCCAGGAGCGTCCACGCGGTGCGGTCGGTCGAGCCCTCGACCTTGTACTTGTAGATGCGACCGTCCGCCCAGAACGGCCAGACGCACAGGGCGGCGATGTCGCGTTCCTTTCCAAGGTCGACATCGAGCACGGCCGGCAGCTGCTCGCAGGCCCAGTGCGCCCCCGCATCGGCCGACTCCCCGTCGACCGCGAGCGCCGGCACCCGGTCATTCCAGTGTCCCGACGCGGTGACCTTCGCCCCCCGGAGCAGGTTCTCGTCGGCAGCGGCCGGCGCCGCGCCGGGCGGCTCGTAGTCGGGGTGCCGCTTCGGCGCGGCGAGCGCGACGGCAGGCAGCAGGGCGGCCAGCGTGGCGAGCAAAGTGCGCGAGTTCATCGTGCCGCCTACTTCACCACAGGCGCGCCGGATACGCCACAGAAATGGGCATGGCTCGCGGCTCCTCCTCGTCGGCCCGGCCGGTTCCAATCCCTGGACGGCATCACCCCGCGGTCTTCCAATGTCTGGACGCCTCCGATCTCCCGTCCCGAAAGAAGGCCGCCAATGGCAGGGTGCCGATCATCCGCGGGCGTTCATGGGGCGGTTCCGCCTGCCGGGCGTCTCGCGGCCGTGTAGCGCCCTTCGATCCGCAGAGTGCCGTCGGGCACCAGTTCGTGGACCAGCGAGCCTTCGACCCTCACGCGCCGGGGGCCGTCGACCTCGAACGGCTTCGTCCATTCGACATGGTCGCCGCGGCGCAGCGTGCAGGTACCGTCCGCGGCGAAGGTCCGCGTGTAGGTCTGCCCACCGTGCGGATACTCCCACGCGCCGAGAATGGCGTGGCCGGCCACCGGAACCGGAGGGGCGCGGGGCTTTCCCGTCTCGGGACTGCGCGTCTGCAGCTCACGCAGAGCAGACCAGTCCGCCGGCCGGGCCGTGAAGTCGATCACGCGGATCTCGCGCGGACGGAGTTCGAGGGTGAGCGCGTCGCCGGCCGCGACGGTGGCCGGAAGGCCGCGCGTTGCATCGTCGATCGGCGAGCTGACGTGGAACGGACCGCTGCCGGGCACGAGGCCGGACGCGCGGTCGAGCGTGACCGTGGTCGACGCCGCGGTGCCGGACGGATTGTGCAGCGCCACATAGCCCTGCGTCGCGCCCCACGCGGTGTAGCCGTAGACCTCGCCGGCCCTCGGGCTGCCGCCGAACATGCGGACGCGCCGGAAGGTCGGGAACACGGCACGCGCCCAGCGCAGGCCCTCGGCGAGGACGTCCCAGTCGCCGGGCTGCAGGACGGACGGCTTGATGTAGAGCTCGATGAAGCCCGTGCCACGCGCGAGGTTCATGTAAAGGTAGCGGCGGAACTCGTCCTTCGACTCGCCGGTGGAGGTCTTCTTGGGCTCGTGGTTGAAGATGCTGCACATCGGGAACTGCGCATTCTGCTCCCGCCAAATCTCGTGGTAGCGGTCGTCGCGGTAGACGAGTTCCTGCGTGCGCGTGCTCCCCCCCGCCGCGTCGCCCGCGTTGATCATCCAGACGGCGTCGGCATGCATCAGCCACCAGGGGCTGAGCCATGCGCCGTTGGAGATCACGAGATAGATGTCCGGGTTCGCCCGGGCGACCGCCGCGAAGAGCCGCATCAGGCGCTCGGCGCCGGCGGACAGGTAGTAGATCTTCAACTCGTCGTACCGGGCGTCGTTCAAGGCCTTGTCGATTCCCGTCAGGCCGTCCAATCCGAGCTGCGGCATCGTCGGAAGGCCATACCGGCCGCCGTCGAGTTCGAAGTTGCGCGTGTTCAGGTGGCCGAAGAGGCCGTCCAGCTTGAAGAAGGCGACGCCCTGCCTCGCCAGCTCGACCATCCGGTCCTCGAGCGATTGCATGTACCGCGGTCCCGCCATCGACATCGACCAGTCGCCGATCGCCTCCAGGCCCGCCGCGCGCATCTTCGCAATCTGCGGCCGCGCCCCGAAGAGACAACCGGGGCTCATCCACAGGCCGAGGCGCGCCCCCGCATCCGCCGCGGCTCGTCGGCTCGTCGCGAAGTCGGGGTCGAACTTGGCGTTCACCTTCCAGACCTTGTCCGACCAGTCCGCGCCGGCGTCCTGCCAGCCGTCGTCGATGACGTAGACGTTGAGCGGCGGAACGCCGCGTCCGGCAACGAGCTCGCGGTGGATCCTCGCGACGCTGCCGGTGAAGGTCTCCTTCCGCACGCCGCCGCCGAAGTCGAACCACGAGTTGTACTGAACCTGCAGGCGCAGCGGACGGGCGCGGACGCGGTCGATGTACTCGAGGAACGCGTCGGCCACGAAGGCCGGATCGTCCGCGACGCCCATCACGGCCGGGTGGGAGGCATACGGCTCGCCCGGTTTCAGAAGGAGCCCGCGCAGGTAGCCCGCGGTGAGGAGGCCGTCCGCGACCCGGTTGTCGGCCGCGGGGAACTCGACGCCCCAGAACGTCGCGCCGTTCGTCGCGTACAGCGGCTGGCCGAGGCCGGGGCTCCAACGCCCCGCCGCGCTGGCGGTGATGTCGCGCGTGGTGTACGGCTGAAACGCGTCAGGGAGGGCGAGGGCCTCGACATCGATCCGTTCGAGCGTGACCGGCGATGCGCTGGTGACCGTCAGCCGCTTGCGAAGGAAGACGTCGTCCGGAGCGAGTTCGTAGCGCACCCCGACGCCGATTCCGCGCGCGGCGTTGGTGAGCGCAACCGACAGGACGCCGTCCGAAGCCGCAACCTTCGTCACCTGGAGGTCGGCGGCAGCCAGCGTGAACTGGGTCTCCGGCCTGTCGGTGCCCTGCGAGAACCGCAGCCGGAACTCCGGCGACGGGCCCGGCGTCGTCGTGACTCCGGAGAGCTTGTTCGCGATCTCGACGGTGCGCAGCGTTCCGCCTTCCGTGGAAAGCGTGCGCGAAAGGAACCGGTTCGCCAGGACGTGCCGGTCGCCCGCGTGCGCCGCGGCCGCGAGGCAGGCCACGGCGGCAAGCGGGATCGCGAGGCACTCCTTCATGGTGCGGCTCCCCCGGTGACCGGCGGAATGCGCGCCAGGTCGCGGCCATCGGGCAGATTGAACCGGTCGATCACCGGCGCGGTGCGCACGCGCGGGCGGATGGGGAGGTCCTCGATGCCGGGGAAGTCAGGATCGGGCAGCGC
Organism: uncultured Verrucomicrobiota bacterium; assembly: GCA_964402695.1. Lineage (GTDB taxonomy): Bacteria > Verrucomicrobiota > Kiritimatiellia > PWTM01 > PWTM01 > VGWF01. The sequence continues at coordinate 24,605 of CAYODK010000058.1, forward strand.
GCGGATCTCCTCGTCGCCGCGGTAGGGCGCGGTGAGGTCGACCCAGACGGCCAGCACGCGGCGGTCGGCCTCGGGCATCCTGACCTCGGCGCGATGCTTGCCGGAGGCGTAGTGGTTCACGAGGCGGCTCGTGCGCGACATCCACGTCATCGGCGGGAACGTCCGCACGCCCTCCGGCGCGCCGGCCGTCGGCCAGGTCTCCACCGGCAGGCATCCCGCGATCGTCACGGGCGGCTCGAGCGACTTCGGGCCGTGGTAGAGCGAGCCGCCGACGAGCGTGATATAGGGCTCCTTGAAGATGCCGAGCCCGGGCCGCAGCGTCAGGTCGAACGCCTTCCGCCCGGCCCCTTCGCCGAGGTGGCAGGCGCCGCAGTGCTTCTCGAGGATCGGATGGACCGACCGCTCGTAGCCCAGCGTCGTGTCCGAGCCCCACGGCGGGGGCGACATCGCGGACGGCGCGCGGTCGAGGGCCGCGCCGCGCGCGTTGACCTGTGCGACGCTGTGCATCTCGTGACAGCCGACGCAGCCGCGGCGCTCGCCGGGCATGACGCCTACAAACGAGCGCATCGTCTGGATCGCGCGCCGTTCGCCGTCGAGAAGCTGGAAGTGCAACGCGACACCCGGGGGCGCCTCGAAGTTGACCGAGCCGTCGGCCTCCACCGGCACCTCGCTGACGATCCGCTTCACGCCATCGGCCTGCAGCAGCGAGACCGCAGGCCCCGAGTGCTGGTGCGGCATCTCGTCGCGGATCCACGACGAGTAGGTCTTCGCGTCCATCGCGACCACGCGCAGCCACTTCGCCTCGCCGCACGGGATCCGCGTCGGCCCCTGCAGCACGTCGCCGGAGAAAAGCACTCCCGGCGCGGCAGGCTTCCGGTCCGGCCCGGTGCCGGGCCACTCGACACGGTCGGCGATGACCGGCGGGACCGGCCTCGGGCGCAGCGGCATCGCGTGGAGGATGTTGAACGCCCCCTCGTAGATCAGCTCGCGGTTGCCGTCGATGTCCATCAGGTAGAGCTTGAAGCTCCCGGGCTGCTTGTCGCGCGGGGTGTTCAGCCCGCCGGTGCGCGCGGAGACAAGAAAGAGACGGTCGGAAAGCGGATACGGCGTCTTGTACGCGCCGAAACGGCCGGCCGGCTCGTAGGTCGGGCCCTCGACCGGGTCGACCGGCGGCGGACCGCATTCCGCCCACGGCACATCCGCCGTGACCTTCGTGAGCCCGTCGGGGAAGTTGAAGCCCTGCGCGGGGTCGACGATTCCGATCGGACCCGCGAACCAGTCGTGGTGGCCGCAGCCGGTGAACATCACGCGGCGGCTGCCGGGGATGGCGCGGGGTTCGACGAGCATGTCGGGCCAGACGCTCTGGTTGCCCCAGAAGGCCGAGAGGTTGGAGCCGTCGGGGTTCATCGTCCAGAGGCTCTGGATGCGCCACAGCGCCTTGTCGGTGTACTCCCAGCGCGTGAAGATCACGCGCCCGTCGTGCAGAAGCGACGGCAGCCAGTCGGGCTCGTTGCCGGGGCTGACGACGTAGAGGTTCCGCCCGTCCGCGTCGCAGCGCGCCAGAACGTACGCGTACGTGTAGGGCATGCAGCGGACGTAGGTGTGCGCGCGCGAGGTCGAGAACAGGAGGCGCCCGTCGGGCAGGTAGATCGGGTCGAGATCGTCGTAGTCGCCCCGCGTGATCTGCCGCAGTCCATTGCCGTCGGCGCCGATCTCGTAGAGATGAAACGACTTCTCCGCCGCTGGCTTCATGCAGAAGAGCACGCGGCGGCCGTCGAACGACACGTCCGGCCGCCAGAAGGCGGCGGGGCCGTCGGTCGGCGCGAGCTTTCGGAGCGTGCCGCCCGGATGCAGCCCTTCGAGCGTCAGCAGCCGCCCGCCCGGCACGGCCATCGTGCCGTTGCGGTGCCGCGCCTCGTGCGCCCATTCCGCGCCGCGCGGGTACGGCTGGTCGATGAAGACGACGCGGTCGAAGTCGAGCGCCGGATCGCGGAACATCAGCTCGCGCTTGATCCGCCGCACGGCAAGGTAGGGCTCGCGCGACGCCCCGGCCGCAGCCTCCAGAGCGGCGCGCCCGGCGGCGTGCAGGTCGGCGATCTCGTCGGCGCCCAGCGCCCGGCCGACCAGCAGGATCTCGTCCATCTCGCCCTGGAATCTCGACCGGAGCGACGCCGGATCCATGGACCTCGCGCCGATCAGCAGCGGTGCAGTCGGCGCGGAGGCGCGGCCCTTGAACGGTTGTTCGCCGTCCGGCTTGCCATCGACGTAGAGGCGGATCGTCGTGCCGTCGACGACCTGCGCGATATGGTGCCACGCGCCGTCGGCGACCGGGGTCTTCCCGTCGATCACGTTCGCACCGCCGTCCGTCCAGTGGTGGCCCCGCACCACGCCGCGGTACACCATCAGCAGGACATGATCTCGCCCCACCCCGGTCCCGACCGCATCGGCCTCGTCCGACGGAGTCCGGATCCACGCGGTCACCGAGTACGGGCCGGCAAACACGGCGTTGGACTGCGCTCCGGCGTCCGCGTACGCGCCACCGCCTAGCGCCACCCCATGGGCGAAAACGCCGTCCACGAAGACCCAGGATCCCACCGGCCTGAACG
>CAYODK010000059.1:0-19890 GCA_964402695.1 uncultured Verrucomicrobiota bacterium
TGAAGCACTTCCTTGCCAACGAGTGGGACAAGGCCCGCGCGCTCAAGCGCGGCGGCGGCGCCCACGTGACCTCGCTGGACGCCGGCGACGCGGAGACGCGCTACCTCCGCGAACCCGCCGACCCCGCCACGCCCGAGCGCATCTTCGAGCGCCGCTGGGCGCTGACGCTGCTCGACGAGGTCCTCCACCGCCTGCGCGCCGAGTACGAGGCCCGTGGGCAGGGCGCGCTCTTCGATGCGCTCAAGGACACCCTCGCCGGCGGCGGGGGCGCGGAGGGCCACGCCGCCGCCGCGGGCCGCCTCGACATGAGCGAAGGCGCCGTCAAGGTGGCCGCCCACCGCCTGCGCCGCCGCTACCGCGACCTGCTGCGTGCCGAGATCGCCGCCACGGTGGACAGCCCCGGAGACATCGACGACGAACTTCGCCACCTCTTCGCCGTGCTGAGCGTGTAACCTTTCCGCGCCGGCGCTTCAGGAAGGGGTGGAAGGAGAAACCGGTCATGAACACGCTGGCCTTTCTTGCCCTGGGACGGATGGAAATCCTGCTGGTGCTGATGCTCTTCGGCGGGTTTGCGGTGACCATGATCGTCGTGCTGGCCGTCGTCCTCGGCCGTCGCGAAAAGGGGGCGCCATCCGCGCCGCCTCAGCCGCAACTTACAGCGGAAAAGGAGGTTGTCGTCACGACGCCCGACGCGCCCGCACATCTCTGTCCCCGCTGCGGGGCAGCGCTGGCGGCCGACGCGCCGGAAGGGCTCTGCCCGGCGTGTCTCGTCAAGGCGGGCCTGCCGACCGGGGTGCCGCTGACGGCGTCCGCCGGGGCCGCCACTCCCGCCGATCCGCCGGCGGAGCCGGGCGACCTTGCCCCGCGGTTCTCGCAGCTCGAAATCCTGGAGGTTCTCGGCCGGGGCGGGATGGGGGTTGTCTACAAGGCCCGGCAGCCGCGCCTCGACCGCTTCGTCGCCCTGAAGATCCTGCCGTCCTCCCTCGCGGCGACGCCGGGTTTCGCGGAGCGCTTCGAGCGCGAGGCGAGGGCGCTGGCGCGGTTGAGCCATCCAAACATCGTCGCCGTGTATGACTTCGGGCAGGCGGACGGCCTCTTCTACCTCCTCATGGAATATGTCGACGGATCGAACCTCCGCCAGCTGATCGAGGCGAGGGCCATCGCGCCGGCGCAGGCGCTGGCGATCGTGCCGAAGATCTGCGAGGCGCTGCAGTTCGCGCACGACGAGGGCATCCTGCACCGCGACATCAAGCCGGAGAACATCCTGATCGACCGCAAGGGTCGCGTGAAGATCGCCGACTTCGGGCTGGCCAAGCTGTCCGGCGAGGCTGTGCCGGACGTCACGCTGACGCACCCCGGCATGGTCATGGGCACGCCGCGCTACATGGCGCCGGAGCAGGTCGAGAACGCGAAGACCGTCGACCACCGGGCGGACATCTACTCGCTGGGCGTCGTCTTCTACGAGATGCTCACCGGCGAACTGCCGATCGGCCGCTTCGCGCCGCCGTCGAAGAAGGCGCAGGTCGACGGCCGCCTCGACGAGGTCGTGTTCAAGACACTGGAGAAGGAGCCCGACCGCCGCTACCAGCACGCGAGCGAGGTGAAGACCGCGGTCGAGAGCCTGCCGCACGACGCGGCACCCGCCGCCGTCCGCCTGCCGTTGGCTCCCGATGCGGCCGCCGTCCCGGCGCCGCGCCGCGGGCTGGGCATCCTGAGCCTGGCCGCCGCGATCGCCGGATGGGTGCTGCCCATCCTGCTCGCCCTGGCCGGAGGACTGCTTCTCGCGCTGCTCGGCGTCAAGACGGACCTGGTTGTCCTTGCGTCGCTGCTCCTGTTTGTCGCCCTTGAATTGGCCGCCCTCGGCTGCGGCATCGCCGCGCGGCGCACGGGTGCGGGAAAGGCGGGGCTGATCATCTCGGCCATCTCCCTGTTCGTGATCCTGGTCGTGTTCGGAGCCTTGAGCGGGCGGCCGGTACCGGCCCAGGAGTTCCGCTATCGCGAAATCGCCTTCGGTGCCGGCGACCGGCCGCTGGCGGACACCATGGCCGAACAGGACGGCGCGTGGGTCGCCGATTGCGCGGAGGCGCAGACGCTGCGGCTCTACGAAGTGCCCGACCCGGGCATGTCGGGCGTCACGGTGTTCTACAGCGCCGAGGTGCGGACCGAGAACGCGCGCGGCCCGGTCCATCTCGAAATGTGGTGTCGCCTCCCCGGAAAGGGCGAGTTCTTCTCCCGCGGCCTCGACCAGGCGGTGACCGGCACGACGGACGGCTGGGTGCGGATGCAGGTCCCGTTCTTCCTCAAGCCCGGCCAGACGCCGGACCGGATCAAGCTCAACGTCGTCGCCGGCGGCCCGGGCCGCGTCATGGTGCGCAACGTGCGGCTGTCGGCGAAGGCGCCGTGAAACGCGAAGGAGACATGCCATGAACGCATGGCCCGTGAAGTTCGCCCCGCCCATGGCGGTCATCTCGAAGGCGTTGAAGCCGGATGGCGACGGATGGATGGCCGGCGTGGAACTGCTCGAGGCCCCGGCGGCCTGAGGTCCGCGGCGCCCCGGCTTGTCAGCGGCCGCCGCCTCGCCGATGATGGCCGCTCCGTCCGAGAGCGGTCGGCGGAGGGCGAGACATGGGGCGCGCGGCGGACATGCGGATCGGCATCCTGGCCATCCTTGCGGCCGGGGCGGCGGTGGCCGACTGCGCTCCAGCCAACCCCTTGACCGGCGCCTCTGGAGGGCCGGGCTCCGTCCCGGCCGCGCGGACGGCGATCGAGCCCGCCGGGCCCGCGTGGACGCGTGCCTGGCGCGGGAAGCCGCCGATGACGGCGGACGAGACCCGCGCGTTCATGAAGCGTCTCGCGACGTACGTCCTTGATCACCACCTCAAGCGTGGCGACTCCCCGCAGCGCGGCATGATCTACGAGTATTTCCATGTCGCGAAGGACGGTACTCCGCAGCAGTGGATCCAGGGCGAGGCGCTCGACACCATGCACGACGGCGCGTGGTTCGCCGCGGCGATGGTCCATGCCGCGCGCGCGACGGGCGACCCGTTCTACCGCGAGGTGCTCGTGAGGTGGCAACTGCCGTTCTACCTCCGGATGCTGAACGACGGGGACCGGCTGTTCACCTCGGAGCGCAACGACGGCCGTCCCGGTGACGACCGCGGCTGGCGCGGAAGCAAGGAATGGCTGCTCCAGGGTCGCGAGAAGGGCTTCGTGCCGTACTGGTGGGACGACGGCGCGTCGATCAGCCTCGACATGCTCAACCGCCGCGACGGTGACCGGCACGTGAACTTCGCCGGCCTCAACGAGTGGAACGGTCCCAACCCCGAGGGGCGCCTGTGCGGCTACTCCCACGGCTCGTCGAACCACATGGCGCAGGATCTCGCCGTGATGCTCCTCCTCGCGTGGGAGCTTCTGCACGACTCGTCCGACCCCTCGGAGCGCGCGCTCGCGGCCCAGGTCGCGGCCGCGGCGAGGAACCTCCAGGAGTGCCGCGTGCGGCACGGGTCGCCCGCGATCCCGATGGTTCGCGCGGCGCTCGCGGTGACGTCGGGCGACGACGTGCTGCGGCGCTCGCTGCCCGAGACAACGTGGGCCTCGGTCGAGACCGCCCGCAACGACTGGCGGCGCGCGGTCGTCGACTTCAAACCCGGCGAGCCGGTCAACGTGCCCGGCTTCGCGGACGACCAGGTGTACCAGTTCCATGTCGCCGTCGCGCGCGAAGGCACGCTGGCCGCCCCCGCCGCGTTCCGTCTCGTCTACGACGCATTCACCCTGCCGATGCTCTACCGCGCCTACTGCGACGACGAGCCCGCACCGCCGGGCATCGGGGTCTTCGACCTCCATCCCTACAAGTTCATCGACGGCCGGCCGCAGGACCTCCGCTCGGAGCGGAAGGGGCCGCGCGGCGGCCCGCGGCCGGTCGGCTCGCGCTTCGGTCCGCAGAACATGGTCGTCAGCGGCTGGGCGCTCCAGGCGCTCGCGGAGCGGCCCGGACTGTGGGACGAGGCGCGGGAGAGGATCGCGAAGCCGGGGTTCTTCCCAGGAGAGAACATCGAACATCGAACATCGAACGCCCAACATCGAACGACCAGCCGCCAACTTCCAACCACCCGCATCCAACCACTCGATCCCGACGCTCGATCCCCCTCGTCCCTCGACCCTCGCCCCGCGGCAGCCGCCGACGTCCGCGCGGCGCTGGAGCGCGAACTGGGGCTCGGGCTGCGCACATGGGAGGGGATCTTCGACGCGTACGGCTACATCCCGACCGGGATCGGGTGCCAGTCCGCGCTGGCGGGCGTGGCGTTCGACGAGTTCTCGGACACGGGCGGCTACGCGCACTTGATCGCCGCCGGGGCGCAGTGGCTGCATGTGCTCGAAGGGGCGCGGGACTGGCGAGGTTCCGAGGTTCTCAGGTTCGGAGGTTCGCAGGTTCGCGACGACTCCACGGGGGCGAGATGATCAACGTGAAACTTGAAACCTGGAACTTGAAACTCCCCCTCCTGACCCCTGAAACCTGACACCTCATCCATGTCATCCATTCCTCCCAGCACCGTCCGGCCCAGCCCTTCCTCCGGCTGGCTCGTCGGCCTGAGCCTGGCCGGGGCGCTCGTCGGCTGGGGGTGGGCGTGGGTCGGGATCCGGGCGGCGGTGCGGCACTACGATCCGGCCGCGATGGCGCTCGGCCGCCACCTGGTCGCGGCGCTGGCGCTGCTGCCGTTCTGGCTGGCGCGCGGGGCGAGGCTGCCGGCGCGGCGCGAGTGGCCGCGGGTCGTCGCGATGGGTCTGCTCGGCTTCACGGTCTACAACCTGCTGATCAACGCGGGCGGGCGGAGCATCCCGGCGGGGACGAGTTCATTCATCGCCGCGGGCATCCCGGTGATGCTGACGGTCGGAGGGCGGGTCTTCTTCGGCGAGCGGCTGCGTCCGGCGGGATGGATCGGCGTTGCGGTGGCACTCGCGGGCGTGGCGGTGATCGCGTTCGGGGCCGGCGGCGGGCTGCGGCTCTCGCGCGGCGCGCTGCTGGTGCTCGCGGGGGCGGTCTGCACCGCGGCCGCCGGGCTGGTCGGCAAGGAACTGACCGCGCGCCACGCGCCGCTCGAGATCGCGACCTGGTCGATGTGGATCGGCACGCTGGGGCTGTTGCTGCTGCCGGCGGGGTGGGGGCTGTCGGATGCCGTGCGGACCGCGCCGTGGCCGGCGACGGCGAACATGGTGGCGCTCGGGCTGGTGTCCGGCGCGCTGTGCCAGACGATGTGGACGTTCGCGATCTCGCGGATGCCGATCTCGCGCGCCGCGAACTGGCGATTCCTGATCCCGGCGGTCTCGGTGACGCTCGGCTGGCTGATTCTCGGCGAGTGGCCCGCGCCCGCGGCCTTCGCGGGCGGGATTCTCACCCTGCTCGGCGTGGCGGCCGCCGACCGCCTTGGCCGCGCGACCGAGCAGCCGGAGGAAGCAACTCCGGCTCGATGAATAACAATGCATGATATCGACATAAGTGTCGATATCATGTATTATGAATCGGTTCTTACAGCGGGGTGCTGCGATGCTTGGCATTCGGGATTACGTCGAGCTCTTCCATCTGAGGTTCCTGCTTCACTTGGGCCGGGCGGTGGATGTGGCCGCCTGCGTCCTCAAAGGCGGGTGCAACCTCAGGTTCTTCCTTCACAGCCCGCGCTACTCGGAGGACATGGACCTGGACGTGCGTGGCGTGGACGTGGACATGCTGCGGACCCGAGTAAACACGATGCTGGCCACCAGGACGTTTGTCGATGGCCTCCGGCTGCACGGACTCGGTATCGAACACGTGACCGAGCACAAGCAGACAGCCACGGTCCAGCGCTGGAAGCTGGGACTGTTTGTTCCGGTGGTGCCGGCACCCGTGCCGACGCGCATCGAGTTCTCGCGCCGCAAGGCCGGCGGCGAGATCCGCGTCGATCCAGTCGCCCCAGGGCTTGTCGGGGCGTACGGGCTTCCGCCGATCCTCGTCGCGCACTACACTGCGCCCGAGGCGTTCCGTCAGAAGACCGAGGCGCTCCTATCACGGGCGGTGCCTCAATCCCGCGATGTCTTCGACCTTCACTTGTTGCTGGCATCCGGCGCTGTGTCGGCCGCGTCGGTCGCGCTTCCCGATCCCGCCGACCGGGAACGGGCGCGGGAACGGGTATTCTCGCTGGGTTTCGCGGACTTCCGCGGGCAGGTGCTATCCTTTCTGGCGCCGGAGGACCGTGTCGCATGGGATAGCGAGGCGGCATGGGACGGTATGCGCCTGCGTGTGCTGGAAGCTCTGGAGGGGGCGGTGCCGTGAGGCTGCTCGATGCCCTTTCGGTGCTCCGGCGCCTGGGCCCGGCCGCATTCCGAACGGCCGAGGCGGCGGCCGCCCTCGGGCTCCCGCGGGCCGGTGCGAGCAAGGCGCTTTCGCGGTTGGCGCGCGCTGGGCACCTCATCCACTTGGGGCATGGCCATTGGGGGGTGCCGGATCGCATCGGCCCGTGGGATCTACCCGGATTGTTCTCCGCGCCGCTTCCGGCCGGCATTTCGCTTCAAAGCGCCCTTCATCACCACGGTCTGATCGCACAAATCCCGTCGGTCCTCTATGCGGTGACCCCGGGGCGGACCCGCCGAATCGAGACGCCGCTGGGGGCGGTTTCACTGCACCATGTTCCCACGTCGCTCTTCTTCGGATACGAGCCGATCCGCGCCGGGGGGCCGGCGGTGGCGACTCCCGAGAAGGCCCTGATCGATTTCCTCTATCTCTCGCCTGCCCGATCCCGTCTTTTTGCGGCGCTGCCGGAGGTCGAGTTGCCCCGGGGCTTCCGCATCACCAGGGCCCGGGACATCATCGCCCGGATCCCCTCCGTCAATCGCCGACAGCTGATCCGGCGGAGGTTCGACGCGTTGATCGGGGCGGGACGATGAGGACCGGCGCGGCGGCTGAAGGCTCAAGCGCGAAAGACGACATGAGCAGTCGAGCAACTAGAGCCCTGGGTCTGGGTGCGTATCTCGTGCTCGCGATCTTCGCTTTCCTGGCCGCGGTGTCGACGATCATGAGCTACTACGTCTTCGCTGCGTTTCCGGCGCTGATCATCTCGCTTGCCATGGCCTGGCGGTATCGGAGGGGGCATGCGTCCAGGACGACGTTCTTCATCGGCACGGCGGCTCTTTGCTTCATGGTGTCCCTTCTTGTCTGGCCCTACGACATTCCAAGTCCTCCGGCCCCCTTCTGGATTCGTCATGAGTTGGTCCGCCGTCTGGAGACGGCGCGGACGTCCGCGGACAGAGACCAGATCGTCGGAAGCCTCGGTCTCCATCTGCCATTCGCCGATGGTTCCTGGCTTGCGATCGTCTACGACGACTGGCACACGTGGCCGACGTGGTCGTTGGCGATCGGCTGTGACAGCGACGGCAACTGGTACACGTCCTCTGAGCACTACTGCGGACAACTGGCCATGCTCGATCCGAAGCGTAATCCGGATGTGAGACTGTCGCGGAGAGCCGCCCGCTTGGCCCGATTGCGCTCAGCCCGCGGGCTGGCCGAGGCGCGGGCCGTGTTGCTCCAGGGGGGCTTTGGGAGGATGAAACGATGATGCGACAGATCCAAGGGACGCGACGGCAATTCCTCGGCGGGCTCGGGGCGGTGCTCGCCGCGAGCGTGGCGGGGGCGGCGGAGGGGCGGCGGCCGCGGATCCTGCTGCGATCGTCGTGGCAGGTGGTGAACATCGGGGACATCGCGCACACGCCGGGCGTGCTCGCGCTGATCGAGAAGCACATCCCCGGGGCCGAGGTGCGGCTGTGGGCGTCGGGTGACCTCACGGACCAGGTGGCCGCGATGGAGCACAAGCGGTTCCCGTCCCTGAAGATCGTGAAGGGGACGATCGGTGGTGACGGGAAGGCCTCGAACGCCGATCTCGCCGATGCGGTGGCCTGGTGCGACTTCCTGCTGCACGGCTCGGGGCCGTCGTTCGTCGCGGCGAAGGACGTCGCCGCGTTCGAGAAGGCGACCGGCAAGCCCTTCGGCATCTACGGCATCACCTACGGCGGCGCCGACGAGCCGGTCCGCGCCCTGATGACCCGCGCGAAGTTCGTCTACTTCCGCGACACCGTGTCGCTGGCCAAGGCGAAGGCCGACGGGATCGCATCGCCCGTGATGGAGTTCGGCCCCGACGGCGCCTTCGCGTGCGATCTGCGCAACGACGCGGCCGCCGACGCCTTCCTGCGGGCGAACGGGCTGGAGCCCGGGCGGTTCCTCTGCTGCATCCCGCGGCTGCGCAACACGCCGTACTGGACGGTGAAGAAGGGCCGGCCGTTCGACGCGGCGAAACACGAGCGCAACGAGGCGATGAAGGAGCACGATATCGCGCCGCTGCGCGAGGCCGTGGCGGCGGTGGTCCGCGAGACCGGGCTCAAGGTGCTGGTGTGCCCCGAGGACATGACCCAGATGGCGGTGGGGAAGGAGATGATCGTCGACAAGCTGCCGGAGGACGTCCGCAAGGGGGTCGTCTGGCGTGAGAGGTTCTGGCTGACGGACGAGGCGTTGAGCACGTACCTCCGTTCCGCGGGCCTCTTCGGCCTCGAAATGCACTCGCCGATCATGTGTATCGGAAATGGTGTCCCGGCGATCGTCTGCCGGTTCGCCGAGCAGACGAGCAAAGGGATCATGTGGCGCGACATCGGGCTCGGCGACTGGCTCTTCGACTTCGACGTGGCGGAGGAGATCCCGAAGCTGCTCCCGGCGGTCCTGGCGATGGCGCGCGATCCGGCCGCCGCCCGCGCGAAGGTCGCGAAGGCCCGTGCCTTCGTCGAGCGCCGCCAGCAGGCCACGATGGCCGAGGTCGCCCGTTTGGTGCCGGTGTCATGAAAGCGCTGCGTCGTCTGATTTCGCTGGGCCTTGCAGCCTTCGCCGTCCCTGCGGTCCGGGCGGAGCCGCCGCCTGCGCCGCCGTCCGCCGGGCTCCAACTCTGGCTTGACGCGTCGGACGCGGCGACGATCGAGTCGAAGGACGGCGCCATCGTGCGCTGGGCCGACAAGTCGGAGGCCGGCCGGGCCGTGACGGTCGAGGGGCGGCCGGTGCGGGTGGAGGGCGCGTGCGGCGGGAAGCCGGCCGTGCGGTTCTCCGGGAAGGATGCGCTGCGTCTCGCGCCGGTCGCGACGGCGCCGGGGCCGGTCACGGCCTTCGTCGTCTCGCAGCGGCTCGCACCGCAGGCCGGCGGGGCGCGCTGGCAGCGTCTGGTGTCGATCCGCCTGGGCGCGGTGCCGGACAACAAGCCGCCGAATGCGACGCTGACGACCGGCGAGGGCGCGGAGGCCTTCGGGCCGACGGTCCGCGTCCTGACCCACGACGCGGTGGCGCCGGGGGCGGTCGCGATCGGCGCGACGGCCGGCGGTGCGCCGTCGTTCCGCGGCGATCTCGCCGAGGTGCTGATCTACAACCGGGGCTTCCTCAGCGAGGGCGCGCTGCGCGAGGTCATGGACTACCTGGCGGCCAAGTGGGGCGCGGCCGTCGCGCGCGAGGATGCGGGCTGGACGCGCACGGGGCCGCTGGAGGCCCCGCCGGCGCGCGTCACCGATGGGCTGCCGCTGGCCGACCAGGCCAACCGCGGCGGCTGGACGCCGCTGCCGGCCTTCTCCGACGAGTTCAACGACGGCCGGTTCGACACCAACACGTGGGTCTCGCCGTATCGGTGGATCGGCCGCGCGCCGGCGCTCTTCCGGCGGAGCAACGTCGGCGAGACGAACGGTTTCCTGACGCTGACGATGCGGTTGGAGGACGTCTCCGGCCTGACGAAGGACACGAACTACCACACGTACACGTCCGCCTATGTCGGCACGCGCCGGCTGGTCCGCTACGGCTACTTCGAGATCCGCGCCCGGCCGATGGATTCCGCGGGCTCGAGTTCCTTCTGGTTCACCTCCGGGCTGAAGCGCTGGAGCACGGAGATCGACGTCTTCGAGCTTGGCGGCCGGGCGCCCGGCCGCGAGCGGGCCTACCACATGAACGCGCATGTCTGGCGGGAGGACGGCACCAACAACCACTGGAGCGCGGGCGGGCGGTGGGAGGCGCCATGGCGGTGGGCGGACGGCTTCCACGTCTTCGGATTCGAATGGACCCCGCGCGAGCTGGTGTGGCACGTCGACGGCGTGCGCGTTCGGTCGATGCCGAACACGCACTGGCATGTGCCCATGCGCCTGATCTTCGACTCCGAGACGATGCCCGACTGGTTCGGCCTGCCGCGGCACGAGGATCTGCCCTCGACCTTCATGATCGACTACGTCCGCGCGTGGTCGCACGGGGAGACGGAGGTCCTGGATGAGGACGCCGCCAACGCCCGCGAATGGCCGCCGTCCGCGCCGCGTTGACAGCCCGCGGGGCGGGGGCTATATCGCATCGGCCCCCGCGGCCCGGCGGCAACCGGCGCCCGGCGGGTTTCAGCCCATGGCCAGAATCGTTCTCGATCGCGTGTCCAAGGAGTACCCCGGCGGCGTGACCGCCGTGCGGGAGGCCTGTCTTGACGTCGCGGACCGCGAGTTCGTCGCGCTGGTCGGCCCGTCGGGCTGCGGCAAGTCGACGACGCTGCGCATGATCGCCGGCCTCGAGGAGGCGACCCGCGGCGACATCCACATCGACGGCCGCCGGGTCAACGACGTGCCGCCGCGCGACCGCGATCTCGCGATGGTGTTCCAGAACTACGCGCTCTATCCCCACATGACCGTCGCGGAGAATCTCGCCTTCGGCCTCCGGCTCCGCCGGGTCCCGCGCGACGAGATCGAACGTCGCGTGCGCGACACGGCGGAGATGCTCGGCCTTTCGGACCTGCTCGCCCGCCGTCCGCGCGCGCTCTCCGGCGGGCAGCGGCAGCGTGTCGCGCTCGGCCGGGCGATCGTCCGCCGTCCGCGCGCGTTCCTGTTCGACGAGCCGCTGTCGAACCTCGACGCGCGGATGCGCGTGCAGATGCGCGTGGAGATCAGCCGCCTGCACCGGCGGCTCGATGCGACGATGATCTACGTGACGCACGACCAGGTCGAGGCCATGACGATGGGGGACCGTGTGGTTGTGATGAAGGACGGCGTGATCCACCAGGCCGGGCCGCCGCTGGAGATCTACGACCGGCCGGCCGACCGGTTTGTCGCCGGGTTCATCGGCAGCCCGCCGATGAACTTCGTCGACGGCCGGCTGGAGGGGCGTGACGGCGGGCTGTGGTTCGAGGCGCCCGGCATCGCGCTCCGGCTGCCGCCGCCCGTGGCGGAGCGGGTCGGCCCCGGGCGGGCGGGCGCCGCGATGACGCTCGGCATCCGGCCGGAGGCCCTGGAGGTGAGTGCGGAGTCCCACGCGCCGGGGGCGGGGATCGGCGCGACCGTCGACGTGGTCGAGACCCTCGGGGCGGACACGCTGGTGCATGTGCAGGCGGGCCCCCACCGGATCGTGGCCCGGTCGCCCTCCCGGATTCCGGGCGGGGCGCGTCCGGTCACGCTGATCCCGGACGCCACCCGCTGGCATTTCTTTGACTCGGAATCGGGACGGCTTCTGGGATAGAAGTGTGCCATGCCAGAGCTCACGACAGCCGCAGGACAGACGCTGATCGCGTTCGCCGTGACCTTCCTTGCCCTGGCCGCGGCCTACAGCTACGTCAAGTACGAACGCCTGATGCGCCTGGCGAGGAGCGGCGGGGGCGGCGGGCTGTCGCCGCGCGATGCGTTCCTCCTTGCGATCGCCCGGCGGCTGGCCGCCGGCGGATCGACCCCGGGCGGGTTCACGGTCTGCATCCTGGGCTTCGCGGCGCGCCCGGACGGGCCCGCCGCGGCCGCCGCCCTGCCTCTGCTCAAGGCCGCTGCGCGGAAGGGCGACGACCTGATGGCGCTGGCCCCGGACCGTATCGGCGCCGTCCTTGATCTCGATCCCGGACGCCTCCACCTGGTGATCGACCGGTGGAGGGGGCGCCTGGGGACCGCCGCCGGGGCGGGGGGCGTTGCGTGGACCTCCTCCTTCGGGGCGGCGGCGTTCCCCGCGGATGGCGACTCGGGCCCCGCGCTTCTCGAGGCGGCGGAGACGGCACGGACCGCCGCGGAGGACCTGGCGCCCGGCGTGCTCGCGGGCGCCGTGCCCGCGGCCGTGTCCGCGCCGGCCGAGGAACCCGTCCCGCCGGCCGAGGCCGCGCTGCTCGATCCGCTGACCGGGATCCTGCGGGCGGACAAGATGGGGGGCGCGGCGAGGAAATTCATCGCCCGCTGCCGGCGCGACGGGCTGGCGGTCTCGGTGCTGCACATCGGCATCGACCGGATCGAGGAGTTGAACCGGCGGGGCGGGCGCGAGGCGGGCGATGCCGTGATCCGCGCCTTCGGGGCGCTGCTGTCCGCCCACGTCCGCGAGGCCGATCTGATTGGACGATTCGCGGGCGGGGAGTTCCTCGCCGTGCTGGAGTGCTCGCCGGCGGGGGCCGAGGCCGCCGCGCGCCGGCTGGTCGACCGGGTGCGCTCCGCCGCGGCGACGAACGGCCCGGTCCGCGTGCCGTACGCCGTCTGCATCGGCATCGCGGGCATCGGCGGCACGGGGTCCACGCCGGGCCATGTCATCGACGCGGCCGGCACCGCGCTCCAGCGCGCCCGGGCCCAGGGGCCCAACACGTGGGTCGTGTACGATCGCTCGATGGGGCTGCAGGACCAGCCCGAACGCGAGATGGAAGACGTGTTCTGACGATGTTCGAACGGGAGGGACCGCCATGCTTCGTCTGGGAGTGAATATCGACCATGTCGCGACGCTGCGCCAGGCGCGCGGAACGGCGTACCCCGACCTCGTCGAGGCCGCCCGGGTCTGCATGCGGGCCGGCGCGCACGGCATCACCGTGCACCTGCGCGAGGACCGCCGGCACATCCAGGAGGCCGACGTGCGCGCGCTCCGGGCGCTCCCCGGGGTGCCGCTGAACCTGGAGATGGCCAATGTGCCGGAGATCCTTGCGATCGCGCTCGACATCCGGCCGGACGAGGTCTGCCTCGTGCCCGAGCGGCGGCAGGAGCGCACCACGGAGGGGGGCCTCGATGCGGCGGGCCACGAGGACGAGCTGCGCCCCTGCGTCGCGGCCCTGCGCGCCGCCGGGATCGCGGTGAGCCTCTTCATCGAGGCCGATCGCCGCCAGCTCGAGACCGCGGCCCGCCTGGGAGCGCCGTACGTCGAACTGCACACGGGGCGCTACTGCGACCTGGCCGGCGCCGCGGCCGCGGCGGAACTCGACCGCCTCGCCGAGGGCGCCCGGATCGGCGCGGCCCTGGGGCTCCGGGTCAACGCGGGGCATGGCATCAGCCACGCCACCCTGCCCGGCATCCTGGAGATTCCGCACCTCGACACGCTCAACATCGGGCACAGCCTGGTCTGCGACGCGGTCTTCGTGGGGCTCGGCCCGGCGGTGCAAGCGATGAGGGCCGGCATGGACGCCTACCGGGGAGGGCGCGCATGACGGGCCGGGGCCGCCCGGGCGCGCCGCGCGCGCGGCGCCGTGCCGTTCCGGTCGCGGCCCCGGAATGCGTGCTGGCGGTCGGCGTCGACCTTGTCGAGAGCCACCGCGTCCAGAAGGCGATCGAGGCCTGGGGGGATCGTTTCGTCGGGCGCGTGTTCCGGACCGACGAACGGGCCTACTGCGACCGGCAGGCCGCGCCGTGGCGCCACTACGCCGGCCGGTTCGCCGTGAAGGAGGCCGTCGCCAAGGCCTTCGGCACCGGCATCGGCGATTCGCTGGGATGGAAGGACATCGAGGTCGCCCGCGATCCCCGCACCGGGGCCCCGGCCGTGACCCTGCATGGCCGCGGACGGCGGCTCGCGGCGGACCGCTGCGTGACGCGCGTGCTCGTCAGCCTCGCCCATGGGCGCGACCTGGCGATCGCCCAGGCCACACTGGTGGGAAGGGAAGGGGAAGTGAGAAACTCCAAACTCCAAGGAAGTGGAAAGTCATAAGGAGGAAAGGAGGAAGGGCGCCGTCAGAACCGCCCTCCGACTTCCCCCTTTGCCCCTTGTTCACTTTGAACTTCCTTGGAGTTTGGAGTTTCCCTACTTCTCTCCAAGCGTCCTCACCCGCAGATTCCGGTACGCCACCGGTCCGTGGTCGCCCTGCAGCATCAGGGGGCCGAGCGGCTTCTCGTCCTGGTAGGTCGACGCGCGCGTCGGGCCGGAGACCTCCGCGTTCTCGTGGATGACGATCCCGTTGTGGACCACCTTCACGAACCGCGCGTTCTCCGTCTTCGTTCCGGCGGCATCGAAGCGGGGCGCGCGGAAGGTGATGTCGAACGTCTGCCATTCGCCCGGCCGGCCCGCCGCGTTGACGCGCGGCGGCTTCCCCTCGAAGCCGCGGCTGTCCGCCCAGCGCTGGTAGATGCCGCCGCAGTCGGAGTGGTGCGGTTCCTTCACGCCGAAGCTGTCGAAGACCTGGATCTCGTAGCGCGCCATCAGGTAGACGCCGGAGTTGGACTTCTCCGGCACCATGAACTCGACGTGCAGCTCGACGTCGCCCCATTCCTGCTTCGTGAGGAGGTTGGAGGTGCGCCCCTTCGCGCCGTTGACGATCGCGCCCGTGCCCGGCCTCGTCTCGAGCGCCTTCGGATTCGTCGCGCCCTTGGCCGCGTCGCCCGCGGCCGCCCACTCGCCGGTCGGCGCGCGCCACGCGTCCAGCCCGCCGCCCGAGAGCAGGTCGACCTCCCCCGCCGTCACGCCCGCCGCCCACAATGCCGCCGCCGCGCAGATCCTCTTCATCCGTATGCCTCCGGATTCAACATCCACGATCCACCATCCGACAACCCATACCCAACCGTCGACGATCAGACGAGCTCCGCGAAGACCGCATCGCTGATGAAAAGGGCGCGCTCGGCGAGGCGGATGCCGCGGTCGGTGCGCTCCAGGAGACCCTGTCCGACCAACCGGTCGAGTTCGGCGCCGCAGAGCGCGTCGAGGTCGAATCCGGTCGTCGCGCGGAACGCCGCGGCATCGACACCCTCGAGGCGGCGCAGCGAGAACACGAGCGTCTCCCGGGCGCGCTTCTCGGGGGCGAGGTGCTCCTCGAAATCGATGGGCGTCCAACCCCTGGAGACGACATCGATCCAGGCTTCCAAGGTCTGGACGTTCCCCCACCGGGTGCCGTCGCGGTGCGAGTGGGCCGCCGGTCCGCACCCGAGGTAGTCGCCGCCGCTCCAGTAGAGCAGGTTGTGCCGGCACTCGAATCCCGGCCGGGCGAAGTTGCTGATCTCGTAGTGGCGGAGCCCGGCCGCGACGAGCCGCGACCGGACGAGGTCGTACTCCGCGAGCGCCTGGTCCTCGGCGACGGGCTTCACCGCGCCCATGTCCACGAGCGCGGCCAGGGGGGTGCCCTCCTCGATCGACAGCGTGTAGGCCGAGACGTGCCGGGGGGCGAGGTCGAGGACACGGTCGATGTCGCGGGCGAGCGCGGCGGTGTCGCGCCCGGGCACCGCGGTGATCAGGTCGACGCCGAGGTTGTCCAGACCCGCGCCCCGCAGAACCTCCGCGGCGTAGGCGACGTCGTCGGCTCCGTGCGCGCGGCCGAGGAATGAAAGCGTCGCGGAATCGAACGATTGCGCGCCCAGCGAGACGCGGGTGACGCCCGCGGCCCGCATGCGCGCCGCCTTGGTCTCCGTCACCGTCCGCGGGTTGGCCTCGCAGGTCCACTCGACGGCCGCGGCCGCCCGGGGCCGCACGAGGTCCAGCAGCCGGCCGAACGACGCGTCGTCGAGGGCGGTCGGCGTTCCGCCGCCCAGGAACACGGTGCCCGGACGGAAACCGGCCGGCAGGCGGCCGATCTCCATCTCGAGGCAGGCCAGGTAGCGATGGATGCGGTCCGGATGGGGCGGGGCCTCGGAGGCGAAGTCGCAATACGCGCACTTGCGGATGCAGAAGGGGACGTGGATGTAGAGGCCGGGCGGGGCGGCCCCGGGGCCGGCGCCGCCGGCCGCGCAGGGGCGGGGGTCGGCCCTTCGTCCGCCGTGGTCCGGCCCCGTCATTCCGCCCGGATTTCCGCCCGTTGCGTGCCGAGCCCCTCGACGCCGGTCTCGAGGATGTCGCCGGGTTTCAGCAGGAGCGGCGGCGTGCGGGCCGATCCGATGCCCGACGGCGTCCCGGTGGCGATGACGTCGCCGGGCTCGAGGGTGACGGCGGCGGTGATGTGCACGAGGATGTCCGGGATGCGGAAGATCATGTCGGCCGTGGTGCCGTCCTGCAGCACCCGGCCGTTGAGGCGGGCGGAGATCCGCAGCGCGTGCGGATCGGCGATCTCGTCGGCGGTGGCGAGAAACGGCCCGAGGGGGCAGAACGTGTCGAAGCTCTTCCCGTAGAACCACTGCAGGCCGGCCTTCTGCGCGTCGCGGTCGGTGACGTCGTTGAGCACGCAGTAGCCGGCGACGCAGCCCATCGCGGTGTCCGGCCGGAGGCGCTTCGCCGTGCGGCCGATCACGAGGGCGAGTTCGGCCTCGCCGTCGACGCGTCCGGCGCAGGGCGGGAGCACGATCGGGTCGTACGGGCCCGCGAGGGAGGTTCCGGCCTTCGAGAAGACCACGGGCACGGTCGGAACGGGGCCGCCGAATTCCTTCGCGTGTTCCGCGTAGTTCTTGCCGAGGCAGAGGATCTTGCCGGGCCGGGCCACGGGCGGGCCCAGCCGCACGTCGCCGGCGGGGACGATCTTCCGGCCGGCCTCCGCGAGCAGCGCGCCGAGACGGGCCAGCCCGCCGTGCGCGAAGAAGTGGCGGTCGTAATCGTGGATGTCGAACGCCATGCCGTTGACGTCGAGGATTCCTGCGCGGCCGGGGCCGAGGGCGTCCTCGATCCAGAGGCCGGGCCGTTCCTGCCCGGCGTCACCGAAGCGGACCAGTTTCATGATGGACTCTCCCGGGGGGCGGAGCGGCGTCCGCGCCATTCGCCCGACTTGACCTTGGACACGGCCCGGCCCAGTTCGCCGAGCGCCTCGCGTGTCCGTCCGGAGGCGGCGAGCACGCGATCCGTCGTTTGGAAATGACACTTCGCGGACTCGACGAGGGCCTCCGGCCCGTGGCGCGCGACGATCTCCGCCGCCGCGGCCTCGACGGCCGGCGAGGCGCCCTTGGGCGCGGCGATGCCGAAGCGCTCGCCCAGCCGGTGCAGCGCGTCGAGGAAGGCGCCGCGGGCGAGGATGGAGGCGGCGGCGACGGCCGGGTCCGATTCCGCCCTCGGCCGCTGATCGAGCCGGATGTCGCGCCCCTTCGCCAGAAGGGCCTGCCGGATCTGCCGTTCCGGGCCGAACTGGTCGGACAGGGCGCGCGGGCAGTCCGGAACCAGGTCGAGCAGGTCCTCGATCGCGCGCGCGTGCCCCCACGCGAGCAGCCGGTTCACGCTGCCGAACTTCGCATAGAGGCGGTTGTAGGCGCGCGGGCCGATCGTGACGATCGCGTGGCGGCCCCGCAGCAGCCTGCGGAGTTCGCGGGCCAGGGCCAGGGCGGCCCGGTCGCTCGTGATGCGCTTGCTGTCCCGGACGTTCATGCGTTCGAGTTCCGCGACGAGGCCGGCATCGACATAGGCGGCCGCGATCACCATCGGCCCGAGGTAGTCGCCCTTGCCGCTCTCGTCGATGCCCATGTGCGGTTGCACGCGGGCCGGGTCCAGGACGTTCTCGTAGCCGAGCGACGCGCCGCCGAGGATCAGCGGCTCCAGGGTGAAGGCGACCCAGTCCGCGGCCTCCGCGCCCTGCACGACGCACTTCCCGCTCTGATACAGCACGATCCTGCAGCCCGGCCGTTCCGCGGCGAGCGTGGCATACGGGACCTGCACCGGCCGGTAGTTCCCGCCGGAAAGCTCGGCGGCCAGCGCCTTCCGCTGGCCGTCGTCGAGCGGATAGGTGAAGCTCGTTCGTCGCCCGGGTTCCATGCCTGCGGACGATAAGGAAACGGGGCGCGGTAGGCAATGCGGGCGGCCTCATTTTTTTCTCGTTTCAAGGTTGACGGCGTTCGGAGGTGCGGCTTTACTAGGCACTAGGCATGGTTTCTGTGATTCGGAAACAGGCGGTTCGCCGGTGGGCGGACGATTGAGGAAAGGAAAGTAGCCATGAAGCGCAAGGTGTTTGTCGTCGGTATGACGTTGCTGTGCGCCGCAATGTTCGCGGTGCCGACCGTGACGGTGGCCGCCGAGGGCGAGGCCGAGATGATGAGCCAGGGCGAGCTCGCCCAGCTCCTCGTGAAGAAGCTCGGGCTGCTTCCCTATCTTCCGCCGAACCCCAGCGACCTTGAGTGCGTGATGATCCTGTCCCAGAACGGGATCTTCCCGTCGCCGACCCTCGTGCCGACGGAGCAGAACCCGACGCCCGGATGGAATCTCAATCCGGAAACGAAGGTGACGCTGGCCGAGCTGGCGGTCCTTCTCGTCCGGGCCCTCGGGCTGGAGGCGTCCGTGCAGGGCGACAAGGCCGACGCGCAGAACTGGCTCAATGTCCTCCAGGGCGTCAATGTTCCGACCGACACGGTCGAGGGCGGCGTCCAGGCGCTGATCCCCCTCTCGGCCGCCCTGCAGAACATCACGGCGGGCCGGTCCTCGATCAACCCGCTGGCGAAGGTCTACATCCCGGATTCGACAGGCAGCGGTCTGCTCAACACGGTCGTCTTCCCCAATATCGGGACGGACCGGGCTCCGCCTGCGCCTGAGGGCCGGCCGCCGGTCCCGCTGACGCCCACCTGATGACCGCCGGACAACCATTGCCCGAACAGGAATCGCTCGCACGGGAGAAAAGGAGCCGAATGATGAAGAGCATGATGCGTTGGATCGTGGCCGCGGGCTTCGTGGCCGGTGGCGCCGCGTGGGCGGCGGAGGGCCAGAGTCCTTTCCACGTGGAAAACACGCTGCGCGTCGGATACGACGACAACGTTACGTATGTGTCCAAGGACAGCGACAACGAGACCAAGGACAGCGTCTTCATCACGGAGGAGATCTCGCTGTCTCTGGACCATGTCTACGACAGCGGTTTCCTGGGCATCCGCTACCGGCCGTCCCTGACGTGGTATGAGGAACTGTACGAGGACGACCACACCGACTGGTCGCACGTCCTCGATGCCACGTGGAGCCAGCAGCTGAGTCGCCGGCTGACGCTGTCCTTGCAGGACATGCTCTATTTCTACGACCGCGCGGACGTGGTCGATGCGGACGGCGCGCTGCGGCAGCCCAACTACAGCTACTTCTACAATTCCGCGGTGGCTTCGCTGAACGTGATGCTGACGCCGAAGGCCCGCATCAGCGGTACCGGTCGCTACCAGGTCATGCAGTACGACGACGCCGCGATCGCCCTGCGGGATGACTTCGACATCGTGGCCGGCGGCCTTTCGTTCGGCCTGCAGGTCGGCAAGTCGACCACGGTGTTTGTCGACGGCGCCTTGGAGGACATCTCCTACGACAACGCCCTTGCGCAGGCGAGCGAGGGGGTCACGACGCCGGGCTACACGGCGGCCTCGGTCACCCAGATCCCGGACCGCAGCGCGCAGATGTACTCGGTCGGCCTCGGCCTGGAGAATACGTTCAGCCCGAACCTGATGGGCCGCGTCCGCGCCGGCTATTCGGCCAAGGACATGGATGGGGCCAATGTCGCCGACGACGACTCGCCGTACGGCGAGCTCTCGCTCACGATCGCCCCGGCGCCGACCACCCGGCTGACGCTGGGCGCGGGCTACTCGATGTATCAGTCCGGTCTGACGACGTTCGCCAACCAGCAGCGCACCACGCTGACGGCCAACCTGGCCCATGACCTGACGGCGAAGATCACGCTGAGCCTGATCGGGCAGTACTACATGTCGGACTACGACGCCGAGAATTCGGTCGACCTCGTCGACGAGGCGTCGGTGCAGGATGGATCCGAGAGCGCCATCACCGCGGGCGCCCGGGTCAGCTACGCCGTC
>CAYODK010000059.1:19900-26601 GCA_964402695.1 uncultured Verrucomicrobiota bacterium
CGCAACAACTACGTCGATCTCGGCTACACGTATACGCTGTTCGATTCCGACTTCGCGGGCCGGGGTGAAATCGAGCGCAACCGTGTGGACGTCGGCTGGAGGATCCGGATGTAGGACATGCCCGGATCCCAAGGTCATTTCCTTCATAGTTGGAATGGTGGCCGGCGGGGGCTAGTCCCCCGCCGTGCCGTGCAGGGCCGGCCCCGCGGAAGGAACCGGTAGGCAACGCGTATGGACCAACAACCAGCTCCCGACACCAGCCTCCATTTTCTCGACTACTGGCGGGTCATCCGGTCACGCAAGGAGATCATCCTGGCGGTGATGTTGCTGGTGCTCGTGACGACCGTCCTGTACGCGTACAGCCTCCCTCCAAAGTACCGCGCCCAGGCCCGGATCCTGGTGCGCGAGGACGTGCTGGACGTTCCGGTGTTCGAGCGCGAATTCGCGGGCGGCTGGAACCCGTTCTTCCTCAAGACGCAGTTCGAGATCATCAAGTCCCGGCCGATCCTCTACGCGGTGGCGGCCAATCTCGACCTCGCGCGCATCTGGGGCGAGCAGTACAACGCCAGCAAGGCGCCGTTGGGCAAGGAGGACACCCTCGAGGTCCTGTCGCAGTCCATCGAGGTCGCCCAGTCCCGCGACACCAGCCTGATTGCGATCCTTGTCAAGCGCGAGAACCCGGAGGAGGCCGCCAAGATCGCCAACGAGGTGGCCGAGGTGTACCGCGACCAGCGGTTGACGGTGAAGCGAAACGAGCTCAAGCGCGGCATCGATGCCATCCGCAGCGAGGTGGAGAAGCAGCGCGAGCGGGTCAATGCCCAGGAGAAGGAGGTCGAGCGGCTGCGCAAGGAGCTCGGCGTCTCCATGCTCAGCTCCGGCGGCCCGGCCGGGAGCGGCTACCGGGTGGACAAGATCCGGCTTCAGCAGCTGGAGGCGGACCGGATCGCGTCCCGCGTGGATATGCTCTACCGGAAGGCGCGGCTGGACCAGATCGAGGGCATGTCCGGCACGGAACTCATGGAGTCCGCCTCGGTCATCGTCCAGGACCAGGAGATCATGGCCATCCGCCGGCAGTTGGTCGATACCGATGTCTCGCTCAAGCTGATGCTGGAGACGTACGGTGAGAACCACCCGGACGTGCTGCGCTCCAAGGCGGGGCGGGAGGAACTCCAGAAGAAGATGGACTCCGCCCTGCTGGGGCTGAAGCGGGGCATGAAGACCGAGTACGAGGTTAGCCTGGCCCGGTACGAGGCCCTGGAGAACGAGTTGAAGGCGGCCCGCGAGGCGGACATCGTCGCCGAGGGGGAGAAGTTCCTTCCGTTCACGAAGGCGGAGCGGGACCTGGAACTCGAGCGGAGCGTCATGCAGGCGATGGAGGCCCGCGTGCGCCAGGAGGCGATCAAGCTCGAGGTTCCCAGCACGCCGGTGGAGCTGATCGATCCCGCCGAGCCGCCGCCCGTCGACCGGCCCGTTGAACCGCGCGTTCCGATGTACATCTTCCTCGGCTTCATCGGCGGTCTCGTGCTGGGCGTCGGCCTGGCCTTCTTCATCGAGTATCTCGACACGTCGGTCAAGACGGTGGACGACGTGGAGCGCTACCTGGGCCTGCCGGTCATCGGCGTGATCCCGCAGAAGGTCCGTCCGATGATCGAGGATGGCCCGGACAGCCCCTATGCCGAGGCCTATCGCGTGCTGAGGACGAATCTCCTCTTCGCGAACAAGGGCGTCCCCGGCGGCGCATTCGCGATGACCAGCGGCGGGGTCGGCGAGGGCAAGTCCACGACGCTGTTCAATCTCGCGTACGTGTGCGCGGCGATCGGCGACAAGGTCCTGATCGTCGACTCCGACCTGCGGCGCCCCGTCCAGCACACGATCATGGGCATGCAGAACCGGTTCGGGCTCACCAACGTCCTGATGCGCGACGTGCCGATCGAGGAGACGATCAAGCCCGTTCCCAACGTGCCGAACCTCCACTTCCTCCCCAGCGGCAAGCTGCCGCGGTCGTCCGTCGGAGTGCTGAACACGCAGCGCATGCGCGAGCTGATCAAGAATCTCAAGGCGCGGTACGACTACGTCTTCTTCGACTCGCCCCCGGTGGTCGGTGTGAGCGACGCGTCGATCCTGGCCAGCGAGGTCGACGGGGTCATGCTGGTCGTTCAATACCGGAAATATCCGCGGGTCATGTCGCTCCGGGCCAAGCGCATGGTGGAGAACGTCGGCGGGAAGCTGGTCGGTGTCGTCCTGAACAACATCAACATTCTCCGCGACGACTATTACTATTACTATCACTCCTACTACTCGAACTACTACTACCGGTCCGGCGAGCCGGCGAAGGACGAGGCGCCGGCGAAGCCAGCTTAGATGGCCGCAGCGGAACGGGATGCTTGTATGAAATGGAACGGCATATGGATGGCGGGTGCGCTGGCGGTGGCGCTGGCCGGGGCGGGATGCCGCATGGTCGGGATCGCGTCGGACGAGCAACCCGATGCCCCGGCCCTTCGGCTGGACCGGTCTGCGCCCTATGGCGACATCGTGGCCGATGCCCCGGCGGCACCCGCCCCTGTTGACTCCGCCGAGGCGGCAGACGGATCCACCGAGACGGTGGGGACCAATGCCGCGGCGCTGGCGTCGACGGGCGGTGCGTCGTATCGCCTTCGGTCGGGCGACACCCTGATCATCCACCTGCGCACCACGCAGCTTGAACAGATCGAATCCCTCGTGGATGAGAACGGGGACGTCAAGCTGCCGTTCATCGGCACGGTTCGCGCGGCCGGGTTCACGGCGAGCGAGCTGGAGGACAGGATCCAGAAGGACTACGTCGAGAAGAAGATCTACCGATATCTCACGGTGCACGTGCTCGTCCCGACCCGGAGCTACTTTGTCCGTGGCGAGGTGCGCGGGCCGGGCCGGTTCTCGCTGGTGGGATCGGTGACGGTTCTGCAGGCCATCGCCACCGCGGGCGGCTATACGGATTTCGCCGACCTGACCGATGTCCGGCTGACGCGGGGCGACAAGACGGTCCGGCTCAACGCGAAGGATATCGAGCGCAATCCTGAAAAGGACATCGAGATCGAGGCGGGCGACGTGATCGTCGTCAAGCGCACCTGGTACTGATCGATCCCGGCCGATGGCGCCCATGCCCTCCTCCCCCGCCGACTCCGTGATCCGCCGCCGTCAGGCGCCCCGAGGTGCGGTGGTGTACGAGTGGACCGCGCTTCTGCTCGCGGCGATTCCCGCCTTCGCCGGCCCGGTGCTGTTCGGCGCCGTCCGCCTGTGGTCGGTGGCGCCCCTGATGCTCTGCGCCTATGTCGCCTTTCTCCTCTACGCGCTTCGCCCTGTCGTGTTCCGTGCCGAGGTTCCGCTTTCCATTCCGCCGGGCAGCCTTCCGGCCTCGGTGTTTGTCGCCTACGTCGCCCTGACCGTGCCGTTCGCCGTCGCGCCCTATGAAGCCATGCTCCGGCTGCTCATGCTCGGGAGCGGCCTGGCGGTCTACTGGGTCGTGGCCGGTCTCGCGGGCCGAAGCGGACGGTGGAAATGGCTCGTCGCCCTTCTGCTCATTGTGGCCTCGCTGGACGGCGTCTACGCGGTTCTGCAGCATCTTCAGGGATCGCGGATGATGCTCGGGGTCGAGCGGCATCCAAGCTATCTGATGCGGATGGGGGGCACGTACAACTGCCCGAACCATTTCGCGAACCTCCTGGCCATGGCCATGGCGTTCAGCCTTGCCGTGCTCATGGCCCCGGAGACCGGGTGGACGCTCAAGGTCGTCGCCGTCTATGCCCTGGGCATGATGGGCTGGCCGCTGGTGCTCTCCCAGTCCCGGGCCGGGTTCGCGGCGGCCCTCGTGGGGTGCGGGGTGACGCTGCTGCTGTCGGCGTGGCGCCGGGGCATCAAGCAGGCGGCCGTGGCCCTCGTGGCCATCCCGGTGGTCGCGGGGGTCGTGGTGGGCGTGGTGTGGGCGAAGGCCCCCGACCTCCGGAGCCGGCTGGAGAAGACGTCGACCGACCTGCAGGGCCGGATCGAGGTGTGGCGGGGCACGGTTCGCATGATCACCGCCGCGCCGGTGTTCGGCCACGGCGGCGGCTCGTTCCGCCAACTGGACAGCCTCTACGTCTCGCTGCCGCCCAACATCGCGGCCGTGCATGCGCACAACGACTACCTGCACGTGGCGGCGGAGTACGGGGTGGTCGGGGGCGTCCTCGGGCTGATCGTCGCTGGAACCCTGCTCGTCCGCCTGGTGCGGTTGCAGGGACGGACGCGCAAGGACCTCAACGCGATCCTCTCCGCGGGGGCCGTGGGCGCTTTCGCCGCCGCGGCCGGCCAGGCCCTCGTCGATTTCAATTTCCACATCTACGGGAACAGCATGGTGCTTCTCGTGCTGCTCGGTTGCGTGGCGGCGCTCTTCCATGCGTCGGGCGATCTGCCCAACCCGCTCCCCTCCCGCCGCCGGGGCCGCTGGATCGCATGGACGGGCGCCGCCGTTTCCCTTGTGGCTCTCATCCTCACCCTGCGTGCCGGCGTCGCCTATGCCCTGACCACGTTCGTCGGGCAGCCCGCTCTCGATGCGGGCCGGATGGAGGATGCCGCCGGCTGGTTCCGGAGGGCGATGGCGTGGGATTCCCGCGCGTGGGAGCCGGTCCTCGGCCTTTGCCGGATCGCGGCACGGGAGGCGGCCGGGGAGGACGATCCGGACAGGAAGGCCGCACGGATCCAGGAAGCCCGGCGATGGTGTGAGCTCGGGGCCCGCCGCAATCCGCGCGAACCCGGTTTCGAGCACACGATGAGCCAGCTGCTCCAGATGCAGGGAGACTCCCAGGGCGCCCTCGCCTTGCTCCGGAAGCTCGTCACCGATCACCCGAACCGGCCGATGCTTCAGGCCAAGCTGGGCATCCAACTGGAACGGATGGGGCGGATCGAGGAGGCCGTGGAGGCCTTCCGGGTCGCCGCGCGCATGGATCCGGCGGACACGACGATCCGGATGTACCTGCGCGTGGCGGAGATGAAACTCGCGCAGTCGAAGGCTCCGCCGCCCCCGACCGATCCCTGATCGGGTCCTCCCTTGCGCCGGCCCCCTTCCGGCCGGATAGTGGTCCCATATGATCACGCTGATCCTCGAGCATGGGAAGGGAGTCCTGTCGGGCGCATGGTCCGTTGCGGCGCAGATGTCCCCGTACCTTCTCTTCGGCTTCGCGGTGGCGGGTCTTCTGCACGTGGCGATTCCGCCGTCGTGGATCGCCCGGAACCTCGGCGGACGGAGCGCGTCAGCCTCGGTCAAGGCGGCGCTCCTGGGGGTGCCCCTCCCGCTGTGCTCCTGCAGCGTGATCCCCGTGGCGGTCTCGATTCGACGTGAAGGAGCGGGGCGCGGCGCCACCGCCGCGTTCCTGATGTCAACGCCCCAGACCGGCGTCGACAGCTTCCTCGTCACCTATGGCCTTCTGGGGCCGGTGTTCGCCCTGATCCGTCCCGTCGTGGCCTTCGTCTCCGGCGCCGTCTGCGGACTGGCCATCGACCGGATCACGGCGGGAGGCGAGGACCCGGGACCGAAAGTCGTCGAACCGGACAACGGCCCCCGGCCGGCCTGGTGGCGCAGGGCCATCCGGCACGGGTTCGGGACGCTGCCGTCCGACATCGGCACGGAACTCCTCGTCGGGCTCGCGGTCGCCGGGCTGATCGGCGCGCTCGTCCCGGCCAACTTCCTGGCGGACAAGCTCCCGGGCGGCCTGCCGGGGATGCTCGTCCTGATGGCCGTCGGCATCCCCATGTACGTTTGTTCGACCGCCTCCGTGCCGATCGCGCTCGGGCTCATGCAGGCCGGGGTCTCCCCCGGTGCGGCGCTCGTGTTCCTGATCACCGGCCCGGCCACGAACGCCGCGACCCTTGGCGCGCTCGGACGCATGCTGGGGCGGCGCGCCAGTCTCGTCTACCTCGCCTGCCTTGCGGGATCGGCGCTGGCGGCCGGATGGCTCACCGACCGATGGCTGATCCCGTCGTTCCCCTCCGCCGCGCCCATGTGCCACGTGGAGCCGGTGGGCTGGCCCGGCCACGCGGCGGCCGCCCTTCTGGTGGCGGTCCTGGTGGGCGCGAAGTTGCGTGGGCGGCGCCGGCGGAAGCCGGCGGCGACATCCCCCGC
The DNA here is from genome assembly GCA_964402695.1 of uncultured Verrucomicrobiota bacterium. GTDB lineage: Bacteria > Verrucomicrobiota > Kiritimatiellia > PWTM01 > PWTM01 > VGWF01. The sequence goes on from CAYODK010000059.1 coordinate 26,031, forward strand.
ATGTGCGTGCCGCAAAGCGGGCTCATCGGGCGGATGAGATGTGCGGGCCGCGGGCGGGCATGCCGCGGAGCGCTCACGTACGGAGAACGATGTCCTCCGCCACGCGCGTCGCCGCGGCGCGGCCGCAGAGCCGCTCGATCAGGGCCAGCGCGAAGGCGATCGAGGTCCCCGCGCCCTGGCTGGTGAGGAGGGTCCCGTCCGCGACCACGGACTCGTCGCGCCAGGCGGCCGCCGTCAGCCGGTCCGCGACAGCCGGATGGCATGTGGCCGATCGCCCGTCGAGGATTCCGGCCTGCTGCAGCACCAGCGGGGCCGCGCAGACGGCCGCCACCCAGCGCCCGGCCGCGTGGAGATCCCGGACGGCCTTCAGCAGGCCCTCGTGGGCGCAGAAGCGACGCGTGCCTTCGGCCCCGCCGGGGAGGACCAGCGCATCGTAGGTCATGGGATCCTGCGCCGCCCACGGCGCATCCGGCACGAGCCGGACGCGACGTGACGCCGTGATCGTGCCGGCGTCGAGCCCCGCCACGCAGACGTCGCAGCCGGCGCGACGCAGCAGGTCGATCGCGATGAC